>CALKAQ010000161.1 GCA_937983075.1 uncultured bacterium | reverse complement strand
AAAACCTCCTGTGGCTCTACTGCGGCCCGTATTCGATCACCCGAGTCATCGGCCGGTAGGTGTCTGTGCTTAACATGCGCACTTCAGGTGATTGACCGGGGTACGTAACCGTGATGGACGAACGCACGGTGACCCCGTCATAACCTTCGATCACCACGACTTCTTCACCGGGAGGCAATTCGGGATTCGGCCGTCGAATCGTTTCAAACGGCGTTCGTTTGATCTCTTCGTGCTGCCACTCGACCCGCGGCAAGTCGAAGTCGGCGTAGAACGCAATGTACAGTGTATCGTCCGTCATTTCGGCCCAGATGATCAGCGGCGATTCGCGGCCGTTGCGAAAGCGAAAGTCTTTGGCGCCCCACGCGATGGTGGCGTCACGTCCCGGCGGCAAGTAGGGCACCTGCATGCTGTGGGGATGCCGCTCGACTACTGGCAGGTCGCTCAAAATCACGACGTTGTACAAGACGGACGAAATTTTGCAGACGCCTCCGGCTATGGTAGGCACGACGCGTCCTCCCATGTAAGATGGGCCTTGACGGTATCCGCGCTCCTCCGTATACGGTCCGATGGTCTTGAGAACCGAGAACACTTCTCCGGGATGGACCACTGAGCCGGCGACGTATTCGGCGGCCACGCGAATGTTGGTGATCTCGTCGAACAACGGTTCCAACAAGGTTGCTCGAAAACCGACGAGGTAGCGTTTGATGCCCAGTTCCTCTTTGAGCCGGAGGAGCTCTTCCGGCGGCTGCCCGAACCATGGCAAATCCGGCTCATGCACCCTTCCGTACAATTCGCCTTCCGTAAGCGATACAGGCCGAAGCGCCGGCATGCCGCAATGAAAGTCGCTGTAAACCCGATCGTGGAACGCGGCGTAGCTGAGCAGCAGAGCGAGACAAACAGCGACGCCGACGCGGCTTTTGAACACATGGAATGCGGTGCGGACTCCACGCGGCAGGCGAATCAAAATCACTTTTGCAGCCGCTTCGGCTCGATTCACCGTCCAATTCCCCCTACTCCAACATGACATCGGACTGCTGTTTATCCCTATGTCCACAGTGAGGGAGCCATGCCAAAACGGCCGGCGCCGGCGGCCATGGAGTGTTAAACCGACCTTCTTTCAAGTATTCCTTACTTGAACTGCAGCGGCGAAGGGAGGGCGGTTGCCGTTCGGGCCCTATACGTCAGCGTGTTTATGCGTGCCGGAGCGGACGTTTTGCTTTTTTCCTATCTTCCTTTGTATCTCGACGGTTATGTTGGCGAAACACGCTACTGGCTGATCAGTCTCATGCCGGCGACGCCAGCGCTCATCCGCTTGATCATGGCACCGCATTGGGGGCGGCGAGCCGACGCGGCAGGCAGCCAGCGCTCGTATGTGGTTATGGGGCTGTTGGCGTACAGCGTGCTGCTTGCGCTTTTGCCGTCGATAACGCAGACGGAAAGCATCGTTTTGCTCACTGCGCTGTCGGCGATCCCGTTTTCAGCCTTCAATCCGGTTGCTCGCTCGTGGCTGACGTTGCAGCAGCCAGCAAAAGGACTGCTGCGCCTCGCACGCTGGCATCAATGGGAAGCGTGTGGCTATTTTGTCACGGCGGGACTGGTCGGTTGGCTGGCCATGGACGAAGTGGCGTCATTGGTGCCGCTCATGCGCTGGATGGCCGGCGCCCTGGCGGTGTGTGCCTTGGTGGTGATCGTTTTCACGCGGGATATGCCGGCGGCGGTTGCTTTGAGTGAATTTCAAGCGCTGCGACGAGCGGCTGCGCGTTTGGCCAGGGGCAGCGGGCGCAGGGTGCTGCCGCTGAGCTTGCTCGCGTTTGTGTTGGTGTCGTCGCTCGGCTGGGAAGCGGTGGCGAACATGTTCGGGCTGTATTTCACGAAAGAGGTCGGCGGACCGCTGCATTTGTACGGGGCGGTGATTTCGGCGTCGACCCTCGTTTCCATGGCTGTGTACGGCCTCATGGCCGACTTTGGCCGCAAGCGCGGCTGGCGAGCGCTGTTGAGGTTCGCCGCCTGGGGATATACGGGAATGTACGCTTTAATGGCCGTGCGTTCGCCGTGGACGGTCGGTGCCGCCTACTTGATCCCCATGAGCACGTTTGTCCACACGGCGTGCAACGTGTTCGTCACGGAACACGTGCCGGAAGGCCAACGGGGCACCGCTCTGGGGCGGATTGAGTCGGTAGAGGCGGGGACGATATTGGTCGGTGCTTTGGCTGGTGGACTGTTGGCCGATCATTTCGGATTGTACGCTGTTCCGCTGTCGGTTTTGGCTGCGAGTTTGCTGCTGCATGCCGTGGCGGCGAAAGCGCAGCGGTGAAACTTCGTATGAAATTCAAGAAGGAATCCAAGAGTAGGATGAATAATCCCTTTCGTAACTAACTTCACAAAGAGGGACCGTCGCCCTTTTGGCAAAATAGGCTGACGACCCGCCAAATCGCTTTACGGGGGTAGTGCCTATGGGATATGGAGGTCGGCGAGGACTTCGAAGGCGCCAACAAATACAACTCTACATTATATCGGCCAGCGTTTTGTTCGGCTTGTTGATCGGATATATTGTGCCTCGCTTGCTGAGCTAGGCAAAACTTGGGGGTTGGGTTGTCGCGTCCATTCTGATTGGCTCGGAGCTGCTCAATTGGGGTGGGCGTATTTGTTTTGTCTCTTCGGAAGAGGTTTGTCGGATGCGTACGAAAAATACCAGTGACTTTTGTCTGCAATCCACAGGAATGAAGGACATTCGTCATTTTCCATAAAGGATCTGGTTTGTTATAATGCGAGTACCCTAGTGTGGACTTGCCCAGCCGGGCGGAATCATTTTTGGGGGAGGATGACCTGGGTGCAGGTACGCAAGGTTTCTCGCATTGTTATATTGGCTGTCGTTGCCGCAATGAGTGTGCTCGTAGGGGTCAACGTTCTCGGACACGAATCGCGGCTGATCGGCGACAATGAGTATTATGTCACCGTGGGTTATGCTGTAGAGCCGGCTTACACGAACACGTTGAACGGCCTCGATCTGTTTATCCGCACGCCGGACGGTGAGTGGGTGCCGTTCCAAGAGAACAATTTGTATGCTGAGATCATTTCGCCGGATGGCAAAGAAAAAAAGGAGCTGCCCATTCGGGCCCGCTATGGACAACCCGGTCAGTATACGGCTGATTTTGTCTTGACCGTCCCCGGAATTTACAAGGTTCGCGTATGGGGCGAAATCAACGGCGTACCTTTTGACGAAACCTTCGAACTCCATGAAGTGCATCCGATTGAATCGATCACTTTTCCGGCCCGCAACTAAATAAGTCGGGCATAGCTCAACGTTTGGCAAAGCTGTTTGCGAATGCCTCATCGTCGGCTCCCACCGCGGTGAGGCATTCTTGTCGTCGTCATGGGTTCAGCGGCATCGGGTGCAAACTGAGGAGGCGATCACCTTTGTTTTACAGAACGTCAAGCATCGGTCGTCTGCAGCAACTGCTCACCGCCTGCGTTGGCGCGGCGCTGGCCGTTTTGCTGCTGACCGGAGTCGGCTGGTCGCACGCGTTTTTGGAGTCCGCAACTCCGGCTGAGGGAAGTACGCTGCAAACGCCGCCGAAAGAACTGCGGCTTTCGTTTACGGAGCCCATCGAAGTGGCCTTCAGTCGTGTAACGGTCACCGGACCCAACGGGCAAAATGTCGCTCAGCCCATTGCCCAAACCGGAATTACACGAACGATCACCGTGCCTCTGAGCGGCGAATTGCCGCCCGGCGAATACACTGTGCAATGGCAAGTGCTGTCCATCGACACGCACACGACGAACGGGCAATTCAAATTTACGGTGGCCGGCGATCCAGCAGCCGCGCCGCAGCAAGAATCCGCAGAGACATCCGATACGTCCGGCACGGCAACCCAGCAAGAGGCTGCCACAAGTGAGTCCGAAGAGGACGCCGGCGGCTTTGCCTGGGGCTGGACGGTTGCCATCGGTGTCGTGGTCGGCGGATTGGTCGTGTTCCTGCGGGGCCGCCGCTGACGTCGAGGTGCGTTCCTGAGGAAAAGGGGCTGCCCGAATGCGGCAGCCTCTTCATATTTGGCGGTGTCCTGCGATTTGTGGATGGTGAAAAATTTGTGAGCGCGGTATACTCGGGGCGGAGGCGGGTGACATCATGAAAGGAGAAGCAACCGTTGACGGAACAGACGGCGGCGAAGCCTTTTCCGCGTAAGCATGTGCTCGTTGTCGACGACGAAGAGGGCATTCTCGAGCTGGTGGAATATCATCTGCGCCGTGCCGGCTACGAAGTGTTGCTGGCCGATACGGGGTTGGACGGATACCGTCTGGCCAAGGACAGGCAGCCGGACCTGGTCATTCTCGATTTGATGCTTCCCGACATGGACGGCTTCGAGGTTTGCCGCCGCATTCGCCGACACAGCGACGTACCGGTGTTGATGCTCACGGCACGTGCGGATGATATCGATAAAATTGTCGGCCTCGAAATCGGCGCGGATGACTACGTGACCAAGCCGTTCAATCCGCGGGAGCTCGTCGCCAGAGTGCGGGCGCTTTTGCGCCGAACTGGCGACAGTGCGGAAGCGCCGACGGAGCAAATCGTCTTTGGCGATTTGCAAATCGATCTCGTGCGCAAGAAGGTTCGGCTGGCATCGAAACCCATTCAGCTTTCTCCGACCGAATTTGCGCTGTTGCAGGTGTTCGTTGAAAGGCCGGACAAAGTTTGGTCCCGTGATGAACTGCTCGACCGGGTTTGGGGTCAAGATTTCGTCGGCGATCCGCGGGTCGTCGATGTGTATGTCCGCTATTTGCGCGAGAAATTGGGCGATGATGCCGCAAATCCGATGTGGCTGGAAACCGTGCGAGGGATGGGATACCGTTGGCGAGGCGGGAAAAGAGAGGAGAAGGGCGATGGCTAACGGTTCTGCTCCCAAACCGTCCGCCGAAGGCACGCAATCTTCGTCTTTGGCTGAACTCACGCTGCGGGCCGTTGTGGACTTAAGCGACGATGTGTTGTTTTTCTTAGGGCCCGAGAAACAGATCCGCTGGATGAGCCAGCGAGCGGCTCAGTTGACTCGGGTGGCGAAAGACAGCGCTGTCGGCCAGGAAATTACCAAACTCATCAACAGCATCGGATTGGATCGTGCGATCGAGCGATCTCTGGAGACGGGAAAAGTTCAACGGGCTACCGTCAAGATCGGTGCGGATCAGCTCGACATGGAGGCGCGCATCATTCCGATCGTCGTGCCTTCCACAAGCGACGGAAACGTAGAAGCCGTCGTCTTGTCGCTGGCCGAGCTCGAATTCGAAAAGCGGTTGCAGAGTATGCGCCGGGAATTTGTCGCCAATGTGTCGCACGAACTGCGCAGTCCGTTAACCTCCATTCTCGGCTATGCGGAGACGCTGCTCGAAGATCCGCCCGATGATGAAGAGCAGCGCCGGCGGTTTTTGACGGCCATTGTCCGCGAAGCGCGGCGCATGCAGCGTCTGGTTGAAGATCTGCTCAATTTGTCTCGCATTGAATCCGGCCGGGCCGCGCCGCAATTTGAAGGCGTCAACTTACATAACGTTGTCGGGCGTGTGCTGACGCAGCTGCGGGATCAGGCGGAACGTGCCGGCGTATCTTTGAGCAATTTTGTGCCGCCTGACTTGCGGCTGGAATGCGACCCTGGACAAATCGAACAAGTCGTATACAACTTGGTCATCAACGGAATTCAATACACGCCGGCGGGCGGCAAAGTCGTCGTCAGCGGTCGGGCCAACGGCACAACAGTGTCATTCACCGTTGCGGATACCGGGATCGGTATTCCGCCGGCGGATCTGCCGCGGGTGTTTGAGCGCTTTTATCGGGTGGACAAGGCGCGTTCCCGCGCAACCGGCGCCACCGGACTAGGCTTGTCCATCGTCAAACACATTGTCGACGCGCACAACGGCAAAGTTTCGGTCGACAGCAAGCTCGGGAAAGGCACGTCCTTTACTGTCGAATTGCCTGCGACTCAGCCTTCTTCAACGTAATCTCCAACGCAATCTCCCAACAAGCCGCCGCTTTTTCTAACGCAATCTTAATGAAATCCTAATCCGCGTCTAACCAAAGTAATAATGAACCGAGCTAGACTGGAGTCGGCTGCAGCCCGATCAGTCCAACGCGGAAGGGTGTTCAAAATGGCATCACGTTCGTTGGGAATTGCGTTTCTCGTCACTTTGCTCCTCGCACTTTCGCTGCCCATCGCTTCAGCTCAAACCGTCCAGCTGACGGGGGCAGGTGCTTCGTTCCCCTACCCGATTTACTCCAAGTGGTTTGACGAATACTACCGTGAGACAGGCGTACAAATCAATTATCAGTCGATCGGCAGCGGTGGCGGCGTCCGCCAGCTGCTCAGCCGCACGGTTGACTTTGGTGCCAGCGATGCGCCCATGACCGACGAAGAGCTCGCTCAAGCGGAGCGGCCCATTGTGCACATTCCGACGGTCATCGGCGCTGTTTCCGTTGTATACAACATTCCCGGCGTTCCGCAGTCGGGCCTCAAACTCACTCCGGAGGTGTTGGCGGACATTTTCCTCGGCGAAATCACCCGCTGGAATGACCCGCGAATTCAAGCGCTGAACCCCGATCTCAACCTGCCGAATACGCATATCATCGTCGCCCGGCGTGCCGACGCCAGCGGAACCACCTACACGTTCAGCGACTACTTGTCTGCGGTTTCCGAAAAGTGGGCGCAGCGAGTGGGCGTAGGGCGGTCGCTCAATTGGCCGACCGGCCTCGGTGCCCGCGGCAATGAAGGCGTAGCCGGCTTGGTGCGTCAGACGCCCGGTGCCATCGGTTATGTTGAGCAGGCCTACGCTGAGCAGAACAACTTGGCTCAAGCCGCCCTGCAAAACAAAGACGGCTACTTCGTGCTGCCCTCGCTGGAAGGTGCCAGCTTGACGGCGGCCGGTGTGGAAATGCCGCCGGACTACCGGGTGTCCATCGTGAACGGCAGCGGCAAGGATGCGTACCCCATCGCTACGTTCACTTGGCTGCTCGTCTATCAGGATGCTTGGGATCATGAAAAGGGCAAGCATTTGGCCGAATTCCTCTGGTGGGCGATCCACGACGGCCAGCGCTTTGCGCCCGAGCTCAACTATGCACCGCTTCCGGATGCCGTGGTCAAAAGCTTGGAAGAGACGCTCGCCGGTTTGGTCTACAACGGACAGCCTTTGCTGAATCGCTAAAGCTGTCGACCAAGCATCTACGTCGGTTGGGTCCCCGGCCCTGACTCCTGGCCGGGGGCCCGAGAGCGGCGGGGGATTCGTCTAGATAGATGGGAGAACGGTACAGATGACGAGTCACGCAGCAACTGAAAAAAGCAGATCTCGCCCAGCGCCGCCGTCGCCACAAGACATTCGGCGAAAACACGTCGGCGACGCGTTATTTCGGGGCATCACGGCGCTTGCGGCCGCCTCCGTTCTGGCGCTTGCCGCCATTTACGTGGTGCAAATGGCGCTCAACTCGTGGGAGGCCGTCAGGCACTTCGGGTGGAGCTTCGTTGTGGGCACGACCTGGGATCCGGTGTTCGAAGAGTTCGGAGCTTTGCCCGTGATATGGGGGACCGTGATTTCGTCCCTGCTCGCTTTGCTGATCGCGGTGCCGATCAGTTTGGGTGTCAGCATCTATTTGACGGAGATTGCGGGGCGCCGCATCCGCCGCATCATTGAGTTTCTCATTGAAATTTTGGCCTCCATCCCGAGCGTGGTGTACGGGTTGTGGGGAATTTTTGTGCTCGTGCCGCTGGTGCGTTCCATACAGCCCCATCTCACCTCATGGTTCGGCTTTTTGCCCCTCTTTCAAGGCCCGCCGTTTGGCTACGGCATGCTGACCGCCGGCATCATTCTCGCCATCATGATTTTGCCGATCATGACATCGCTCACCCGTGAAGCGCTTCACGCCGTCCCCAACCACCAGCGGGAGGCAAGCCTCGCTCTCGCATCGACGCGTTGGGAGATGATCCGCCACGCCGTTTTGCCGTACAACAAGTCGGGGATCATCGCCGCCATCGTGCTCGGCCTGGGGCGGGCGCTGGGGGAAACCATGGCGGTGACGATGGTCATCGGCAACCAACCGACCATCTCGACTTCGCTTTTTATGCCGGCGCAGACGATTGCCAGCTTGATCGCGAATGAATTTGCCGAAGCGTCGAGCTCGCTTTATTTGAGCGTGTTGATCGAACTCGGCCTGCTACTGTTCGGCATTACGCTGCTTTTGAACGTCGGAGCGCGGCTGCTCGTCAACCGCATCAGCCATGCCGGGGGGCGACGCCGATGAGCAAGACAAATCACAGCGCAGCGCGCAGCAGAAAACGCCGGCAGCTGGCGGATCGCCTGATGAGCGGTTTGACCATGGTCTGCGTCGCCATCAGCGTCATACCGTTGGTGAGCATCCTCGGCTATTTGATTTACAAAGGTGCGGGCGCGATCAATTGGGATTTCCTGACGAAGCTCCCTGCTCCGGTGGGCGCATCGGGCGGCGGCATGGCCAACTCCATCGTCGGAACCGGCATCGTGGTAGGGCTCGCGGTGCTGATCGGAGTGCCGATCGGGGTGTTGGCCGGCGTGTATTTGGCGGAATACGGACGCCAAAGCCGGCTGGGCCGGAGTGTGCGCTTTTTCGCTGACGTCATGCAAGGGATTCCATCGATCGTCGTCGGGATTGTCGCTTATACGCTCGTCGTACTGCCTATGCAGCGGTTTTCGGCCATTGCGGGAGCGGTTGCCTTGGCGATGATCTTGATTCCATTCGTTTGCCGCACTACGGAAGAAGCGCTGGCGGCGACGCCCCATGACTTGCGGGAAGCAGGGCTCGCACTCGGACAGCCGCAATGGCGGGTGACGCTGGGCATTGTCATGCGTGCGGCGCGGAATGCACTCGTCACCGGTATTATGCTCGCTGCCGCCCGCATTTCGGGCGAGACCGCACCGCTGTTGTTCACCGCCTTGAACAACCGCTTTTGGCACAGCGGCATCGATCAGCCGATCTCCACGCTGACGGTGCAAGTGTATACGTACGCCATTGCGCCTTTTGACGACTGGAACGCCCAAGCGTGGTCGGGTGCCCTTGTGCTCATTGCGATCATTTTTGTTCTCAACGTCGTGGCGCGTACCGCAGCCCGTTCGAAGTATGTGGAACGCTCATAAAGGAGACTGACGGATGGCCAAAACGATCGCCGAAGTTGAAGAACGCATGTCAGCGACCGCCCGCTTTCAGCGTCCGCTGAGAGTGCGTGTAACGGTCTCATCGGGTACGATGCCGATGACCGTTCGCCCCGCGGAAACATTCGAACGAGCGATGGTTGTCACCGAAAACTTGCACGCTTACTACGGCGATCACGCCGTGCTGAAGGACATCAACCTCTCGATCCCACGCAATGCGATCACCGCATTGATCGGTCCGTCCGGTTGCGGCAAGACGACGTTTTTGCGCACGCTCAACCGAATGAATGACCACGCAGCCGGGTTTCGGGCGACAGGTCGGGTGCTCATTGACGGACACGACGTTTACGGTGCGGCTGTCAATCCGATGCTGCTGCGCCGGCGCGTGGGGATGGTGTTTCAGCGTCCGAATCCGTTTCCGTTGTCGATCATCGGCAATGTGATGTGGGGGCTGAAAGGCCACGGGCTTTCTCGCAAGCAGCAGCGTGAAAGGGCCGAAGAGAGTTTGCAGCAGGCCGGTTTGTGGGACGAAGTCAAAGATCGGCTGAACCAGCCGGCTTACCAGCTGAGCGGAGGGCAAAAGCAGCGTCTTTGCATTGCGAGAGCCCTTGCCGTGCGTCCCGAGGTGCTTTTGATGGATGAGCCGACGTCGGCGCTCGATCCGTTTTCCGCAGGGAAGATTGAAGAGCTGATGGTTGAGCTCAAAAAACATCTCACCATCGTATTGGTTTCGCACAACATGCAGCAAGCGGCCCGGGTGTCCGACCGCTGCGCGTTCTTCTTGCATGGCGAGTTGGTCGAGTTCGGGCCGACAAGCCGTGTATTCACACGCCCCGAGGATGAACGGACTCAGGCGTACATCGAGGGGCGCATGGGGTGATGGAGTGACGGCAGCATGCTCGTCCGCAGCGGAGGAGGAAAACCGATGACGAACCGTTCGTTTGCACATGCCGTGAGAACGCCGCCGGACAGGTGGTCCATGCAGGTGACTCAAGCACCGGCTCACGCGATTTCCGTGCAGGGTCTGCACGTTTATTATGGAACTGTTCATGCCCTCAAAGGGATATCGTTGAAAATCAAGACCGGACAAGTGACGGCGCTGATCGGACCGTCCGGCTGCGGGAAATCGACGTTTTTGCGCACCCTCAACCGGATGAACGACTTGACGGAAGCCGTCGTTGCAGGCAGCGTCTTCGTGCTGGGCGAGAACATTTACAGCCCGCAGGTTGACGTCGTGGAGCTCAGGCGGCGTGTCGGTATGGTCTTTCAAACACCGAATCCGTTTCCGAAAAGCATTTTTGAAAATGTCGTCTTCGGATTGCGTCGGCAAGGGATCAAAGACCGACGGGTTTTGGCGGAAGTCGCTGAAAACAGCTTGAAGCGAGCCGCCTTGTGGGACGAAGTGAAAGATCGTCTCCACGATTCAGCCTTGACGCTTTCGGGCGGGCAGCAGCAGCGGCTTTGCATTGCTCGGGCACTTGCCCTGGAGCCCAAGGTGCTCTTGATGGATGAACCCGCGTCGGCTTTGGATCCCGTTGCGACGGCGAAAATTGAACAGCTCATCATGGATTTGAAAGGCGATTATACGATTGTCATCGTCACGCACAACATGCAGCAAGCCGTGCGCGTTTCCGACGAAACGGCGTTTTTCCTCAACGGCGAGCTGATTGAAATGGCCTCAACGCGGACGCTTTTCACGCAACCGGCGGATCGGCGTACGGAAGATTACATCTCGGGACGATTCGGGTAATGGAAAAGATCATGGAAGAGGGCCGTTAACGGTGCCCCTTCCATGACTGCAAGGCGTTGGGAAGAAGTGCAATGCCAAAAATTGCGATGCAGAGAATAATGTCCTTCAGCACAGCCACGAACCTCCCTTTCATACACCAAGAGTGAGTGTATGCGGGAGGCTCGTGAATATGTGCACAAAATGGCGGTGCTCTCCTACAAAAATCCCTTCACTTTACCGGAGAAGCGGTCCGCCCGACCAGCTTTCCGCGACCCACCCGATGTGTTCGCTGCTTTGCGCGTCGCTTTCGCAGATCGCACTGAATCAATTTAAGGGTTGAAACTATATGAGTGTTCGGCCGGCCGTGCCTTTCCTTCCCAAAAATTTTCCCGGAGCTGCCGGGAAAACGAGGATCAATGCTGTATATGACGAACATTGCGATGTGCAGAGGATGGAGGTGTCACGGTGCTTTTTCATCCACCGAAGGCGACAATGCATTGGGCCGTCCGCGTTTTGCTGGTGATTTTGCTCGCAGCGGTGCTGTGGCCCATCTGGATTGCCGTCAGCACGACGCTCGGCGCCAGGACGCTTGTTTATGAAATCACTCCGTCGGAAGTCGTCATTACCTACGGGCTCAAGAAAACCCGCATTGACCGCTCCGAAATTACTGCCGTCGAGTTGATTGAGCAGCCCACTCGGGGGCGGCGCATTTTTGGCACCAACGTTCCCGGCCTCAAAGAAGGGCGCTGGTCGTTCGAAGAGACGGGGAGAATTACACTGTTTGCGACGTCACTGACGCCGCTACTCGTCATTGAAACGGAAAGTGGAAAGTGGGGCATTAGCCCGCAGGATCCGCAAGCTTTCCTGGCCGCCGTGGAAAGCGGGGCGACGGGTGCGTTTCAACCGGTTCGAAGCGGAGGATCAGGACCGTTCATTGCCTTGCTGCTTCTCGTTTTGTTGACCGCCGGCATCGTCGTCGTTTTGATCTTCTACATCTTTCGGGTCAGCCGGAATATCGCCTATGAGCTCACAGACGATGCGGTGTTGATTCACGGTTCGTGGAGGCCCGTTAAAATTCCTTATGCGAAAATCACGGGGGTAAGAATTGCCAACCCTGAAGGCGTTCCGTTGCGACTATTCGGCATCGGCATGCCCGGTCTTCATTGGGGTTCTTACGGTTGGAAGCAGGCGGGACCGAACTTGCAGCTCTACGCAACGCGCCTCAAGCCGCTTGTTCTCATTTCAGCGGGCGCCCGCACGTTTGGCGTTACGCCGGAGGACGACGAGCGCTTTGCAGCGGAGTTGAAGCGTCGTATCGATACCGAGGGTCGCTGACCATGGCAGCTACGCTTGCAACCGCTTGTTGGCCGGTCGCTTTTGCGGGCGGAATTACGCTGGAGACGGCAATCAGCAAGTCAGAAAGCGTGTGCGGTAAACCAAATGGAATTCAAGCTCGACCGCAAGCGTTTGGAACGCTCGGCACATAGAGTCAGACGGATTCGGTGTCTTCGCCCTCGGCTTCGTCCATGGCTTTGCGGAAAGCGACATAGCGGTCGTGAAGATCGGGGTTTTGCTCGAAAAATTCGACGAGCTGGGTGAGCCGAAGCAGGGTTTTGGGACTGAGGTGATGTTCGATGCCCTCGATGTCCTGCTCGACCGTTTCTTTGTCGTGGATGCCGAGCAGATCGAGGAAATCTTCGAGGGCTTTATGGCGCTTGTGGATGGAGCGCCCCACTCGTTCGCCTTCTTCGGTCAACGACAGCCCGCGATAGCGTTCGTAGTGCAAAAGCTCTTGTTCATCAAGTTTTTGGACCATTCGGGTCACGGTGGAGGGGCTAACCCGCAGCGCTTCTGCAATGTCGCTTACCCGAGCGTAGCCCTTTTCTTTAATCAGGGCATAAATGCGCTCGAGATAGTCTTCGGCCGTTGCGGTGGGGACGACCGTTCGCTTGTTTTCTGCCATGGGCGCGACCTCCTTTTTGGTATAGACCCGCTGATATCCTAGTATATCACATTTGCGTGGTCTAGGTGGAGGGGGGAGGGTAGAGCAGCCTTCCTCCGTTTCCGGATGCGGTCGGCACCGATTCTATCGTTGACATCAGGAGAACGGGTGCATATTCTAAAGGGGAGAGATGCTTACAACCTAATGCAATAGACTGCCCACCGCTTCACTGTCTGGCGGTAGGGTAGAAGCAACTCCTTGTTAGGTGAGGCTACGATAGGCACATAGGCCTCTACCCAGAAAAGTCGAGAGACTCCAATGGGTGAACAGGTTTCGCCGGGTTAAGGCGTAACCTAATGAGGCTGAACGTCAAGTTCTACGGCCTACCGTGCCAAAACTCAACGAGAGGGAGGTCGCTTTTACCGAGACGTGCTCGGCGAACAGGGGGCCTCCACCCGTTTTGGGACATGGCCTCTTTTTCTTACCCAAAAATGGCGGTACGAAAGGCGGTGGAAGATCAATGGGTCCTGACGGCAGTAGTAGACAACGGCTCAGACTTTTAACGAGTGGAGTTGATCTTCCATGCCACGCAATCTACTTGATCAGATCGAAGACATTCTGCTTGCAGCAGGCCACGAGCTTCCGCCTTTCGAAGGATCGTTGTCCGACGACAACCAGCAGCAGCTCCTGGAAGAGCTGCTGGACGAACTGCAGCCGTTTGACATCGCTCATCTTTTGATCAATCTTCCTAACGATCAGCAACTCCAGCTGCTTCGCATGCTGCCCGCCGAGATGGCTGCAGAGGCGTTGGAACACCTTGAATACGAACAGCAGTATCGCTTGCTTGATGACCTCGAGGACGAGCGGGCGCGTGAAGTGCTGGCCAAAATGGATATGCACCACCTCGTCGATTTTGTGGAAGCGCTGCACCCATTGCGGGCGCAAGTGGTCCTTAATCTGGTGCCGAAAGAGCAGCGGCCGCAAATCGACCAGTTCCAAAACCTGCCGGAAGATTCAGCAGGGCGCCACATCAACGTACGGTATTTGCAAGCCCGTGAGCATTGGACGGCCAAACAGGTCATCAATCATTTCCGCAAAGTCGGCCATGACGTCGATATATCCAACTACATCTACGTAGTCGATGCCAAAGGGCACCTCGTCGGCGTGGCGTCACTGCGGGACGTCATTTTGAGCCCGGAAGACACGCCGCTTTCCGACATCATGTATACGAAGGTCGTCACCGTAGATGCGACCGCAAAACAAGAATATGCCGCACAGCTGCTCACGCAGTACGATTTTGTCGCTCTGCCGGTCGTGAACGAATCCGGCAAGTTGCTCGGCGTCATCAGTGTCGACGACATGATTGACGTGGTGCAAGACGAGGCGACCGAAGACATTCAGCTGCTCGGCGGTTCGACTCCGCTTGAGGACGCTTACCTTCAGACGAAGCTCACCACGTTGTTTCGTTCCCGCATCGGCTGGCTACTCGTATTGTTTTTTGCCGAGGCGTTCACCGGGACGATCATGCGTTATTTTGAGAGCGTCCTCGAGCAGGTGGTTTCCCTAGCGTTTTTTATTCCGCTGTTGATCGGCACGGGCGGCAATTCGGGTTCTCAGGCGGCGACGATGATTACCCGTGCCATTGCACTCGGTGAAGTGAGCATGAAAGACTTCGCCAAAGTTGTCTGGCGGGAGGCACGGGTAAGTTTGGCGCTGGGCGTCGTGATGGCCATGGCCGGCTACTTGCGTGCACTGATGCTCGGCGAATCGTCGCTGTTGGGTCTCACTGTGGGCATCACGATTTGGCTCATTGTCATTGTGGGTTCCACCACCGGTGCAATATTGCCGTTGATCGGGAAGCGATTAGGTATCGATCCGGCCGTGTTTTCGGCGCCATTGATTACAACGGTTGTCGATGCTTTAGGCTTGATTATTTACTTTAAGGTTGCGGTATGGCTGCTGAATATTGGATGACGGTGAATGAATACCGGGCGAAGTTAAACCGCAGTGACGGCTTGGTCACTTTGGCAGCACCGAGTGCCGCAGACACTTCGCTTTCGGGAGCATTGGTTTGCGGTACTCGCTAATTGGCTTCCCAAATGCCTGTGCTTGTGTCGAATGTGATGACGTATTTCTTCGCGACGGAAAACGTTCAGCGGGCAAGTGGAAGCGTGCATTGAATCATTGCCGCTCATTTCGGTTGTGGCCATTGTTGTCATCGTTGCGGCAGCTTCGCTTACGGAAGCGCGTTGCATGCTCTGGCCTGTTGTGGTATACTTAACGCCGCTATATTTTACTCCCGCGCCCGTAGCTCAGCTGGATAGAGTAGCAGACTTCGAATCTGAAGGTCGGAGGTTCGAGTCCTCCCGGGCGCGCCAGTGTGAGACCCGCATGGCTATTGGCTTTGCGGGTTATTTCATATCTTGGAAAGACTCTGCCGAAAAGCGCTTGTACGCCCACCCGATTCAGCTTGCCGGATCACTGAGTCCCAAACATCTCGTCAAAGATTCGTTTCAATGGCTTGGGGAGAACTCCCTGTCGCCACGGGATACTCGCGTAATGATGATCTCCCGATTGGCAGGTTTTTCGGAAGTGGCTGTGATGTTCGCAACAAAAGAAGGAGATTTGTAAAAAATCCGCCGAAACTTTTGATGGCAGAATCGAGGTAACATTTACCTCCTCTGGGTATCACATACAATCCATGCGTGGCTTTGGCTTTTGGCTAACCACACAGAGGGAGACAGGTCGATGCAACGCCTTCCATTTCTACAAACAGTCATGCCATTGTTGGTTGGAACAACGTTGCTTTCAGCTTACACACAAATTGCGCTCTTAGCTTCCGCGTCGAATCATCCTGCATCTGCAAACTCTCTCCCTGTTTCTCCCCCAACGATTACGGGTATTCTGTTGCGAACCGAAACGACGCATTACGTGACAGAAACGTATTGGGGCGCATCGGAATATGAAAGCGATTGGTATCAAACGGCGGCAGTCGATTTGCCGGAATCGGCAGCTTTTCGATTTACACCTTCCTTTCATGATAGGAAATACGGAGTTGAACACGATGTCTCGGTCAACGACAGCAGCATTGCTGGGGCAGAGTGGCTTAGAGTCAGGGCGTATGACCCGGAAGACAACTCGCCCGCGTTAATTAGCCTTATCGTGATATCACCTCCAGGCAACCGCGCCCAATACTTTCCGATGTTATATCCGACAAATGAACCCATTGTCATCGACTTGCCAGAAGACGGCTATTACGTTTGGATGCTTCGCGTTCAAAATGATGAAGGATTAGAATATCGTATAAGCGGCGGTCTAATAGTCGACTCCGCCACGGGCTCCCTGGCTCAGAAAGGCGGAATTGTGATTACTGCCGTTGAGCCTTCTCGCATGAACTTGCATTTATTCTCTGATCAAAGTCTGCATAGCGCTGGTTACTGGAATGAAGGAAAGAACGACTTTTTCTCCTGCTCGGTTCCTTTAGACAATCGCCGCGTCATTAAATGTGAAGGTGAATTGCAGTCTGGAAGCATGCCTTTATTGCCCGGAAGGTTAGTAGTTCACGGATCCACCAACCATCATCATTGGAGCTACAATTTGGAAGTAGGTTGGTGGGGGTTTACCGGAGCATATCTTGTGGGTTGGGCTCCATATACCGGAGTC
>CALKAQ010000160.1 GCA_937983075.1 uncultured bacterium | reverse complement strand
CGTCGCTGAAGCCGCGGTGAAAGCAGGGGCCGATATGGTCAATGACATCAGCGGCCTGCGTGCCGACCCGAAGATGGCGGAGACGGTGGCGAGGCTCGATGTGCCGGTGGTCCTCATGCACATGTTGGGCGAGCCGAAAACGATGCAGATCGATCCGCACTATCGGTCGGTAGTGCCGGAAGTCATTGCCGCGTTGTCGCAGTCCGTGGAGAAGGCGCTCGCAGCGGGGGTGCGGCCGGAAAACATTATCGTTGATCCGGGCATCGGCTTCGGCAAACTGCTCAACCACAACTTATCCATTCTGCGCCGTCTACGGGCATTTCGGAGTTTAGGCTACCCCGTGCTCATGGGAACTTCGCGGAAATCGATGATCGGTCAGGTGCTCGATCTGCCCGTCAGCGAACGCCTGGAAGGGACCGCGTCGACCGTGGCGCTTTCGGTTGCGGGGCTGGCGGACATTGTACGGGTGCACGACGTGGCGGCGATGCGTCGGGTCGCACGGGTGGCGGATGCGATCGTGCGCGGGGATCCGGCGTGAAGTGGGCAGTGGGGCACGAAGCGGCAAGCAAAGAGGATGGTTTGGCGCTCGAAGGAGTGGGCGAATATGGCGGTTGAAGCATCGCAGCGGGCAGCGGTGGCGTATTTGTGTCTCGGGTCGAACATGGGGGACAAAGCCGCTTATTTGACAGCGGCTCGCCAGGCCATTGGCGAGCTGCCGGGCACCCGGGTGACGGGCGAGTCTTCATTGTATCACACGGCGCCGGTGGGCAAGACCGATCAAGACTGGTTTCTCAACCAGGTGCTGCGTGTCGAGACGCGCTTGGCGCCGCGGGAGCTTTTGCGCAGCTGTTTGGCGATTGAGACCAAGCTCGGTCGAGTGCGGTTGGAACGCTGGGGGCCTCGCGTGATCGACATCGATCTATTGGTATATGATGACGTGACTTCGGACGATGAGGAGCTCACCTTGCCGCATCCTCGGATGGCGGAGCGGGCGTTCGTGCTTGTGCCGCTGGCGGAGTTGGATCCGGAGCTGCGTGTCGGCGGTCGCTCCGTCGCCGAGCTGCTCGCGGCTTTGCCCGAGACGGAGCTGCACGGCGTTGTACGCTGTGAGCCGGCCTGATCGGCCGACGCGGGGTCGGTCAGCGCTGGAAGTGCGTGGAGACGATTGCAGTCAGCGGCTGCCTGCTCAGGCAGCCGCTCATTGCTGACCCGAATGTCATCTCATCGCATGATCGGTGCCCGTTTTGGCGCAAACGCAACTGCAGGCTCACTCGGGCTCAGCGTTACGGCCGTTACAGGCGCTGCAAGGTTTTGCGCAGCAAGCGTGCCGGAAACAGCGCCAGCACCATGATCATCGCCAAAACGATGGCGACGTGCCCTAATATGGAGGCGTCGACCTGGCCGCTGACGAGCGCCCGATTCATTTCGACAAAGTGATACAGCGGGAGTGCTTGAATAAACCACTGCAAAAACACGGGCAGCCGTTCGACCGGGAAAAAGACACCCGAAAACATGAACATCGGTGTGATGATGAGGCTGAAGTAGTAAAAAAGATGTTCATAATTTTTTGCCACTGAGACGACGATCAAGCCGGCGAGCGAGAACAAGGCGCCGTTGAGCATCAGCGTGACGATAATTCCGAAGCTCCAGGCGGATTCGATCAAGCCGAACAAAAGCAATACGAACAGAAAGATGCTGCCGTACAAGACGGAGCGAGTCATGGACCAAAGCATTTGGCCGCCGACAACTTCTTCGACTTCCATGGACGTGCTTGTCATGGCCGTGTACAATCCCGTGCGGTGAAGCCGGTCGAATCCTTCGTAACAGATGTCGAATGTCACCGAGTTCATGGCAGTGACGGCCAAAAGCCCGGGCCCGATGAACTGCAAAAAGCTGACTTCGCCCATTTGGGAAATGTACGCGCCGAGCCCCCAACCGAGAGCGATCAAATTGAGAACGGGCTCGCCGAAGTTGAGCAAAACGCTGCTCTTGTAAAAGCGGCGCCACGAGAGAAATTCGTGCAGCCAGACCGCGGTGGAACGGCGGGTAAAGCGCGGCAGGTGCAGACGCCGCCGAACTTGTGGCCGTGCTGCCGACTGAGGAAGCGATTGTGCTTGTTGCATGCTACTCGTCGATCTCCCTTCCGGTGCGGACGAGGAAAACGTCTTCGAGATTGGCGGGGCGAATTTGGTAGCCGCTATGCTGCGTACGCTGCAGCGCCGCTACCAAAAGTTCGTCATCGTCGGCGTACAGGTGCAGTATGCTGCCGGTTTGCTCCCAGTGACGAAGTCCCGTGGGCAGCAAATTCTTTAGGGCAGCGACGGTGACCATTTCGGTGAGCTGAATTTCGGCCGCCCAACGCCCGACGTGGCGTTCGACAAGCTGCTGCGGCGAAGCACGATCGATGATTTGCCCTTCGTGCATGATGACGAGCTCGTCGCAGAGGCGCTGCGCTTCGTCCATGTAGTGCGTCGTCAAGAGCAAGGTGACGCCTTGGCCTTTCAAATCACGCAAACGATCCCACAAGAGCACCCGGGACTGCGGGTCGAGCCCTGTCGTCGGCTCATCGAGAATGATGAGATCGGGCTGGTTGATCATCGCGCGGGCTATCATGGCCCGCCGTTTCATTCCACCGGACAACGCTTTGACTTGATCCTTGGCTCGGTTGCTGAGATGCATGAAATCGAGGTATTCCAAGGCGCGTCGGCGCGCTTCACGTCCTTCGAGGCCGAAGTAGCGGCCATACAGCTCAAGATTTTCGAGCAGCGTGAGATCTTCGTCGAGGTTGTTCTCTTGCGGCACAAGGCCCAAGCGCGCCTTGATGGCTTGTGCCTGGGTAGTGACGTCCATGCCCAGGACGTGGAGGCTGCCGCCGTCCGGAGGAAATCGGCAGGAAATCATGCGGATGGTGGTCGTCTTTCCGGCACCGTTTGGCCCCAAGATGCCGAAGCAAATGCCTGCGGGAACGTCAAAATCGATGCCGGCGACGGCAGTGAACGATCCGAAACGTTTGGTCAGACCGATGGCTTGCACTGCTGGATTCATCCACATTCCCTCCAAACCAATCTACATTCTCCCACATCGGTACGCGGGGTGCAACCGGATGAGAAGCGGCCGGTTTGAACCTTCGGCCTTGAACGCAGCGTCCTAGAAAGAGACAGTCTGTGTTCATTCGGCCCAACGCTGCGCTTCGTGAAGAAACGGGGGAAATGACAACTTGAAAGTGGTGTCGGAACGTTTTCGAAAGGCGAAGGTGTGGGGAATCGCCCGAATGGAAAGCCGGCTCTACTTGAGGAGCCGGGAATTGTGGATCGGCCTGGCCATCGTTTGGCTCGCTTTGGTGGGGATGATGTGGGTGCATTGGCCCTCACCGCCGGAACTTTTGTTCACCCTCGGCGATTTCGTCCCGGTGCCGATGACCGCATTGGTCACGATCTTGGCGGTGACGATGGGATTCGGCCGGGAGGAGCGGGAATCGTTCGGCGATATTTGGAACAGCCTGCCGGTGCGCAATGCGGATCAATATTGGGGCAAGATTTGGGGCACCCGCACGGTGATGGCCGTGTTTGTATTCAATTGGCTGCTCGTCCTGCCGGTGGTTTGGTACCTTTCAGACACGGCGTGGTCGCCATCGGCTGCGTCAACGCTGGTCGGATATGTTGCTCAAGTAGCTGCCGCCTTGCTGTTGGGTATCGGCATCGCAGCTTCATTGCACAGCGCGATTCCGAATGTCTGGGTCCGAGCGGCCGTCGGGGTCGGAATCATCTTGGCATTTTCACTCGTGCAGCGGTTTGACTTCGATGATAGCACCCAATGGGGCGTTCTGTTGTCTCCTTACATCGTAGGGGGTGTCCCGTACGGTCATTCGTCCCTTTTCGGCATGTTTCCATGGGAGCGAGCCGTGCTTTGGCACGTTCTATTTCAAATAGGCGCCTCGCTTGCGCTTGTTGCATTGGGCGGCGTCATGTATCAGCGGAGACGAGATCCTGCTCGGAGCGTATATCCGGGTGCAGCCGCAGTGTTGTGCTTGGTCGCGCTGGCCGGCGTTTCGGCTGCCATGTACCAGCGGCATTGGCGCGACGTCGACCAGACGGTGTTGCAGCAGATGGCGTACGATGCCGGCACGACCGCTCCGGCGGCCGCTGTGAGTGGCGGTTTGCCCGCAACGGGCACCGCGGCGACGCTGCTTTCTGTCATTGCCTATGACTTGACGATCAACGCGGCAGAAGACGGGGTTTGGCATATTGTCGCTGCGTTGACGCTGGCCGGGGTGGAGGGCGGCGGTCGTTTTCCCTTGACGTTGCACCATCAGTGGTCCGTTTTGGATGTTGCGGGGCCGAGCGTGGCGAGGTGGGAACGGGAGGCGAATGTCGTGTGGATGGAGCTGCGCGACGATGCGGCTCCCACGGTTACGATCACCTATGCGGGACGCCCGTTTTTATGGCATCGGTGGGCTGGAAGGTTGAGTCCGTTCCATTTTGTCAGTGCGCGCGGCGGATACCTGACGCCGCTGATGGCGTGGTATCCGCTGCCGGGTTACCGGCAACTTGTCGATGCCTCAGACGGATATTTGCGGTTGAATGGGGAGCCCATGCTCACGGCACCGGCGGAATTCTGGGTGCAGTGGAGCGGTCCGCAAAGCATGTCCATTGTCAGCAATTTGGCGGACTGGGAACGCGAGGAGACGGACGGCCGACAAAACGCGACATTCCGCGGCCACAGTGACGGCGTGTCCATTTTCTTTGGACCTTTGGAGCGAGAGCGAGCGGGCGACTTGCAGCTTGCAGGAGCTTCATCGCTGGTGCGCTGGGGCACTGAACTCAGCGAACCGTATGAAAAACTGTACGCATTCTACGCTGCGCTTCTCGGGCGTTCGATTCCACGGGAACCCGTCATCATCGTACCGGATTGGCTGCTGAATATTTACACGGAGTACCGATGGTCCCCGCTCGAGCGTCTGGGGAGGTACCCGTTGCTTCGCACGTCTCCCCTATTGGGGGCGGTGCATGTGCTGGGCGAACGCGAATTGGTTGCGGCGGTTGCAGCGGCGCGAGAGTGGAGGCAAACGCAAACAGTCGAATCGTTTTTCGCTGCCACCGAATGGTTGCATCACGGATTGCTGCAGTCCGTTTGGGGACGGCCGCATGTACATCGATCGTACTTGCAAAACCCCGTTCACAAAGGGTTGGCGGAGTACACCGTGCTGCAGTGGGCGCATTTTGTGGCGGGCACCGACTTTGATAGCGAGCGGTTTGAGCAGACCTTGGCCGGTCGACCGAGAACCGCCGAAGAGCGATTGGCGGCACAAGTGCTCTCGAGTTTGCAGCAGTTGGAACAGACGCACGGTCGGAGTGCCGTCCAGCGGTTGTTGGGTCTGGCGTACGACCGGCTGGAAACGAGCGAGCTCGACTGGGGAGATTTTCAAGCGTTGCTGCAAACGGTCCGAGGGGAAATCGACGCGGTCGGGCAGCCGGAATCCTGAACCTTTGGATCCGATACGTACGTCCTACAAGTGAGGGGCTTTGCCCCAGCGCTTTGCGGGAGGCTGTGCCAAGTGGAGCTGATCATCGAAGGTTTGGAAAAGCGGTTTGGCAATTTCATTGCACTGCAAGGGATCGATCTGACGGTACGGACGGGGATGTTTGGCCTTCTCGGGCCGAACGGCGCGGGAAAGACGACGTTGATGCGGATTCTTGCGACGCTCATTCCGAAAAGCAAGGGCCGCGTGCGCATCGGTTCATTCGATTTGGATCGTGAACCACACAAGGTGAGGGAAATCCTCGGATACTTGCCACAGGCGTTCAATACGTATCGCAACCTTACGGCCGCGGAAGTGTTGGATTACGTTGCGCTGTTGAAAGGCATTGTCGACGCGAAAGAGCGCCGTAAAGAGGTCGACCGTGTGCTGGAGCAAGTCAACTTGTCACGGCGGTCGAGAGATAAAATCGGAACCTATTCAGGCGGTATGAAGCAACGTGTTGGCATCGCGCAAGCGTTGATTGGCAATCCAAAGCTGCTCATCGTCGACGAGCCGACGGCAGGGCTTGATCCTGAGGAGCGCATTCGCTTCCGCAACTTGTTGGGTGAAATCAGCGGTGACCGGATCGTCATCCTATCGACCCATGTCGTGGCCGACATCGAAAGTGTTTGCACCGATCTGGCGGTATTGAACCAGGGGAAGCTTGTGTATCGGGGCACGCCGGAAGCCTTGGCGAGACGAGCGGAAGGCAAGGTGTGGTCGCTCACGCTGGATGCGGGCGAGTTGTCGCGGCTGAACGAAGTGCGAATTTTGGCGCGGCGGCAAACGGCCAATGGGTTGCAAATACGCTGTTTATCTCCAAGCAGGCCGTCTCCACATGCCACGCAAGTGGCACCGACCCTTGAAGACGGCTACATGGCAACGGTCGGCAGCGAAGCGGCGGGGATGGCATCATGAATCCCCGCGTGCGAGCGATAGCGAAGCTGGAGGCCCGTCTATACTTGCGGAGTGTCGGTTTGTGGCTGGGGATTGGTGTCATTTGGTTGGGGGTGTTTGGAACGTCGTCGGTTCGTTTGGCGGGGCCGATCGAACATTACCTGCGGCATGGCGATGCTCTTGCTGTGTTGTTGACGGCGTTTGTTGCGACCTTGGTCATCAGTGCGGGTTTTGCACGGGAGTCGCGCGAGTCATTCGACGATGTTTGGAACAGCTTGCCCACTCGCAACACCGAGCAAGTTTTGGGCAAGGCGCTCGGTGCGGGAGCGGTCGTCGCTGTCTTAGGTATTGGGATCCTAATCATCATACCGATTGGTTGGCAGCTGATCGGATCGATGTGGACGCCGGCTGCGACTGTGGCGGCTCTCGCCTTTACCGCCCAAACCGTTGCGGTGTTGCTGTTGTCGTTAGGTATTGCCACGTTGTTGCGCAGTCTGATTGGCAATGTACGTATACGTTACGCTGCAGCTCTCGGCATCGTCGCGACACTTTCCGTCGCGCAAGCGCTCGGCATCGATAACGACGCCATTTGGGCCGTGCTGCTTTCGCCCTATTCGTTTGGGCTGCTCCCCTATTCTTACTCATCGTTGTATGGGATGTTCCCTTGGGGTGAAGTGGTAGTATGGCACATCGCTTTTCAAATACTCCTGTC
>CALKAQ010000159.1 GCA_937983075.1 uncultured bacterium | reverse complement strand
TTGGCGAGGCTCCGGGGCTGAGCGGTGCCGCTTTCCAGGAGAACGCACTCGGCGCGGGCATACGGCGCCGTGGCGCCCAGCTTGGCCCCCGGGGATACCGTTGCGATGGCGTGAATCAAGAGATTCAATACGGATTTCGTTTCGTCGTGATCTGCTTCTTGCCAGTCGGAAGGTTCACAGCCCGTTAAGTTGGAAACCAGCAGAGGCACGTCGACGGCGACGTACCCGTAAAAGATGCCGGCCCCCAGCTCGGTGTCATTGGCGTGGGCTGCGCCGGTCTCATCATCCTGCAACAGATCGTCCACGACGGTAAAGAAGTCGACTTCTGTTTCAAGCGCGTGGGTCGTAAACGCATGCGCCACGTGCACGGGAGCGTCGACGCGTGAAAGGATGTCCGATGTGACAAAGCGGCCGAACAGGGCGCTTTCCAGGCCTTCGACGGGATTTTGCAGACCAGCGGAACGTACCAGGGCCGTGAAGTTCTGTTTGCCGCTCTTGAGTCTTGCGTCCAAATAGGCTTTGGCAGACTTCTCATCGCCCGTGTCGGCAGCCTCTTTCAGTAGGGTGAACATGTAATCGATCTCGGGTTTGCCGAAGAAAATGGGCTGCCTCATGCTTAATGTCTGCTTGTCGATAGCGTCTTTCTCCCCGGCTGCCCGAAAGATGCCGTTCGCCAAATGAAAGATGAGCGACTGTGCCAAATCTTCCTCGATGCCCGAGTCCAAAAGACGCCTCCTCAATTCCCGACTGAAGATGTGGCGGGAGCGAATTCCCGACGGGAGCTCTGTCTGGCGTGTCAGCCACTCGCGCCAGTGGCGCTTTTGCGCCTGGGACGAAACCCGAAGGCGCGGTGCGCCGCCAAATACGATACGCTTGGCCAGACCCGCGTCGTCGCGGTTCAAAAGCGTGGCGTGGTAACTCGTCAGAAAGTGAATCTGGAGAAACATGCTCATCACCTCTCAGATTGGGCTGATGCCGCGTAAAAGTCGCGGGCGATTCTGCGATGGATTCGTTCTCGGCGTTCTATGTCATGTTCGGGCGTAAGCAGGAACCAGGCCCCGTCCGTCCAGTCGCACGGTTGGTTTTTCGCGGCCAAAAAACGCGCGGCTCGCAGGAGCAGCGTACGGCGTATGCTGCCCTCGCTTTGCAACAAGCGTTCCAGGCGAGCTTCAGACAAGCCCGCTTCGGCCAAGGCTCTGCCCAGTCCCAGATTGGGCCGGTGTGCATTCGGGCTCATGATGGCTATACCGGCCACGATCGTCGCCCAATCTCTCAGTCGCGCTGTCGAGAGGTCCCACCCTTGGGGTAAATAACGTACCCCAAAACGATAGAAGGTGAGTGGGAGGGGCTGATCGGGACTGATGCGCCGCAAGGCGGCTCGGTCGGCCGTGGGAAACCCGGAGCTTGCCAACACCCCGGCAATGCGTCCTATCGTAGAGGACATCGTGTCAGCTGCCGGTGCTGTGCTCATGTTGCACCTCCTTCTCCTTTAGGAACGGGAAGTTTCCTTCATTGTACAGAGCGCGCCAAAAGGCGCGCTCGGCACGGACCCATGTCTTGTATTTCCTTCCGGCGTGCATGGGCATCGCTTCGCCTACTTCCCGGAACACCAGCCATGCATCGTCCCGCAGCATCTTTGCCCACTGGAGCAAGGCTGCATCGTGATCGATCGGTTCCTCGACGCTCCAAAGCCAGGGGAAATATCGTTCCGACCACAACGACTCGAAGCGCGCGGCAAACCTGCGCCACCACGTTTGAGCTGAGTCCCGGTCGTACTTTATGGAGCTAGGCGCCCCTTGAATAAGGGTGAACGCGGCTTGCTTGAGAACGTTGCCGAGCATCCGCCCCGCGTAGCTGATTCCCTCCTGACTGAGCCGAGCTAAAGGAGCGCGGCGCTCGGGGGGGCCAAAAAGCCGCATGCGCACTCTAGGGGGAATGGCGATCTGGCGAAGATGAAACCCATCGGTTGTCCCCTGGCCTCTAACTAGAACCGAGACACGTAATGTCAGTGTCTCATTCCATTCGTCCAACGGTTTTTGAAGGGAGGTAAGCCGGATACGGTCTTCGAACACTAGGCGCCGCAGTATGTCGGGGGAAAGGCCTTGGGGCGAAATGGTGAGCGCCTTCGGCTCGGCCGTATCGCGATCTCCGAGGTCAACAGGGAGCCAAGCATCTCCTACGACGCCTTTCAATTCCTTGGCTGCGATCCGCTCACTCCGAGCTGGCACCCCGTCTGCGTGCGTGATGACGCCGTCTCTACCTCGAAGGCGAATGCGGCGACAAATTTCTATGTAAACGGGGTCTAAATCGGACAACCGCAGACTCGTGCGCCCGTCCCAAGGTTCCAGCCATACCAACACTAATCCGTTGGAGCGGTAGCCATATACGTCGTTTAACAGGCGTTCCCGATGGCCCAGCAACCGTACGACCGCATCTTGCCATCGGCGGCCCGGCCGCGTGGTGCGCAGAAGTTCAACAATGGAACGGTTGCCGAACCCGCTGTTCATCTTGGAAATTCCATAATTTCCGCGGCCCAGGAACCCGCTCATCGTCTGCAGGCTGATTATTGCATAGATCCAATCGTCCACGTGTGGTCGGCTGGCTCGCGCCGATTTCACGTCGTGGTTTTTTGCGGTCTGCAGGACGTCAAGAGCGTCAGGCGTGGCTGCACTCAAAGTCAGCCGCCCATGGTCTCGTGCCGGAAGCGGCGGCTGCATAAAGGCAGGGCGAGACAGATCGTCGACCACCAACGTCCAGGCGTCGTCCCCCGCAGACCCGGCCAGCCGGCGCAAACCTTCCCGCCAATACCCTGCGCTTTGAACAGGGTCGCTCTTGTTGTCCCGGGCCAAGACGGCCGTAGCCAAGCTGGTCAGGAAAACGTGAAACGGGTCTTGTTGGTGTAGTTGCAAGCCCGGAAAACGCTCCACTCGATCCTGGCCCAGGGTTTCCAGGAGATCGGGTAGGCTCATCTCGGTCATGCCTTCGGACGTTTCGACCCGAATGAGCGGATCTACGAGCAGGTTCATGAATGCACCTCCAATCCGTACCGGCTGTATCGATACCGACGGTCGCCGCAGCGTACGTAGACCTCGTGTTCTAGTGCTTCTTCGACCGTGATTTCCTCGGGCCGGTTCTTGGGAGCGATATGGCCAGGAATCACCAGTTCCGTGATTTCGACGCCGAAGGGGCTGGTGAACGGTTTGTCAACGGGCAGCTGCAAGGAGTCGGCGCCGAGGCGGACCGAAATCTGACCTCCAAGCTCATTGAATTCAAACTCGCCGAAGTAGCAATCGAAATCGGCCAGCACCTCCCGCGCAGCCACTCCTTGTGCCAGAGTTTCTCCTTCAACCAGTTCGGCGTGTTTTTGCCAGCGCGGATCGCTGAGCGCGGCAAGGCAGTCGGGATGCGTGGCCGATTCCACCAGGCGGCGGTTGTCTTTCGGGATCTCGACTGTCTCTTGTCCGGCCAACGTCCTCATTGTGAGCTCCAACATACGAAGATCCTCATAAACGCTGCCGAGTCCCATGCGCTTATAGGCTCCCAAAACTTGACCCCGGTCATCGAGCGCCTGCACTAGGGAGTCCGGAGGTACGAGAACAACACAACGCGCATCCTCATAACCGGACGGTCTTGTGCGTTGATGGCGATGTAAACGACCGACGCGTTGGAGCAAAACGTCGACCGGAGCCAGGTCGGTGACCATAAAGTCGGCGTCGATGTCGAGGCTTTGTTCCAGCGTCTGGGTGCCTACGATGATCAGCGGACCACCTGGGCTGCCCGGGCCTAAGCGTTTGACCACTTCACGGTCGAGAACTGCACGATCCTGAGGGGCAAAACGACCGTGGTGGGGACACATCGTTCCCATACACTGAAACAATGTACTCGGATCCACATCAGGATTGGATTCGAGCGCGCGCAAGAGACTGTTGGCTCGGTCGACCGTGTTGAGGACGACAATCACCCTGGCTGATTCTCGAAGTGCGGCGATGAGCATAGGTACGATGGAGTCCGGGTCGAAGGCGTGAGGTTGCAAATCGAACGAGACCGTCTTATTGCTGCCGACTGTTTGTGGCGTAGCCCGGGTCGTTCCGTCTGCGAACGTGATCGCTGGATAAGGCGTGTTTTCGGCATCTCGACGGGTAGGACGACGGACCGACCGACACGTCAGGCTGACATACTCACTTCGTGACCGGCTGCCGAGCGTAGCGGACAGCAACATAGCTCGGCTGCCGGAGGCGAAGTGGCGTCGCAACACGGCTTTCAACAGCTGCGTCATATAGTGGTCAGAAGCGTGGACCTCGTCGACGACAAGCAGACTACGATCGAGACAAATCGCGCGAAGGTGGGCATGCGCAGTCTGTACGGCGGACAGCAACGCTTGGTCGATGGTCCCTACAGCGATGGGAGCCGCGAGGAATCGTTTCGGATGCTCGGCTGCCCATCGCCGCTCTCTGTAGCGGAGGTCCGAATCGTCTTGCCATCGATTAGCTGCCTCTTCATCGGGAAGCAGTTGTTGTGCGGGGATACCGTCCACTTGCGCGTAGCCTGGTACGGCGAGCACAGAGACCGGACGGACGGTTGGATCAGGGAACCAGCGTTCAAGTATCTGCCGGATGCGCTCGTATATACCCCGAGCGGCAACGCGGGTAGGCAGTGCGAAGAAGAGGCTGTCGACCGCCCCTGCGTGAAATAATTTGAAAAACCAGAGCAGTGCCGCCTCGGTCTTTCCCGAACCAGTTTCGGATTCTGCGATGATTAGCTGTGTCGCAGGATCGGCCGGGTCTAGAGCGTCGACAGCGGCTTGCAGCGGTCTTGGATGGAGGTCGAAGAGGTCGACGAACGTGGGAGCTTGCTGCGTCGCGACGGCGCGCGCTGCGGCGATGTCGAGACCAATAGCTTGCAGAGCCTGGGGGATCGTCTCGTGATTTCTCTTGAGACGGTCTTTGAACGAAGTGTTTTCGACAGGAAACCAGTACGAATGCGAGCCGACCCAGTCGGCCAGCATGACAAGGCCTGCGAAACGATGGTGGAAGGCAGGCTCAGAGGGCAGCGGAGCGCCTCCCTGTGCAAACGCTTGCGGAAACGCGAGCCGAGCAGCCCGTGTGATTTCCAATACGGCTTTCATTGGATCCCATGCTCCAGCAGGACGCCACCATTGGGTCTTCGCGAGGCGGAAAAGCCCGTGAGTCTCGCCGCGAAAGCGCAGGGGACGTCCATGGTGGGAGAAAACGGCCATCAGGTAGCTGAACGCGTCTTCCTCTCCGTCGAACCATTCCCACATCTCCGGCGGCAAGCTGTTTAGGAAACTTGTATGTAGCTCGTGATCGTAAACTTGGGGGTCGAGGATAGGGGCAAGCTCCCTTATATGGCCGGCCTGAGGTGCGCTCCGGTCAAAAACCTTGAATTGAAATCCCAGGTTAGCCTTTCCCGCATCGTGCATCATGACCAAAACCGCCAACCGGTCGAGCTGCTGGGTAGTGAGGATTGACTGAGACGTCACGCGGAGAGTGCGGTTAATGGCTGGCAGGTCGCACAGTGCGCGAAAGACCATGGCAACATCGAGGGAGTGTGCGGATAACGGGAGCCACGCTCCCGTCTTCAGGTCGAACTTGCCCCAGAAACTGCCTTGGGGAATGGTGGCCGTGTTAGGGGTTGATCCAGTGAGCGGTTTCATAGTGAGGACCCCTGTTAATAATCAATAATCAATTCCTTTAATGCACTTTCGATAAGCGGAGTCAATTTCCTCCACACAGGCGGGTGGGTGTTTGCTATAGAGGGTGTACTCGATGTGGGAGTGGGCAGGGTCTATCCCCGCGCGTGCGGGGGAGAGGGTCGTGGGCGAGATCGTACAGCAGATTCGGACGGTCCATCCCCGCGCGTGCGGGGGAGAGTTCCGCGGGGTCGACCGGCACCGTGTGTCGTTCGGTCCATCCCCGCGCGTGCGGGGGAAAGGGGTGCAATAGAAAGGAAGGATGCCTTATGACGGGTCCATCCCCGCGCGTGCGGGGGAGAGCCTGCAGGCCGCAAGGTCGTCGTGAGGCTGTGGGGTCAATCCCCGCGCGTGCGGGGGAGAGCGACGGAATGCCAGCTATGCGGTCTTAGCAGAGGGTCCATCCCCGAGCGT
>CALKAQ010000158.1 GCA_937983075.1 uncultured bacterium | reverse complement strand
GCCGGCAGATTTCGCCTCGGTAAGGTTTGTCGGGGCCGCTTGGGATTGCTGACGCCCTTCAGCACCACCGTCATTGCGTATGACCCGCATCCGGATTTCGCCTTCGCGTCACGCCACCAAATTGCGCTCTGTTCACTCGAAGACTTGCTGCAACATGCCGACATCGTAACCTTGCACCTGCCTTACAGTGCCGAAGTGCACCATCTTCTCGACCGCCGACGCCTCGCGCACATGAAACCGGGAGCGTTTCTCGTCAACACTTCACGCGGCGGCATCATCGATGAGGCAGCCCTCTACGACGTCTTGAGCGAAGGCAGGCTCGCCGGTGCCTATATCGACACCTTTGAAACGGAACCGTACTCGGGTCCACTGACGCGCCTCCCCCATGTTTTGCTGACGCCGCACATTGGATCGTACGCCAAGGAAAGCCGGATCCGGATGGAAATCGAGGCGGTTGAAAATCTGCTGGCCGTCTTGAAAGGGGGACATGACGATGAACGTTGCGATTATAACGGCGCGAGCCGGGAGCAAGTCCATTAAGAACAAGAACGTCTACCCAGTTGCCGGACTCCCCTTGATCGCATATCCGATTCGAGCTGCACAAGGCGCTCGCTTGATCGAACGGGTTTATGTGTCGACGGACGGAGAAGCCATCGCATCCGTCGCCGAAGAACTCGGCTGCCAAATTATATGGCGGCCGGACGAACTCGGAGGCGACGACGTGAATCACGGCGATGTCATTCGACACGCCGTCCACGAGGTCAACCGTATGGAACCTGATCTCGAGAACGTCGTCGTTCTGCTCGGCAATACGGTCATGGTCGACAGCGAGCTGATTGATCATGCCTTGCATATTCTCGCAACACGTCCAGATGTGGACTCCGCCATGTCCGTGTGGGAAGCCGCCGACGATCACCCGTTGCGCGCGCTGGAAATCCACGACGGTGTGCTGCGCCCGTACGGCAACGCATCACGCCAAGTGTCAACCGATCGACATTCCTATGCCAAGGCATACTATTTCGACCAAGGCGTGTGGGCATTTCGCAAATCGTGCGTCGATCGTTACGACGGCCCCAGCCCCTGGTGGTGGATGGGGCGTCGCTCCTATCCCATCATCCGCGACTGGGTGACGGGCCGAGATGTCCATTCCCATTTGGACATTCAACTCGCCGAATGGTGGCTTTCGCTGCAGAACGACCGCGTCGGGAATTTGAGGGAGGGTACGTGTTGATGAACTCATTCGTTTTCGAAGCATCCGCCGTCATCTTCGATTTTGACGGCGTCATTTTGGAATCCGTGAAAGTGAAAACCGACGCGTTTAAAGAGCTGTTCAGCGATTATCCCGAACATCTGGAAGCCATCGTCGCTTATCATGAAAACAATATGGGCATTTCCCGTTACCATAAGTTTGCCTGGATTTACCAAGAGCTTCTCGGCATCATGCTCTCGCCAAACGAAGAAAAACGTCTCGGGCAGCAATTTTCCGCACTCGTCATGGAGAAATTGCTCGCCTGCCCGTTTGTCCCCGGAACGCTCGAACTGCTGGAAGAACTCAAGCACCGGGGTATTCCCGCTTTTATCGCTTCGGGTACTCCGCAAAACGAATTGGAATTGCTGGTACAACGCCGGGGCCTCGCGAGCTATTTTCAAGAAGTATGGGGTTCGCCGGCCGAAAAGCCGGAAATCATCGAGAGGCTCATCGCAGCATACGAGTTGGATCGCAATCGTCTCTATTTCATCGGAGACGCACTGTCGGATTACATCGCTGCGAAAACGACCGGAATCCGATTTATCGGACGGAAGACACCCATGAGCGCCTTGTGCTGGGAACCTTATCGGGTTCCATGGGTTCATGATTTACGCGAACTCATCGAGGTTGAAACCAAAGCCACATAAATGGAGGGGCTGCCCTCATGCGGGCAGCCCCCTTTTTTGTCGGGCACTGCGCGGACAACGCTGGCAGTGCCTTTTCGTTGTCAATGCTGTTTTAAGCCAACGATTGCAGTACATGGGCGGCGTAAGCGATCGGATTTGTATACAGTTCTCGGTGCACCGTGCTATCGCCGGCCTCGAGAATCGGCAGCCGCTGGTCACGATAGTTGACTTCGATCAACCAAGGTTTGCCGGCGCAGTCGAGCCCGATGTCCAAACCCAAATCCGCGACATGACTTTGCACCTCTGCGAGCTTAGATGCGATTCGTGCCGCCAGCTCGGATATTTCGTTTTCCACACGCCGCATCTTCGGCGGACTGTACAGTTCCGCTGCCACCCGCTCCCATGGATGTGCTTTGCCGCCTCGGGCCAGATTCGTCAGAAAGCGATGGCCGTCCGCCTGTTTGACGGCGAAGCGCATGACCTTCCACTCGCCGTCACCCCCCCGCTGCACCGGCACCCGGATGTCGAATTGGCGCCCTTGAAACTTCGCCAATGCGATATACTCCTGGATCAAATACGGCCGGCGAGCTTGCAGGCGACGCAAGATGCGCTGGGCTCCTCCCTGCGTGGTCAGACGGCAACGGCCGTTTGGAAACGTCCAGCGGATCCATCGGCGAGCAACGCGTTCGACACAAATGACACCGATGCCGACACCGCCTCGGCGCGGCTTGAGCACCAACCTGCCGTACAGCTGCAGCATGTCATGGAATTTTCGCCTTGTGGTTGAAGTCAGAGGCCAAGTCGCGGGTAGAAACATGCGAAGGTGCGGATCTACCGCCAAATGATTCCAAACCACCCATTTATCGCGAGAGACAAGGCCGTTGAACAATCCTCTGCCCACGTGTCGGCTGAGGCGCGTCAGTCCACGCCGCTCGGCAAGGGTCAACGGGATCAAGCGATTGTGCACAACTTTCGGGATCGGCCCGCGCCACGGAAGCCAACCTTGCTCCGCCCAAACATAGCCTTGTACGATGTTCTTTTGGAAGTCGCAGCGGTCAATCGAAAACAAGACGATTTGCAAACCGAAATTTTCACCGGCGCTGGCATACAGCGCTCCATGTTCAAAGGTCGGACGCCCTTTGACGATGCGCC
>CALKAQ010000157.1 GCA_937983075.1 uncultured bacterium | reverse complement strand
CTCATACAGATTTGCTCGAGCATTGCGTGAGTCAGGCATTCTGCCGTCTATGGGAACGGTTGGCGATGCGTACGACAATGCACTAGCAGAAAGTTTTTGGGCTACGCTGCAAACCGAACTCCTCGACAGACAGTCGTGGACAACCCGCTCCCAATTACGCGCAGCTGTCTTCGACTACATCGAGGTGTTCTACAACCGCAAGCGACTTCACTCTCGTCTCGGCTATAAGAGCCCGCTAGAATTTGAGGCGGAGTGGTGTGCCAAACAATCAGAGGAATACGCGAGCGTTGCCTAAAAAACAAGTGTCCACTAAACCGGGGCAACTTCATCTAAAAATGGGTCAAATGCAGCGTTTGAACGCCCAAATTTGAGCGATCCGAACGCTGAACATTATGTAAACCGTGCACGCAGCAGTCTGGGGCGCTCTCTGTAAACCAACCAGACGCAGTCAATGATATCAATTCGGCCATTTTGAAGCCCTAGGCGCCATGTAAACCGTATCGATCTATCGATCGCTGTTCCGTGTTCGAATTGTAAACCTCATCAAGCGACCGTAGTCATGAAAGTTAAACTGATGTGCAATTGTGGAACCCACAAGGAATCCGCAGTGAAAGAGCTTCGATATGTAAACCGAGTTTTTCAATTTGAATATCAAAAGGAGCTGTCCCATCAGGGGCAGCTCCTTATCGATAACTTTTGTGACCCATACCGCCCCACATCTCCTAGCCCCAGCCTCTGTCTCTCGCTGAGCTCCACGCCCCCATCTCCCGGCTCCGGCTTCTGCCCATCACCGTGTCCCACAGCTCAACACATCCCACCGCCACACGTAACATTCGCCGTCCCCTCCGCCACCTCCGCCGCCTACACCGGCGCCTACACCTACACCGATGCACGTATATACGGCGTCCCTATACAACGGCATCAAAAGTTGGCCAGACTTTGTGCAAAGCGTAAAGGTCGGAGGATCGAAAGCGCCAAACGGCGTCGGGGTCCTTCCATTTGCCGCAGTGGTTTTGCGTTCGCTTCGATGACCCAAGGCCGCCCACGCCGATCGACGCCGATGTCGAGGCCGAGTTCGCCAAGGGGTCCGTCCATTTCTGCCTCGAGTGTCTTGGCGACATCGAGTGCGGCTTGCTGAATTCTGCCGAGAACCCTGCGTCCGGCGGTGCGGCCGTAAATGCGGCGCAAAATGCGGGGGCCGTTGATGGCCTTTCCGCCGGCATCGAGATTGGAGCGCAATGATCCGGGGACGGCTACTCGAGCATACAAGGCGCTGATTTGCCAGTTGCCGTCATGGCCTTTTTGCACGAGCACCCGAATGTCGAAGCGACGTCCCCGATAGCGCACTAAGCTCAGACCTTGTTGCACCACGTAGCGCCGGCGTCGCTTGAAGCGGCGCAGCCTGTTCCATAAAGGCCACAGGGTGACGTTGCGGAAGCGGAAAACGCCGCGATTGCTGTAGTGAACCATGTTGAAGCGACCGTTGGCCCGGCGCCGGAGCACCATGATGCCTTGCCCCAAACTTCCTCCGGCGGGTTTGACGAAAATGCTCCGATAGCGTCGAGCAAAACGGACGACGTCGTCCCGGTCGGTCACCAGCTGCGTATCGGGCAAGTACTGCGCCGTCGCTTCGGCACGGCTGAGCATGGCGTATGTGTCCCACTTGTCGAGAAAACCGGTGTTGAACATGGGGGTCTTCATTTCGTTCAAGCGCCGTTTGGCGTCACGGGTGCTGCGCAGCAAGTCGAGCCGCCGCGACTGCACTCGGTCGTACACGACGTCCGGGAGTGGGAGCGTTGCCCTGCGCCAAACTCGGCGGGGAGAGCGGACCCACGCTCGCACCGTCTGGGTTTCCCAATTGATGTCCCGGGGGCGGAAGACGTACGTCGGAATTCCGTGACGCCGGCCCATGGTGACCAAAGCGGCAAAATACGGCGTTTGATTGAAAAACGGCTGCCGAAGTGACCGATGGCCTTGGGCGAGAACCCCGATCAACGGTCCAAGTCGAAGGCTGCCATCTGCTTCACGTTTTAAATGAATGCGGATCGGTGTCGGCACGAGGAGCTGCTCGCAGGCGTCAGCACTTAGAAGTGCATTGATTCGTTTGCCGTTCGACTGCGGCATCACTGTGACGGTTACCGGAATGCACCGGCTTCCGAAGCGGAGAGCGACCTGCTCGCCATGAGTTGCGTTGATGGCCTTTGCGTGTTGCGACTGGATCGACAAGGTCTGCCGGGCAGTCAAGGCCCGGCCCAGGCGTAATTGAGGCAATGGTTTCACCCTCTCGAGGTTTCCAGCTGAAATCGGGACAACTGGTTTGCGTATTCGACCGGGTTGGCGGTTGCCGCTCGCCAAGCGTTGTCACGTGATGTAATCCGGAACGAATTTTTGCCCGGCCTGCTGTTCACTTCGATGAACCAAACGTGGCCGGTCTGGTCGATGCCAAAATCGAGCCCGATTTCCCCGAAACGGCCGTACTTCCTTTCGATCACGGCGATGATTTCGTGCGTCAGGCGATGAATGGTCGCCTCGGCTGCGGCGCCGATTTCCGGGTTATTGGGAAACATTTTCGGAGCCGCTTGAGCAAAGGCGATGGGACGCCCACCGCCGTGGAGGTTGGAAATGACGCTGCGGCGACGTCCGGCTCGTGCCACAGCACCGGTGATGCCCCAGGAACCGTCACTGCGACGCTGAGCGAGCACACGAATGTCGACGATTCGATCGCCGATGCGTGCAAGGCGGATTTCCTGCTGGACTAGATAGGGCTTGCGCACAAGGCGGGCGAGTTCGGCTCGCAATCCTTGCAGCCCAACCGTTCGGCTGACGTTGACTCCCCGTCTTCCCAAGGTGCGGGAGATCGTGAAACGGTTGCGTCCCACGCGGCGGATGCGAAACACGCCAATTCCCCACCCGCCCCATACGGGTTTCATGTAGACGCCGGGGTAGCGGGCGAGGAAGCGCAGCACGGTTCCGATGCCACGATAGCGGGCGGTTCGGGGCAGGTGCGGACGCAGTGACTCCTGCTCCCACAAATGCCGGTAGACGTGCCACTTGGTGCCGACACCGGCGTTGAAAATCATCGAACCGGCCCGCAAGCGCAAACGGCGCAGCGTCGCTTTCATGACACGCCGATGCGCCCCCGGCCAGTACGAACGGTTCCACACCACATGAGGCATGGCCATATAGACACGCCGCCATCTGTTTCGTGTGCCGCTCGTATCGTAGATGAGCGCTCGTATCAGGCGGCGATTCCAATCGATGTCCCGAGGACCAAACGTGTACACGGCGACATGGCGTTGTCGCCCCGCTTCCATGTGAGCGCGGAAGTCGACGTTTTGCTCACCGTAAGGCGGCCAGCGGCGTTCATAACGGGCGAAAATGCCGAAAAACGGCCCGACTTCGAGACTGTCAGCGGAGCGCCGAATTTGCAGTCGTGTACCGAGAGGGAGGCCGAGCGTTCGGCGAATGGCCGGCGACAGACGCAGCAAAGGCGCCGTGGACACCGAACCGCTGTCATCCGAAATGCGAACTGCACAACTCACCGCTTTTCGTCCCGCTCGCAGCGCCACGCGTGTGTTGGGTTCAATTTGCAACGTCTCGCTGAGATGACGAGGCATCTCAATCCAGGCACCTCGTACAGGTACCGAAGCAACTACGATAGGTATTGCCATTCCTTGCATCCGACCTCCCTGGAGACTGCAGCTGTAAGGCTCACTGTAATCCGATGGCACTAGGATCTTCCACAGTGTATGAAGGGGTTTCACGCCCGGTGCCAGAGGCAATGACAAAAGGTCAATAGGAATGTTGAACGATTGTGTTTTGCTGGAGCCAATTGCTCGCCAAATCCATATCTTGGCGTGGAGGGGTGAAGTTCGTGGACGTCGTACCGCAGGAAATGGAAGAAACCCTTGACGCTGTGCCGAATGTGGAAATGGTAATCAGCCTTGGGCGTGCCACGGCATCGGAAGCACGTGACATTTGGCGGGTGACACGGATTGCGTACGCTCCGTATAAGGGCATCATTAAGCCGACATTCGGGGCATTGCGTGTCACGGAGAAGGCCATTCGCTATCAAATACGCACCGGAAAATACATTTATCTGGTCGCTCGGCACGAGGGACGGGTGGTTGGGACCTTACGCTGTCGAAAACGCGGCCGCTACCTGGGGCTTTCCCGGCTGGCGGTGCTGCCGGATTATCAACGTCACGGCATCGGCCGCCGTCTCATGGAATGGGCGGAAGACGAGGCCCGGCGTTTGGGATTGCGTCGGCTGCGTGGAGAGGTGCGGGCCGTGATGCCCGATTTGCTGAGGTACTATCGGCGCATGGGATACCGGCCGATCGGGAGACGCTCTCGGAAAGGTTATCCCGGCTACTTGATCATCGTGCAAAAGCGTTTGTAGCGCAGTTGGACGCAAGGGAGCGCTGAACGCGCGGGTTCATCCATCTCGCCGCAATGTACAAAGGGGCGATGGATGAAACATCCGCGCTTTTTTTGTGCTGATGCAGGAATGCGGCGGGGCCATGAGGGGGCGGGAATGGATTGCCGCGTTGCACGCTGCAGCTCAGAGGCGCCCGTCACATGATGTGTTGCATCAACAAAAGACGCCCTGTGCAGCCGCACAGGGCGCCGCTCTCCATACTTATACATGACATCACGTCGAACGGCTGCGGGCGCCGGCAGCAGCTGCGAACCTGCGGCTTGAAGCGACTGCTGTTCGGGTGCGACGGGCGCGGCGTCTGGGGCGTCGGGGAGAAGGCGTCAGCCAACGTCGTTTGATGTCTGCGTGGTCCGGCCATGTCTTGCGATCGTCGATCCACTGCTTGATGGGACGTATGTACTCGGCGTACTGATGAAACGTCGGCACCTGCTCGAGGTAGTACCACAGCTCCGGGAAGCGTTCGTAGAACGGCTCTTTGTACGACTGATAAAACGCTCGCTGCAGCTCATGGCGTGCAAGCAAGTGCCGAGGCAGGCGGTGGTATTCCTGGGCGATCGTTTTCGCCAAACAGAGTACGGCGAGCGCAATGGTGGGCGAAATGATCCAGCTCGGCAGCGTGCGGTACTCGAAGCCGCCGTGGCGCTGAAACCGAAAATCGCCCAAATACCCGTAGCGTCGTCGCCGTCGTGCGGCACGCACGGGATGGTCGAGAAGGAGCAGCGGGATGCCTAAGTAGATGTCGAGCGCCCACAAAAAATCGGCGGTAAACGAAATGCCGCTGAAGTGAATGTGTCCGCCGATCGGCAGGCTGGCAACCGGCAGGCTGCCGGCGCTGAAGGCAATGCGCCGGCCGGTGCGCAAAATGGCCCGGCGCATGGCGCGGCGGAGATTGCGCAGCAGCTGATGGGGATCTGCCGAGGGCGCCGGACGCAGTTCGGCCAGCGGACGGCCGCCGAAGCTGCGCCGCAGCAGGCGATCGTGTCCGACCATGCCGCGGTAGGGAAAAAAGCGGTTTGCCGTCACCAAGCGGCCGGTGCTGCGGCGGCGCAAAATGAACTCCGGATCGGCGCCGAGGACCACCTGGCGATCGGACGGGTCATAGCGGTGCTGGTTCATGTATTCGTGGATGGCTGCGGCGAGACGGCGGGCGAGCGGCGCTGAAAGCCGTGGACCGGAGGAAACTTTGGTGATGACGAGGCGTCCCCGGCGGCTGACGCCCACCTCGACGGCGCCGGCGTGCAGCCCCAACGCGTAGAGCACACGTCGGCAGCGCACCGCCAGCAGTTCACGCAGTTTGCGGTACGGCCGGAACATCCGCCAAGTGCGCCCGACGCGCCGTGTAATGGCAAAGGTGCGCATATCGAACAAATACACACGATAGCGAGGTGCGGCCTGGTTCGATGTCGGGATGCGATTCGCATGCAAAAAGTTGACCACTTGTTCCCAATCACCGCTGCGCTCCACCGCGCCGCGTCGATTGATGATCCAGGCAGCGTTGTCAGGCCCGTCGGCGACTCCCCAGCGCAGGAGGATATCCACCGGCTCGTCGGGTACCCGTGGGGACGTTTCGAAACCTTCGAGCGCTGCGGCCATGCGCAGCCGCGTCGGTTCATGGGAGCAGACGAATACCTTCTTCATGTGCACCACTCAACCCCATCATGTTCTATTGTGAGGCGTCACACAGCGTTCGGCCGCGATCAACGGTGGCGCCGACGGCGTCGTGATTTGCGACGGGCAGCTGCTTGCATGCCGGTTTTGCCGAACAAGCGCGGATAGGTTGCTTTCCACCCGGAGCGCCGGAGCAGACGCTGCCATCCCGGTTCTCGGCGGAGGTTCACTACGCGCCGGGTGTTGGACTGGCGCGGCACACGAGTCAAAAAGTCGATCAAGGATTCGGGGAGTTGCCAATATTTGGCGCCGACGAGAATATGTTCGACGTAATCGGCTCGTGGATCGGCAGGAATGCCGGGCTGCGCCATATAGGTGATCACGCACAAGCGAGGAATGAGTACCCGCTGCGACGGTCCGGCTTGCACCGTGACGTTCAGCGGCGCACGATGATAAGAACGCGGGACTTCCTCGTAGAAATCGAGGCTTTCCCATTCGTCGTCCGTCAACAAGTAAAGGGCACCGTAGGCCGTTTCGCCTGGGGCAGGAAGAAGTCCGGCCACACCCCCGCCATCGCGAGAGCTGCGCGGGAAACCCGTCAGATAACCCGGAGCGCCGGCGCGGCTGAGAAAGCGCGGGACAATCCCCCGGTCGTCAAGCCTTGCGGGGTTCAAATTCGAGCCGTAGGCGAAATACAGTTCGCCCAAGGAAGCGTGTTCTTTAAAAGCGCGCACGAGGTGATGGTCGATGTCGACCAGCCGTGCGGGATGAGGTTTTAAACCGTGACGAGAGGACAGCGTCGGACCGTTGCCTTGGATCAGCCCGCGCTGGCGCAGCTCGTTTACGGCTTGTTCTACCTGATCGTCGGGCAGGCGCATCCAATTGGTCAGCGTCTCCATGTCAATTGGCTCGCCGGCCTGCCGCAAAATGCAAAGGGCTCGTTGCGACAGATCGTGAAACGAAGCATTCGCCCAAAGCAAAGGCGCAACCTCCTCGGTATGTACCGTAATCGCACCATATGCAACGCGACGGCGTAGGGTACAGACAAAGTGGAAAAGGCAGGAGCCGCAAATACCCGAAGCGAATACGGTAGTCATGGGTTAAACAGGAAAGCAGTCGTGGTATCCCGTTACCGCATACCGTACGGGAGGCCGTGAAGAAAGGTGCGTGTACGCTTGCAGCGCGTCGACACGTTTTTTTCGTTGGATGAGTTTGAACATGCGGCGTTGTTTGAAGATCTTGATTATGTGTGGGACGTACTGAAGCGCTTGCCTTCGTACATCCAAGAAGTGCTGAAACCTGGCATCGAAGGCGAGGTGCACGCCGGGGCGAGGATTGGCGGTCCGGTGTACATTGCCCCCGGTGCGGTGGTGGAGCCGGGCGTGATGATCAAAGGCCCGGCCATTATCGGTGAAGGAACCGTTGTGCGGCACGGTGCGTACATCCGCGAGAACGTCATTGTAGGCAAAAACTGCGTCGTCGGTCATGCCACTGAACTCAAGGGCGTCGTCATGCTCAACGGTGCTCAAGCACCGCATTTTAATTATGTCGGGGACAGCGTGCTCGGCCAAGGAGTGAACCTCGGCGCCGGCACGCGGCTGGCGAACATGAAGAACGACGGCAGCGAAGTGGTCGTCCAAATTGACGGGGAGGCGGTACATACGGATTTGCGCAAGTTTGGCGCCATTGTCGGCGATCGGGTGTACACCGGGTGCAACGTCGTGGCGAGTCCGGGCACGTTGATCGGCCGGGGTACGCGCGTTTATCCGGGCGCCGTGCTGCGAGGAGCTTATCCGCCCAACAGCATCGTCAAGGTGCGGCAAGTGCAGGAGGTCGTATCGGTTGAGTATTGATCTGCACGCCCCCGGCATATGGATGCAACAGCTGGCCAATCTCGGCTACGCCTGGCCCGACGAGCTGCGGCTGAAGCCTGAGCAGCGTCCGTCGTCGCTCTGTTTTGTGCGGCGCGGGGCAGACGTGCTGCTGCTGCAGCGCAACTATCCGCCGTTCTCAGGTCGCTGGGCTGCGCCGGGCGGCAAAATTGAGGCCGGGGAAACGCCGGTGTTGGCGGCACAACGTGAGCTGAGCGAAGAGACGGGCTTGCATGTCGAGCAGCTGACATTCCGTGGCCTTGTAGCCGAAAGCGGGCCGGTTGCGACCAGCAATTGGCTGCTTTTTGTTTTTGTCGCCCACGCGTACAGCGGCACGCTGCGCGAGAGCGGTGAAGGGCCGCTGCGCTGGTTCCCCCGCAGCGAACTCGGACGCATCGGCATGGCGCCGATCGACTTGCTGCTGCAGGAATACACATTCAGCGACGACCCGCCGTATTGGGCTCACGTGGAGTTCGACGCCGCCGAGCGGGTGCGGCGTCTGATCGTAGAGCCGTTGTCGCCGGTGTAGTCGGGGTTGCAGCGGCGCCGTGTGTCGGTGTGCCGGCAGCCCGCAAGCGTCGCTCCGTTGGCCGGTGCGGAAATCGGCCCGGAGTTCGGCAGGCGTTGGCTGACGTGTTGGCTTGGCGACGGGAGGCGATGCACCATAAGCGGTTATGCCCTTTACGCCTGCTGGTCGAAGCGGCGGCTGCATTTGGGAATCACCGCGTCGCCCGACGTTACGGCAGCGTATTGGAGTGCACAGGAAGCGACGTCAGAAGCTGATGCGGAGCGAGCTGCTCCGGATGGCCGGGCGCCTGCAGCGGCGCCGCCGGACAAGGGGCAGGCGAGGCTTGAGCTGCTCACCGGCCCTTTGCCGTTGTGGCTCGCCGAAGAAGTATTGGCGGACATCCAAGCGCGTCCGTTGGCTCTGCGCCTTTTTCCCATGGCGCCGATCGGCCGGCTGCTGCTGCATTTGCGCTGCCGGGCTGCTCTGCGCCGCCGGGGTGAAGTCGGCAGCGCAAGGGCAGCAGGTGTGGCATGGCGAACGATGGCCGGCGCGAAAGGCCCAGGGGCGGTGGCCGCACCGGCGACGGGCCGTGTCGGCGCTGTTGGCGACGCCGGCGGTGGAGGCGGTGCGGGGAACGGCGGTGGCGAACACGTAGGCGACGCTGCGGGAAACCGCGGTGCCGAACGCTCCAACGACACTGCCGGCGACGTTTGGGACGTCGTTGGCAGTATCGATAGCAACGATTGGGATTCGCCGCAGCTGCCCCGGCGGGCGGAACTGGCCGCAGGGCACGCTTTATTGGCCGGACGCATGCTGCTGGAGTCGGAAGTCCGTCGGCTGCTGGAAGAACGGGGCGGGGGTCAGATCGAGGCCGATCCGATCGATCTGTTGGAAGGTTTGGTGCTGTCCGGCCGGGTGCGGCGGCGGGCGGCGGTGCACCGCGACCGGATGCACCGCTGGCGGTGCCGTCGCTGCGGCACGGTAGACCGGGTGGACATCGGACCTTGCGCCCGCTGCGGGCGTGACGCGTGTGCGGCGTGCACCGAATGCGCCCGCCTCGGTACGGCCCGCGCTTGCGAAGCGATAGTGTACAGCGAAGGGATGGCTCAGCGGGCCGGCCGGACGGGAGGATCCGCAGGAAACGCGAGGGCCGGCCGCACAGCGGTGCGTGTAGCGCGGCAGCTGCCTGGGGAAGCGGAGCAGGCGGGGGGCGAGCAGTCGGGGGCTGAGCAGCCGGTGGCGGCCGAGCGGGCACGAGCGTCGGCCGTCCGTGTGACACCGCTTCTGCAGCTGGACTTTCAGCTCAGCCCGGCGCAGCAGGCGGCCGCCGACGCCTTGCTCGACGGCGATGAGCGCGATGCCCTCGTGTGGGCGGCTTGCGGCGCGGGCAAAACCGAAGTCGTGTTCGGCGTCATCGAAAAGGCGCTTCACGAAGGCGGACCGGTGCTGTTCGCCGTCCCGCGGCGGGATGTCGTGATCGAACTTGAAGGCCGGCTCCAAAAGGCATTTCCGTCGGTGCCGGTCAAGGCGATTTACGGCGGCTCGCCCACCCGATTTCCCGACGTGCCCCTCGTCATTGCGACAACGCACCAGGTGATGCGGTTTTACCGGCAGTTCCGCCTGGTCGTGCTCGACGAAGTCGACGCCTATCCGTACTGGGGCAGCCGCATGCTGCGCCGGGCCGTCAGCCGGGCGACGATCGCAGGCGGCCGCACCATCTGCCTGACGGCGACGCCGCCCGAAGTGCTGCTGGAAAAGGCACGCCGCGGCGAATGGCGGCTGATCACCATTCCGGCCCGCCACCACGGCTATCCGCTGCCGGAACCGGTGTATCTTCTCGACGCCGGATTGGAGCGGGTGCGTCAGAACCTGTTGAGCGGCAGGCGGCGCGTCAGCTTGCCCCGGATCGTGGTGGAAACCGTGCAGGAAGCCGTGCGGCAGCCTGATCCGCTGCTGGTCTTTGTGCCGGCAGTCGATTTGGTCGCGCCGACCGCTCGTCTGCTGGACCGGGTGTGCCGTTCCGGTGCCGCACCGGGGGCGGATGCGCTGCCGCTGGCGTTCGGCGTGCACTCACGCGATCCGCGCCGTGACGCCGTGCGCGACGCTTTCAGCCGCGGCGAATTCCCCATCTTGGTGGCGACCACCGTGCTGGAGCGGGGCATTACGGTGCCCGGCGTCAACGTGTTGGTCATGTGGGCCGATGCTGAAGGCATCTTCGACAGCGCCAGCCTCATGCAGATGGCCGGTCGGGCAGGCCGCACGGCCGATCGGCCGCATGGCCGGGTATGGTTCGCCGCGTCCCGAAAAAACCGGGCGATGCAGATCGCCGCGCATCGCATTGCCGCGCTGAATGAAGAAGCGCGACGGTGCGGCTATTTGCGCTGACGTTTCAATCGTGGTATTCTGAGATCGGTCTATACGGATTTCATAAGTGAGGTCACAAATCCCATGCCAGACATGGAGTTGGAACAGTTCCCATCGGGCGAATGGGAAGAGCTGTTTGAGCGGGCACCCATTTTGCGTCTGATTGGCAATACCCCGCTGTTGCCGCTGCGACGCATTGCCCGTGACGTGCCGGGAGTCGAAATTTACGCCAAGGCCGAATGGTACAACCCCGGGGGATCGGTGAAAGACCGCCCGGCCCTTTGGATGGTGCGGGAAGCTCTGCGCACCAAAAAGCTGCGGCCCGGCAAGGTGCTTTTGGATTCGACTTCGGGCAACACCGGCATCGCCTATGCGTTGATCGGTGCGGCACTGAACATTCCGGTGGAAATTTGTCTGCCTGAAAACGCCAGTTTGGAACGCAAGCGCCTGATCGAAGCGTTCGGAGCGCGCATCCATTACACCGATCCCTTGGAAAGCTCTGAAGGAGCCCGAGTGGTCGCACGTCAAATGTACGAAGCCGATCCCGAGCGGTATTTTTTGCCCGATCAGTACAACAATCCGGCCAACAGTCAAGCCCATTATGAGAGTACGGGTCCTGAAATCTGGCGGCAGACTGACGGTCGGGTCACGCATTTTGTGGCCGGCATCGGTACCACCGGCACTTTGATGGGAACCACCCGCTATTTGAAAGAGCAGCGGCCGGACATCCAATGCTACGCCGCAGAACCGGAACACGAAATGCACGGCCTGGAAGGCCTCAAGCATATGGCGACGGCCATGGTGCCGGGCATTTACGACGAAAGCACGCTCGACGGCAAAATGGCCATACCGACCGAAAAAGCGTACGAGATGGTGGAACGCTTGGCCCGGGAAGAAGGGGTGTTGGTAGGAGCCTCGGGCGGGGGAGCGGTTTGGGCTGCCCTCGAATTGGCCAAGCGTATCGGAGAAGGCGTCATCGTCACCGTCTTGCCGGACAGCGGCTCGCGGTATTTATCAGCGCCTCTCTTCGACTTTGCCTTCGGCTCATCACCCAAATGAAACGACATTGGCTCGATCGAATTATCCCAAACAGAAGACGCAGGCGGAGGAAGATGCCCGTGAATAAAATTGTCATTCCGCAAGCGGTGATGGAACAAATTCGGCAGCACGCCGAAGAAGCCTACCCGCACGAATGCTGCGGACTGTTTGTCGGCGTCGTCGATCCCGACGGCACCCGGCGTGTCATCCGGGCCGAACGGGCTCGGAACATCAATACCGAACGCGCTCACGACCGATTTGAATTGGATCCCGATGATTTTTTGCGCATCGATCAAGAGGCGCGGGCTGACGGCTACGAGGTGATCGGCTGCTATCATTCGCATCCCGACCATCCCGCCCAACCGTCCGAATACGATGCGGAACGCGCCTTTCCGGCGTTCTCTTATTTGATCGTTTCCGTACAAAACGGCAAGAGCACCGATGCGTTCTCGTGGCAGTTCAACGAGGCGCTCGGCCAGTTTGGTCAGGAAGCCATTGAATATTCCGAAGCATAGCGGAAGGAATTCGGATTTCAATGGCGAAATAGTCACTATCTCCCTGCAAAATATGTATTCGTTCCCGGTCTTACCATTTCAGGTCTCCTGCCATCCGCCCTGGTTGGTCAGGAGGCCTTTCTTTGCGTTGGCTCGATTGGTTGTTTCCTTCCGGTTTTTGCAGTTTTTGCCGTCGACCGATGCGGCCGGGACCGCCGTGGGCCTGCAAACCGTGCGTGGCGCGGCTGCCGCGCCTGTTGCCGCCGCTTTGCCGCCATTGCAGTCGCCCGCTCCGAAGCGCATCTCCGGCAAAAGAGGCGGCCGCTTGGGTGTGTCGCTTTTGCCGCGTGCGTCCACCGTTTCGCTGGGCGGTGTACGCAGGTGCCTATGAAGGTGCGCTGCAAGTGCACATTCAGCGCTTGAAGTTTGAAAACCACCGGGTGATCGCCAAGGCACTCGGGCATTTGCTCGCGCTTCGGGTCGTGCCGATGCTCGACCGTTCTGTCCCGACGGTCGTCGTGCCCATACCGCTGCATGCTCGGCGCCTTTGGGAGCGGGGCTTCAACCAGGCGGCATTGCTGGCGCAGGAGGTGAGCGATCATTGCGGCGTTCCGATGCGGCAGCCGCTGCGGCGTCTGCGAGACACCTTGCCGCAGACCGGTTTGTCGCTGCGGGAACGCCGGCACAACCTGCAGGGGGCGTTTCAGGTGGTCGATCCGGCTGCCGTGGCCGGGCGCCACGTCGTGCTCGTCGACGATGTGTACACAACGGGAACGACGTGCCGCGAGGCGGCGTTCGCTTTGCTGCGCTCGGGGGCGCAGTCCGTCGGTGTGGCTTGTGTGGCGGTAAGAGTTGCCAATGCCGATATGATAGTATGACAGGGATGCAACGCAAACGCGGCGCAGGGAACCCGCCGCCGGTTCTCGAAGAATGCAGCATCTTGGCCTGGATGAAAAGGGTGAGTGAGCATGGAATTGCGTAATTGTTCTCGCTGTGGCAAACTCTTCCGGTCAACTGGCCTCACCATTTGTTCCGAGTGCAAGGCGCATATGGACGAGGAATTCAAGCTCGTACGCGACTATTTGCGGGAACATCCCGGTGCACGAGTGTTCGAGGTCTCACAGGCGACCGGCGTGCCTGCATCACGCATTTACAACATGGTGCGGGAAGGCAGGTTGACGGCTACGAGCACCGACAGCGATTTGGCCGTCGAGTGCATTCAATGCGGCAAGAAAATCCTCACGGGCCGCATGTGTGCCAAGTGCGCCCATGAATTCAAGACTTCCCTTCGCCCGCCGGCTCAAAAGAAACCGTCCTCGGGAGGCAGCCGGGCCGCTGAACGTGTCCACATCGCCGACCGCCGCTTGGTAGACTAGGCATTCCAATCCCCTAAAGGAAAAGGGAACGACGGTCGATAGATATACTGGTGGGAGTCGAGGTGACAACCATGATCATTTCTGACAAGGCAGTTCAGCGGATCATGCAGATCGTGCGCGGACAAGAACCCGTTCCGCGCGTGGCTCCCCAAGCGGAGCCGAAGCGGCGGACGGATCAGGTGATTTTGTCCGAGGAAGCACAGATGATCCGTGCCTTGCAGCAACGACTCGCCGCTGGGCCCGAGGTGCGCGCCGAAAAGGTGCAAGCTCTCAAAGAGGCCATCGCCAAAGGCGAGTATCACATTCCGAGCGAGCTGGTTGCCGAGAAAATACTCGATTACGGAAAGCGCATCAAGGCCGAGTACCGTAATCGGTTTGGCAACCCTTCCTCAACATAAGGCGGGAAGGAGCCGGCCCCATGTTTGCAACGGATAAGTCGGATGTGGCAACGGACGCCGCCGAGCTTGTTCATTGTATGGACGAGCAGGCGGCGATTTTTGAACAATGGTTCCAAGCCGAAGAAGAAAAGCAGCGTGCGCTGTTGGCACGCGACCGAGCGGCGTTGGAAGCCGTCGTCGCGGCGCAGGAACGCCTGATCGTCGGGTTGCATGCGCTGCAAGACGCGTTCGCCGCACGGCTGGAACGGCTGGCCGCCGCGTTCGGCTTGCATCGTTCGGATGCAGCAAGCTTTGCAAACAAGGCAAGTGACGCGAACGACGTCGAGGCGCACATTGCGCGCCTGTGGGAGCAGGTGACCCTGCACTTGCCGGAACATACGGCGAAGCAGCTGCTCGCCGCCCGTGAACGGCTGATCGAGTGGGCCGACAAAGTGCGCGAGCGAAGCCGGCAGAACCAGCATCTCCTGCAGATCGCCGCAGCGCACAACGCCGTTGTTTTGGAAGCGATTGCCGGTCCCGCCCAAGAAACCGTCACCTACGGATCCCCGGTTCAAACCGAGCGAACGACGCCTGGACGCAGCACGTCGCCGGCACGGCGACTGGTTGACTGGCAGGCGTGAGCATCGGTCCTGGCCACGGACGGCCGGGTGAAGCGGACGAAGCGGCATAAGGCGGTGAACGACCATGTACAGCACGTTTGGAGGAATTGAAACGGCACGCCGGGCACTGTTTGCGCAGCAGCGCGTTCTCGACGTGACGGGGCACAACATAGCCAACGCGGACACGCCGGGCTATTCGCGGCAGCGGGTGACGCTCAGTGCCACCAGGCCGATTCCGGCGATCGGATTCCAACGCACCCCCGGTGCGGGGCAAATCGGCACCGGGGTGGAAGTCGCTGCCATCAAGCGGCAGACCGACGCTTTCGTCGAAGCCGAAATTCAGCGGGAAATCAGCGACTTCGGGTATTGGAGCCAGCGCTATGAGATTTTGCATCAGCTGGAAGTGACCATGATGGAACCGAGCGACGTCGGGATTCAAGCCGCGCTCGACAAATATTGGGATGCGCTGCAAGGCTTGCACAAAGACCCGTCGAGCATGGCCGCACGCTCCGTCGTGCGGGAACAGGCCGCGGTGCTCACCGAAACGATTCGGCACATCCGCCAAAACCTGACGCCGCTGCAGCGTGAATTGGACGCCGCCATACGAAGGAACGTCATTCACCTCAACAGCTTGGGTCAGCAAGTGGCTGCCCTGAACGCCGAAATCGCGCAAGCTCGTTCGATAGGGTACGAGCCCAACGACTTGCTCGACCGACGGGCCTTGCTCGTCAAAGAAATGAGCGAAATTGCCGGCGTCACGGTGGCACCGCGTGCGCAGGGCATGATCGCCGTATCGATCGGCGGCATTACGCTGGTCGACGGCACCGAGTTCCGGCAGATGCAGCTCATCGACAATCCGCAGCGGGACGGCTTGGTCCGTATTGCGTGGGACGGCCTGGACCGTGACGTCAACTTCCAGGGCGGCCAAATGCGGGCGCTCATGGAAGGACGCGATGAGTTGATCCCTCAGCAGATGGCTGACCTCGATGCGTTTGCCAAGGAATTGATTGAAAGAACCAACGAGGTGCACCGGCAAGGGTATGGGTTGGGAGGCACGACGGGCCACAACTTTTTCGCCGGCTCGGATGCGCGGGACATTCGCTTGTCCGACGACATCAGCGATTTGCGGAACATCGCCGCTTCGGCGGACGGATCGCCGGGCGACGGCACGAACGCGCTGGAACTCGCTCGCCTCAAGCAGGAAAAGATTCTGGAAAACGGCACGACGAGCCTCGGTGAGTTCTACTCTTCGATCATCAGCCGTCTCGGCGTCCAGGGCCAAAAGGCTGAGCGCATGCAAGAGCATCAAGGCGTTGTCATGCAGCATTTGACGATGCTCCGGGAGTCGGTTTCCGGCGTCAACTTCGACGAGGAAATGTCGAACATCGTAATGGCTCAGCACGCTTATGTGGCGGCGGCTCGCGTGATGAGCGCGTTGGACGAGGCGCTGGAAACGCTGATCACACGGGTCGGCATTGTCGGCCGGTAGTGGCCGGTGAAACCGGCGGCAGCCGCCGCCGGGCGGTCCGCACAAGTTTTCAGGGAGGGACGCGGCTTGCGTGTCACACATCGCATGATGTCGGACAACTTGAATTACAACCTGCAGGCTGTCATGCGCCGGATGCATGAACATAACCACCAATTGGCTACCGGCCGTCGGGTGCGCCACCCGTCGGACGATCCCGTAGCGGTGGAAAGCATCATGCGGCTGAAGAGCCTGGTCTCGGAAACCGAGCAGTATTTGGACAACGTGCGGGACGGTTTGTCATGGTTGAGCTTCACCGATTCGGCATTGAGCCAAATCGGCGAAGGCCTGCAGCGCGCCCGGGAGCTCGCCGTATACGGTGCGACCGGTACGCTGACTCCGCAAGATCGGGAAACCATCGCCATGGAACTTGAACTCATTCGCGCCGACATCTTGGAGACGGGGAACGCGCGTATGATCGACCGCTACATTTTCGGCGGAAACCGCACCGATCAGCCGCCGTTCGTCGATGACAACGGCACGCCCGTCTATCAAGGGTCACCGGGCAAAAACTCCGGTTCACATGGCGGCACCGTTGCCTACGAGGTCAGTCCCGGCGTCATGGTTGAGATCGCGGTTCACGGCGACGACGCCATTTTGCCGGCGCTGGAGGCGCTGGACCGTTTGAGTGCGGCGCTGCGGGCGGACGACAGCGATGAGATCAACGCCGCACTGGGCGATGTGGACGATGCGCTGCAAGAGCTTCTGCTTTGGCGTGCGGAAGTTGGCGCGCGGATGAATCGGATGGAGCTGGCAAGGGAACGCTTGAGCGAGAACCGTGAAAACGTTACCAGTCTGTTGTCCGACAAGCAGGACATCGATGTCGCCGAGACCATCATGAAGTTGAAGCTCGAAGAGAACGTCTACCGCTCGGCGCTCGCCGTCGGTGCACGCATTCTTCAGCCGACCTTGATGGACTACTTGCGTTAACGGGAGTTGACTGCGCGCCATGCTGACGGTGAGACCGAGTATAGGCTGGCAGCCGCCGCTGCTCTTGATCGATGCGACCGAGCCGTTGGGCGAAATCGGGCTCAAAAAATCGCTCGCCCTCGCGCGCGACTGTGCCGCCGAAGCGAGGCAAAAGGCGCATGAGAACATTGCCGCACTGGCCCGGGAAGGCGACCGTCTGCGCGACATTCATTTAGGCGTCAGCATCATCGATGAAACGGTCGCCAAAGCTTGGCCGCCGCCCAAAGAGGTGAATGTCGGCCTCATGCCGCGGTCGCCCGTAAAGATTACGCCCGCCGGAGGTGCCCGTCCGGAAGCTTGGTTCGAAGCCATGGCGTAGGCGCTGCAACCTAGCGAGCACAAACGATCGATTGCACAGCTTGCTGTTGCCAGGGACGGAGACATCGTTGGAGACCAAGGAGGCGTAACGGAAGGGAAGGATTCATATGATCATACAGACAGACCGCTTTGGTGAACTCCACGTCAACGAAGATGTGTTGATCCACTTTCCTGAGGGAATACTAGGGTTCGAATCGTTGCGGAAGTTCCTGCTCGTCGCTCGCGAGCACGACAGCGGTTTTGCCTTCTTGCAGTCGGCGGAACGGCCGGATCTTGCATTCGTGGTCACCGACCCGTTGGGGTTCCGTCCCGATTATCGACCGATACTGGCGGATGCCGACCGTGCCATGTTAGAATGGGATGGGAAGGCACCTTTGCAAGTATTGGTAATCGTTACGGTTCCGGAGGATGTCCGGAACACGACGGCGAATCTATTGGCACCGGTCGTAATCCACGTCGAAAAGCGGATTGGAAGACAGGTTGTGCAAGAGAACACCTCGTATTCCACACGGCACCGCATTATCGACGAATTGGCTCGTGCACAGCGCCTGATTGAACCCGCGGCAGCAAGCTGTCCGGTCACCATCGTCAGCCAAGCAAACCAAGAGGCGCTATTGCGACGGTCCGTGTAACGGTATCGCGACCGAGTCGCCCCGCTGGGAAATGCCACCGGTCATGCTCAACAAGACGGCGGAATCCCAGTCCAAGGAGGGACGATTTTGCTAGTACTCACTCGGAAGCGAGACGAGAGCATTATCATCGGGGACAATATCAAAGTTACGGTCGTCGATGTGCGTGGGGACCAGGTAAAAATCGGCATTGAAGCACCGCGCAGCATTTCGGTCCACCGCGAAGAAATTTACAACGAGATTCAAGCGGAAAATCGGCGAGCGGCCCTCCGAGCGGAGGCTTCGGTTGACGAAGTGAAGCAGTTGTTCAAGAAGAACAAAAACCAAGACGCAAAGGATCAGCCTGAGTCGTAGCGAGTCGAACATGACCAGCACGGCGCGGCGAGGCGGAACTGCCATGGCAGACCGCCTTTTTTTGTGCGTATTTGCTCAATAAATCGTTGCATTTTGCCGATAGATGTATTGGGGGAGGAGTTTTCTGCAATCAATTGTTGTTTCTGTGAGGATTTGGCAATATGGATTTCGAACAGAGACTGCGCAACACTATGCTGCGATCGCCGGATCAAGTGTTGGCGGAAAAAGACCGGCTTGAAGAAGTACGCCGTGATGTCGGTGAAGTCTTGCGAGCGGTCATGCGTGTGTTTGCGTCTGCAACCCGACACATTCCGGGGGCCAAGGTGCTGCGCCCGGGAACCGATCCGGCGGAGCCGGCTTTTTTCGTCACCGGGCTGCAGATTCCGCGGCAACGGGGCAAACGGGCACATGCTGCGCGTGTGTTCGTCGTCGCCTGTCCGATGCCGGCGTCGTTTCGCCCCGGTGAAAGCACCCGCTTTCAGCTCGTCCGCGTGGTCGGTCTGGGCGACGTGGCCTGCCAAATGAGCGTGCGCCGTTTTGTGATCGCCTGGACGCGGCTGCAAATGGGTGGCAGCGTGATTTATGAAGGCGGGCTGGAGCCCGCGGCGATTCGCAAGGCGACGGAATCCGATTTGCTTCAGCTCCTTAAGGAACTGCCTCAAGTACTGCAGACGTACCAATATCGCGATGTGCCGGTAGACAGCTTGCTGTGGCCCATCGACCTGGAATTTCGGCCTCCGCTCTGCAAGCGTTGCCTGATTCCGGTTGGGTGTGGTCCGGTCTGTTTGGATTGTCGGCGGATTCGTTGGGCACCGCCGCTATAATTTTTTAGGGGGTCGGATTCATGAGGCTCACATCGCTGATCAAGTACGGCACAGCGGTGTTTGTTCTTTTGGCCGTTGCCACTGCGGCTGGACTGACGTGGCTGTATCAAAGTTTGGCGGCGCAAAACAACGCTTTGGTGTATCAAGCCGAGTTTCAGCGCACCGTGGAAGAATTGGTGGAACTGCCCGCGTTTTTGAATGAACAGCCTCGCCGCTACGTTTTCAACGGAGATCCAGCCATTAAAGAAGCATGGCAGCAAGCAGTTGCTTCTCGACCTCATGAACGTTTTGCCGAGCGTTTGCAAGAAACCGGTGCACCGCAGGACGAACTCGATTTGATCGCTTCCATTGCAGCGGAGTTTACGTGGCTCATTGATACGCATGAACAAGCATTCGCATTGGTCGACGCAGAGAACAAGCCGGAGGCGAACATGCTGCTCTTTTCCGCTGAATACAACGAGCGGCTCGCCGGCATTGCCCCTGCGCTGCTCGAACTCGAGGAAATGATCGTCGTGCGAACCGATCGGCAGGCCGCCGATGCGCAGGAAATGACCCAGCGGGCACTTGTCACCAGCTACTCGCTGATCGCGGTCTTGGCGTTGTCGATGCTCGTGTTCGCCGGCTTGTTGCTGCGCAAGGTCACGCGCTCGTTGCCGCCGTTGACCAAGATGATGGAGGAATTGGCGGCCGGCGGAGGCGACTTGACGCAGCGCCTGCCCATTCATTCCAACGATGAAATCGGGCAGATTGCCAAGGCGTTCAATCGCTTTATGGAAACGCTCGCCGCCATGGTGCGGGAAGTCAAGGAAACGAGCGAAAAGCTGAGCCTCCGCAGTCAAGAGATGCTCAGCTCATCGGGGCAAATTGCCACCGCGACGGAACAAATCGCGGCGGCCATTCAGGAGGTCGCTTCGGGTGCGGCGCAGCAGTCGTCGAGCACTCAAGCGACCGTAGCGTCGATGGACCAGCTGCGGCGGGCGATTGAGCAAATTGCCCGCGGCGCACAAGACCAAGCGCGCCAAGTGCAGGAAACGGCCACGCCCATGGAGCAAATGGCGGCAAGCATCCATGCGATCAGCCGCTCGGCCCAGGAAGTCAGCGAGGCTTCGGAGGCGTCGCTGCGAACAGCACGTCTGGGCGGCGAAGCCGTCATTCAGACGCTCGAAGGCATGGGGCGCATTCACAATTCCACGGAGGAAGTGGCCCGCCACGTTGAAGCGCTGAACGAGCAGTCCGCACGCATTGGGGAAATTGTCAAGCTCATCAGCGAAATTGCTGACCAGACGAACCTGCTCGCACTCAATGCGGCCATTGAGGCGGCCCGGGCGGGAGAACACGGCCGCGGCTTCGCCGTCGTTGCCGACGAAGTGCGCAAACTGGCGGAACGCTCGGCGGCATCGGCGCAAGAAATCACGGAGATTTTGGGCAGCATCCGGGCGAGCGTGGAGACGGCGGTGGAGCGCATGCACGTCGGGCGGCAAGAAGTCGAGGCCGGCTCGCAGCAAGCTGAACGGGCCAAAGAGGCGCTCGAACAAATTTTGGAAGCCATCGAAGAGACCAATCGCCAAATGGAGCGCATTACCAAGGGTGCACACGACATTTCCGCCCGCAGTGCACAAGTCATCGAAGCGTTTTCCGCCGTCGCAAGCGTGACGGAAGAATACACGGCGGCCACGGAAGAAATGTCGGCTTCGAGCGAGCTGGTGGAACGGGCCATCCACGACGTCTCAACCGTCTCGCACCAGACGGCGGCTTCGTCGGAACAAGCCAGCGCCGCGGCGGAAGAAGTGCACGCCACCGCCGGCGAGCTGACGAACTCCGCCCGTGCTCTCGGCGAA
>CALKAQ010000156.1 GCA_937983075.1 uncultured bacterium | reverse complement strand
GCACTTACCAAAAGGCTCCTACCATGTTTCGCTGACGCCGAGACATCCTAAAGCCAGAATGAGGCGGGTGATACGATGAGCGACGAACGCAATGAGCAAGAAAAACATTCCCAACGCGAGCGACACCTGTATCTCGTCCGCTCGACTCCGCGTGATCAGGGACGTCGTTCATTTTGGCGCAATCCGTGGGCGTGGAGCAGCCTCGCCATTTTTCTGGTACTGATCAGTGGGGCCGCCATGTTGAACAGAGCTGCGGGACGGCCCAATCCGGAGCTGTCGAACAACCCCGCGCAGCAAGGAAGTCTCGTTGACTTCCGAGACGTCGAAGAGCCCCTCAATGCAAACACGATCCAACGGCACATTCGCGACGTCCAAAACGCGCTGGAGGAACCGAACTGGGCAGCAGCGGAAGAGAACGTGTCTGAACTGTGGAATGCGTGGCTCGCCTTCCGGCCTCGCATGCAGGCGCAAGCCGGCACCGAAATATGGGATACGCCTGACGTCAGCACATTCGAGACAGCCTTGAGGCAACTCGTCGACAGCGTGGAACATCGGGAGCTCACGATTGCACGCGAGCGAACCGAAACACTCCGCACGATCACCGAAAAATATACCCAAGTTCAATCGCGATTGCGCGAGGATTCGGTCTACCCGCACGGCCTGGATGATCAAGCGCCATAAAATCAAGCGATGAGGCGCCGCATAAGGAACGCAAAAGGAGGAAGCAAATTGGCAAGAAAATCCGCAAAATCTCCCCGACACTCCCGGCAGGATTCCCGTGGGTTCAGCCGTTCGTGGTCTTCGCACGAAACGCTCGTCGCGATCGACAATCCCGACGATGCTGAGCAGATGGAATCACGCCTCCAAATGAAAGGTTCCGAGGAGACCCTCGTTCACATGGACAGCCCGGATGACGGCTACTTCCGCGATCCGGAAACCTTGGGAATCAAAGACCGTTCACAGCTATCATAGGCTCGCTCCCTTATGGCCCCAGCAAACGCAAGGGAGCGAAGAGCCATACATCATCAACCAAGGTGATCACAATCGCCCAAACAGCAAGGCCAATCGTTAGGAAGCAAAAAGGCAGCCATTGCGTCACCCATTTCTCATGAAGAAGCATGCTTGAGCTTCATTTTTTAGCTGACCCTGCTTGATCGTCCCACACTGTGTAGATGCCGGAACCGCCAAGGCGCACCTGGCACCGGATGATTTCGGATATAATGGAAGTTGATTTCACGTGATTTCTTGCGAATCAAGTAGGTGCCCTTGTGAGAGCCGAAGACGAATTTTTTATGCGCCTTGCGCTGCAAGAAGCGGAGCAAGCTCGTCAAATTGGCGAGATTCCTATCGGCGCAGTCGTAGTGAAAGACGGCGGTGTCGTTGCTGCAGGCCACAATCGCCGAGAGACATGGCATGATCCGACAGCCCACGCTGAAGTCATAGCGATTCGCCGTGCCGCCAAGACGTTGGGACGCTGGCGTTTGACAGGCTGTACACTTTACGTTACAATTGAGCCTTGCCCGATGTGTGCAGGCGCTGCGGTACTCGCCCGGATCGATCGCCTTGTGTACGGCGCGGCGGATCCAAAAGGCGGCGCCGTCGGCAGCTTGTACAATATTGCCTGTGACGAGCGGTTGAACCATCGCATCGATGTTGCTGCAGGCGTATTGGCGGAGGAATGCGCCGATATGATGCGGTCGTTTTTCCGCTCTCTACGGGAAAAGAAGCGATAAAACGGGCAAGCACTTTTAAATTTCATGCAATCCGTGTTATAATGTCGGATGTGGGTTGGTTCACTCGACTCACCTGCGTACGGAGAGGTGTCAGAGCGGCCGAATGAGGCGGTCTCGAAAACCGTTAGGCACTCACGTGCCTCGGGGGTTCAAATCCCCCCCTCTCCGCCACCTTTACGGAGGAGTCGCGTAGTTGGCCTAGCGCACACGACTGGAAATCGTGCCACCCTGAAAAGGGTGACGTGGGTTCGAATCCCACCTCCTCCGCCAATCAAAGGCTGTCCACAGCGGACAGCCTTTTTCTTTTAAGGCAGCGGATCATGTAGAGGATCGACACTCATCAACACCAGAGCATTGGCGACGGATCGCGGTGACCCATCCGATGGGCGATTGACCACTTTCAAAGCGTGATCTTCGGAGCGGCGGATGGCCATGGTCGTCGAGCCGCCGCCGTCAAGATTCAGTGCCGCATCGGCTCCCAGCGCAAGAAATAACTCAGCTAACTCGGGCAGCGTCATGCCGTTTGCGTACCCTGGCTGGCGTCCGTCAACCGTTACCAAAAAAACGACTTCATCGTTGTACCCGATGGCAGTGCGCGGGTGACGTGCGCTCACCAAAGGGTCATTGCTGTCTAAGTTGGCTGCTTCGCCGTTCCAAACCAACACGTGTGAACCGGCGACGGCTTGCTGTACACCCGTCAACGCAGGTTCAAAGTTCAAATGGAACAACAGCCGGTCAGCCGGCCGCAACGCATGGACAAATTCAGCCGCCTGGCCACGTCCGACGAGAACCGCTCCTTGTGCGGGGATCTCGATTTCAGCCGGCCCGGTTACATGACGCATGACGACGGCTTGATGCGTCGCTCCGGCCCGTAAAGGGCGAAGCAAGGCCTGCAAAACCACTGCCGTACTGTCCGCATGGGCAAGTGAAACCGAAGCGTCATACCGTGGCGTGTACAAAGTAAGTCCGTTGGGCACCGCCGCACGATTGACGGCAGCTAAAGGGAAGTCTGCAGCGGGCTTTCCACCGACAAGTCGCTCTACGGTTGCTTGAAATTCCACATCACCGATCCAGATGCGCCCGTCATCAAACAAAGCGACGAGCGGTCGCCCATTCGGATCGGTGATGAGCTCGCCGTCGCTTACGTGAATGCCGATGGGCTGCCCCAAAACTGGCGATCCCATGAAAAAGTCGGCGTTGACGGCCGCAATCGCCGAGCCTCCACCATGTTGTGCGCGGCTCAACCGCTCCGCGATGGCGACAACCGACTCGATACCGAGAACCCGCCCCCTCGCCAGCTCACTGCGCAGCTGAACGGATTCGCTGTCGCGCTTCCATGCAACCACATGAATGGCCTGCCGCTGGTCGCCCGCAGCAAGCTTCCACGCGACGTGGCCGGCATCGGGAACAGCTAGCGTGTCGAACGCCTCGTCAACCAGTCCCCATGTCCCTAACGTGCCGGGCCATGTAAGCAAATCTTGCAGCGGTGATGTCGTACCGACGGCATCCTCGGCGCGGCTGCCGTCCATGGCGAGCCCGGCGCCATGAAACCCAAAATCATTATCACCGTCCGATCCGGCCCCATGTTCGTCTGGGTCTACGAGATCAATGGGAGCAAGATCATCAACGTGATCGTCTCCGCCCCTGCCTTGGACGGCAATGATCCCGGAGCCAATCACGATCACCAGTACCCAAATGAGCCAACGGCGCAGAGAATTCCCCAATTCCTCTTTGCAAATGAAACGCTTCAAGTACCTGCTTCCTCCCTGGAACCCATGTAAACGACGCTTGGTGCCTATTTCCGTTTAACCTGCGCAATTCCATGGGAAATACTACACCCAAGAGGCAATGAGCAAGCGACCCCGCTGAAATGACCGTTTTTTGTTGGAGGATGTGCCCTATGCCTAAAAGGACGCAACGATTCCGCCGCAAAGATCGACCCAAAGGGTGGCGTCTAAGCCCGTGGCTGCTTCTTGGTGCCGTGCCGATCGCGTTAGGGCGGCAGTTCATACGAAATCATTTGCGCGTGAACAATCCGGAGTTGGCACTGCAGCATGGATCCAAAATTCTCGCTGAACCCCGGCGAGTTTTGGCCGTCGCAAGAAATCTCGACGTGTTGGAGTTTCTAGCCGGCGGCACGCTGCGCCTGCTCCGTCTAGCCGGCAGCCACGTCACCGTCGTCGTCAGCGACCGGCCCGATGGCAGTTCCACCGGCTCAGCGCAAGAAGACGCACGGCAGACGCAGCCTCGGGAGCACAGCGGCATGGACAGCATCGATCCGGGACGGATCGACGTCGAGAAATGCTGCGACACGCTGCATTCGTTCGATTTCGGAAAAGGAGGATTGCAGGACCAAGCATCACTGGAGCGCCGCCTGAGGACCGTTTGGGAGGAAGTCCGCCCCGATTTGGTGTTGACGCTGGATCCGGCTTTTCCGCTGCTGTTCTTCTCCCGTCCGAGGCACACCGTCGTAGGGAGAGCGGTGGTCACGCTTTCACGGGCCCTGGGGGATTTCGGCACCGTCAAACGCCCGGAAGTGCTCTTTTTCGGCACGCGGGAAGCCAATGTCATTATCGATATGGGGGAGGTGATCGACGAGAAGGTGGCGGCTATTGGCGGCCATAACCCAACGAACGAGTATTTAGCGTTGTACCGCGGATTGGTACGACCATTCGGGCGCGCTGTAGGACGCCAAGCCGATATTCGCTATGCGGAATCGTTTCGAGCCCTCAGTCTGCCGCCACTGCACCAGCGGGCGTCCAGCGGCAACTGGTCCGTCGTCTATCACCCCGAACCAGTTGCCGACAAACTCGCCACTGGAATTGCCCCACCGAGACGGCTCCGTCTATGATCAAGCTCGTCCGTCTCAACTACACCCGCGAAAAACCGGGCACAGCCTCGCCACGGCGGGCGGCAACCTCCGAAGCGAGTGCAATCGAAGAGATTGTATCACCCATCCCCACCGTGCTCACCGGATTCGGGACCACATGCGCCGGCAAAACGAGCGTCGTGTGTCCGTCAAGCGGTACGATGCCGTTGTCCATAAAGTCGTCCGGCACTGCATAGCCCGCTTTCTGCAAACCTTCCGCAAAGAGCCGCATCTGAGCGGCGCCGATTTCGGAGAACGGAATCTTTGCTGCTTCAACAACTTGATCGACGGACGTAATGTCACCGTGGATGGCCTTCGCAGCATTGGCCGTCGAGGCCAAAATGCAGCTGTCACGTACAATTTCCGGAGAAGATGCGTAATCACGGTCCAAAAGCAGCACGTAATAGCCTAGGTTGTGCACGTGAATGCGGGGGACCGCCAAAATCTTTTGCAGCACCCGAGCACCTTGCCACACCGTGTAGGCGTTCTCGTTTTCCCGGATCGCCTGCGCCGCGGCTTCCTCGCCAAACACATGCAACAGCTGCGCCAGCTCGTGCTCATTGATGCCAAAACTGTCGAATGCGCCCGCCAAACCTTGCCAAATGATGCGTTCATTTTCAGGCTCTCTGGCGGGAACGTACTCAATATGTACGACCAAATGTTCGTTCCCTTGTTTCAGCGCTTGCAGCTGACGGCGGCTTTCGGCGATAAAAGCTTTCGTGCCGGCCGCATCGCCGTTGCCTCGATGATAGCCGGCCATAAATGCCACATCGATGCTCGCTCCCAATTCCGGCAGCCGCTCCGCAATGGGCGAAAGAAACTTGCTGAACGAACCCGGGGCTGACGTCGACAAAATGACACGGTTCGCACGCGGCGTCGTAATGGTGCCCTGCGGGAAGCGGCACGTCATGCCCTTGGGATACTCAAAAATCCAGTTCACCTTGGTCGGCTGATTGGGATCGGCTGCGTTTTGGACGACTTCCCACGACAGCTCCTCCCCGCGCACGACGGGAACCCGCACTGCCGGATCGATGATTTCGGCCTGATCTTTGCTCAACAGCGTGGTGTACAGGCGCGAATCGGCCCCGAGGGTTGCCATCAAATTGGCAATGATGCCCGCTTGGCCTCCCAACTTGAATTCCGACTTCGGCAGATGCTGCCGACACCAAGCCGCCGTATCGTCGGCCATAAATCCGTAGTGTGATTTGCCGGTCTGCATGGCCGCGTGCAACAGTGCCACCAACTCAGCCACAGACTCAACGGAACGGGGCAGCGTTTCGTCACGCAAGGGTTCTTCGTACTGATCGACTTGTGCGCTGATCCACTCGATGAGCTCAGAATCAATGTGGACCAACGCATCGACGTTGACGTTAAACGCCGCAAACGTTGTACTGCCAATCTTCGGTTGCACGATTTGAGCCAAGCGCTCTTCCCAAATACGCAAGGATCGTCATCCTTTCACGATGGTCAGCGTACTCCGTTCGATCATTTTGAGGATAAGAGCAAGCGGCGAATCCAAGCGTTCAATGCGCTGCGCCGATGCCGCCGGCGCAAAAACTTGGGGCTTCCACGGTAACTCGCAGAGGCCTCTTGATACATTTTGCGCGCCCGTTCGATGTCGCCGGCTTGCTCAAACAGGCGACCCAGCCGATAACTTACGTCGGTTGAGCTGTACAATTCGAGAGCTTCGGTGAATCCAGGAATTGCGTCGACATCTTGCTTCCGCTTCAAAGCGTATTCGGCCAGATAAAGGTATGGTTCCCCGTAGCCCACCTTCGGATTGAGCTCAAGCGCCTTTTCAAGATGGTGTTTGCCTTCGTCTTCTTGTCCTGAGCGAAACAACGCGACACCATACTGAAAATGAGCCTGTGAATTCTTCAGCCTTTCTACGGCGATTTCCAGATGCGGCAAGGCTTGCCGCCACTTCCGCTCTTCAACCAAAATCGAGCCGAGCTCGAAGTGTGAATCCGCGTCGGCCGGATTGATGGCGAGCGTCCGCCGCAGTGCTCGTTGTTTCGCCCGACGGCGTATGGGACGAAACACATCGGGAAGCAGGCCGATAAACTGCCGGTCAACCAACAAGTAAATGACCAGGATGATCAAAATGGCAATCAGCGGATTGCTGAGCGCTGACAAGATATAAAAAAGGAAGAAAGTCCGCAAAGTACCACCTGCCCGGCTGCGCCAACTCACCTACCCAATGAGCGCTGTTTACCAGTATACACCACCTAGGTGCCTAAAGATCATACAATTCTCCGTATTTTGTTTGGAGGTAGTTCACGAACGGCTTGACGTCCAGTTTCCTACCCGTTACCCGCTGGACGAGCTCACCGGGGAGATAAAGCGCCCCCTGTGAATGAATGCGTTCGGACAACCATGAGCGCAGCGGTTCAAAATTGCCTTCGGGAATTCCCGCCTGGATTTCCGCCCGTTCGCTGACGGCCTGCTGATAAAATTGCACAGACAGCACCATGCCAATACTGTACGTCGGAAAATAGCCGACTAATCCGTGCGACCAATGGACGTCCTGCAGCACACCTTCAGCGAACGAACTCGGCTGAATGCCTAAATACGCTTGCATTTTTTCGTTCCAAGCGACGGGCAGGTCAGCAACCGTCAAATCACCTTCCACAAGCGCTTTTTCCAACTCGAAGCGCAGGACGATATGCAGGCTGTAGGTCACTTCATCGGCGGTCACGCGGATCAACGACGGTTGTACACGATTCACGGCCCGATAGATGTCGTCGACACCGACGTCATCGAACACTCCGGACGCGTGGAATCGCATGCGCGGCAGTGCAAAGCGCCAGAACGCGTGCGAACGTCCGACGACGTTTTCCCATAACAAAGACTGCGATTCGTGAATGCCCAAGGACGCCGCGCTGCCTACGGGCGTGCGAACGTATTTTTCAGGCAGCCCCTGATCGTAAAGACCGTGTCCCGCTTCGTGAAGCGCCGCAAAAAAAGCAAACGACCAATCGTCGGGATCGACGCGGGTTGTAAGCCGTACGTCGCCCGGAGAAAGCCCTATGGTAAACGGATGTTCCGACTCGTCCAAGCGCCCGCGCCGGAAGTCAAACCCGATTCGCTCCAAAATGTCACGACTGAAATGCCGTTGTGCAGAGGGATTCATCGGGCGGCGCAGCAACGAGGCATCGCCTCGATAGGCTTTTCCGGCGATCGTCGCCGTCAGCGGCTGCAGCGCGGCTTTCAGCTCGGTAAACATCAGCTCGATGTCTTCGAGGCGGATACCGGGCTCATACTGATCGAGCAGTGCCTCATAGGGACTGCTTTCATATCCGAGCGCCTGCGCTCGTTCGACGGTCAGCGCAAACACCCGGGCCAAATGCTCCTGATACTCAGCGTCGAACCGGTCGGCTTTTTTGGCTTCCTCCCAAGCCGCCAAAGCCAGCGACGTGGCGCGGGTCAGCTCGCCCGTCAGCTCAGCCGGCACTTTGACCGCCTGATCATACGCCCGGCGCACGACACGTAGCATGGCCCGGCTTACGTCGTCGTTGTCAACGTTGCTTTCCAGTTCGGTGAGAAGCTCGCCCAGCTCGGGCGATGCGAGCCTCTCATGCGCCAGCCGTTCCAACGTCGCCAATTGTTCCGCACGCACGGCTGCACCGCCGGCGGGCATGTACGTTTGTTGGTCCCAGCTCAGCAGGGCGGCGGCCCGCTGCAAATCTTCAATCTCGGCAAAAATAGCGAGAAATCGCTCCCAGCGCCCATGCTTGCTGCCTTCCTGTCGCTTCATCAAGAGCGACACGCCTCCCGTACCTTCCGCCCTGCGGACGGAAACGCAATTTTCGTCGACAAAAGCAACCGATTTTACCCATCATTCCCATTGTAGTACATGACGAGCGAAATTAAAAATCATATTGCCTCCGGCAGGAGGAATCCGCATGCGTGTTGTAAAACCCGCTTAGCTCTTTGGAAGAAAGCGAAGTGATCGTGCGTGCTGCTTTGTATCGATGTAGGAAATACCAACATCGCCCTCGGCATGTATCAAGGTCCGCAATTGCAAGCTCATTGGCGCATCAGCACCGATCGGGCACGCACAGCCGATGAGTACGCGCTGACCATTCTCGGCCTGATGCATTTTGCAGGCTTCCAAGCCGACCAGGTGACGGGGGTTGCCATCACCTCGGTCGTCCCCCCGCTCAACGACATCTTCTACGCGCTTTGCCGCAAGACGTTCGGCATCGAGCCGTTTGTCGTCACGAACCGTACCGACACCGGTCTGCGCATCGGCTACACACGACCCGAAGAAGTGGGCGGCGACCGCATCGTCAACGCCGTCGGCGTCATGCATCAGTACCGCCTGCCGGCCATTGTCGTCGATTTTGGCACCGCGACGACCATTGACGCCATTTCCGCCGACGGGGTCTATTTGGGCGGCGCCATCTCCCCCGGTCTCCAAATTTCGCTGCAAGCCCTTTTTGAACGCACGGCTCGGCTGCCCCGCATCGAGCTCGAAGCACCCGAACGCGCCATTGGGCGCACAACAGTGGAAAGCATGCAAGCCGGCATCATATTCGCCACGGCCGGCGGCGTCGATGCCATGGTCGCGCGCTTCAAAGCCGAACTCGACGGCGACCCCATTGTCATCGCCACCGGCGGTTTGGCGAGCGTCATCGCCCAATACACCCGAGAAATCAACGTGGTTGACGACTTGTTGACGTTGGCCGGCCTGCGCTTTATCTACGAGCGCCACCATCCGCAAACGACACCGTCGTGATGGCACAGAACGGCGTCACAAGCCCGTACGCGATTTATTTCTTCTTCGCCTGATGCAGCAGCACTACGCGGTCCCATATTTTTTCCGCCACAAGTTCTTTGCTCATGACCGGCAGCGATTCCACCCGGCCTTCCCGATCGAGAATGTGCACGCGATTGGTATCGACGTCGAACCCAGCGCCTTCCTCGGTGACGTCGTTTGCGACCAGAAGGTCGCACTGCTTCGCGTGCAGCTTACGCTGCGCCTGCGCAATGACGTCATTCGTTTCGGCGGCGAAACCGACGGTCAGTTGATGGCCCTTTTTCAGCCGGCCGAGTTCGCTCAAAATATCGGGATTTTGGACAAGCTGCAGCTGGATGTGTTCTCCCCCTTCGTGACGCTTCAACTTTTCCTGCGCGACTTCGGCTACACGATAGTCGGCCACGGCGGCAGCTTTCACAACGATATCGACGTCGGGAAAATGCTCCAAAACGGCAGCCCGCATTTCGAGCGCCGACGTGACATTGATGCGCGTGACCCCGGCCGGCGTCGGCAACGACACGGGGCCGCTCACGAGAATGACTTCCGCCCCCCGACGCCTCGCCGCTGCAGCCAAGGCAAACCCCATCTTGCCTGACGAACGATTCCCGATATACCGCACCGGATCGATGGCTTCGTGGGTCGGTCCGGCTGTCACCAGCACCCGCAAGCCGGCCAAATCCCTTTTCTTCTCGACAGCCGCCCCTTCTCCCCACGCGGTGGCCTGTTCCACAATCGGGCGCGTGCCTTGCGCCGACGCTTGCGCAAGAATGCGCGCCGCCGCATCGACAATCGCTTCCGGATCGGACAAACGTCCCTTCCCCACATTGCGGCGAGCGAGCTGCCCTTCCTCCGGCCCGACAAAGTGAACGCCCCAACTAGCCAAACGTTGGATATTCGCCTGCGTCGCAGGGTGGAGATACATGTCGTGATCCATGGCCGGTGCGAGCAAAATCGGTGCTCGCGTGGCCAACAGCGTGGCCAACAGCAAGTTGTCGGCCATGCCGCAGGCCATTTTCGCCATGATGTTCGCCGTCGCAGGCACCACCAAAATCAAATCGGCCTGTTCGGCCAAACTCATATGCTGCATGGTGTCGCCCGCTCGCGGCTCTGCAAACAAATCGATGGCCACCGGATGATACGACAACTCACGAAAGGTCACTTCGCCGACAAACCGCGTGGCGGCCTCGGTCATAATCACCCGCACGTCGGCTCCTGCGGCCGTTAAAAGGCGCAGCACCTCAACCGCTTTATACGCCGAAATCCCTCCGGCAACGCCGAGAACAATTCGCCGCCCGTTCAACACGGACCGGTGCTCATGATGCGCATGGTTTCGCTCCAATGGTTTCCCTCCCCATCCACATGCGCTGACTATTTCGCCTGGAGAAGCGCGGCAACCTTCATTCATCCACAAGAAGGAGTTAAGCCACATGCGGGCGAAACCCGTTTGTACAAACTTCGTCCACACGTTGTACACGTTTTGTCCACAACTTGTCCACAATCTGTGGATAACTTGTGGGTACCGTGTGAATGTGGTGTGGAAGACGAGCCAACGCCTGTGAACAACGCGACACCTTAGCCGAATCGGTTCCCGCGACCGATTCACATAGGAGCCCGGGATAACGTGCAGATTGAAATACGTGGTGTCGAACGCCTCAGTTTCCGCGAACGTCAAGTGGTCGCACTCAAAGAAATGGGACTCGACAATGCCAGTGTCGCACGACGTCTGGGGATCAGCAGCAGCACCGTAGCTACGCTGTTCAACCGCGCCAAGCGGAAGGGATATCAAGTGGTGATGGTGCTGAGCGGCGATCCGCTCGCGATCTTCGGCGATTTGGATGACGACGCAGCTGTAGATAACTTCGCGGACGTGGATGAAGACGAGCCTTCCGGCGACTCGTGATCCGCCGGAAAGCGCGACACACCAAAGGGGAGTGTCTTCATGAAGCAATGCCCCAAATGCCAGCGAACTTACGAACCGGAAGAAATTGAATGTTTGGATTGTCGTGTGGCGCTGCAGGAAATCAGTCCGGGAAAACGCGAACATGCGGAGGCGTCGGCGACGGGCGGTTGGCAACTCCTCCGCACGGTGGGAAATGATATCGAAGCCAACATGATTCGGGGAATTTTAGAAACAGCGGGCATTCCGTCACGCATTGAGGCCGAATCGGCAACCCGTTTATACGGCATCACATCAGGCGCGTTGGGCGGCGTCCGCATCTACGTTCCTGCCGACGCTTGGGAAACCGCGCAGGACATTCTCGCCGCCGATGTTGTACCTGAAGATGAACCCGAGTAGTCCGGCACATGGTAATTCGTCATCCGAATGCATTCCCGTGACCGGCCAGAATCGCCCCATTACTTGATCTTTACAGCCAAGTTCCGAATGACGTCGCACGAATCTTCCGCCTTGTCGGCGGTGTCTTCCATGCAGCCAATGAGATCGTGCAGCATCAAAAGCCGCGAGGCGGACAAGTCAAGGTTGAAGATTAGACGCAGCAGATCCGCTTTGCGCCGATCGCAATCTTCCTCGTATTCCTCGACCTCCGTGCACTTTTCCAGGGTTTCTTTGGCAGCTCCTTTATACAAGCTGACCATGGCTTCGCCCAGGCCGTCGACCGCCTTGATCAGCACGTCGGACATTTCAATGAGCGCGTCCATGACGGACTTTTCGGGCACATAGCCGTCAAACAAAGCCAACACACGGGAGGCGCCGTGAGCAGCATCCGCAACATGGTCAATTCGTTCAATCAGCTGGACAAGATTGTCGCGATCCCGCGGCAACAGCAAACCTTCGGAAAGCTCTGAGAGCAGCTTGCGCCGAATTTCGTCCGCTTCGTGTTCGCTTTCACTCAGGCGTTGATGGATTTTCGCCACCTCGTCGGCCGCGCCGCGGCTCGCCGCCTCCAGCGCTTCCTTCAAAAGACCGACAACCTCGCGAACCTTGTTGACGTGGTCGCGCACTTGCACGAGCATTTGCCGTTCTTCGCGCATTCCTATCCAGCTAAAAATGTTCGCCATCAGCCTCCCCCTCCAAAAACAAGTTGAAACACATGATACAACACAAAAGCCAAAAGTCCTGCTCCGACCGGCGTTCCGGCCCAGGCGGCCACAATGTCACGTGCCGTTTTGGCGTTCAACGCCGTCCGCCCGTGTACGAACCCGACTCCTACCACGGCACCGACGATGGCGTGCGTTGTCGATACCGGGATGCCGAACACCGTATAGATTTGTACGTTCATCGCGGCGGCAAATTCAGCGACAAACGCCATGGCGGGCGCCAAAGCGGTAATGCCGCTGCCGACCGTCTGCATGACTTTATAGCCCCATGTCGCAACGCCGATCGCAATGCCGGCACCACCCAAAACCGCCGCCCAACTCGGTGTCATCAGGCCGGAGCCGACGATGACTCCGGTAGCGTTCGCAACGTCGTTTGCTCCCCATGAAAATGCCATATAAATACCGCTCAAGGTGAGCAGCCAGCCCCATACGCGATTCGATATCGCTACCCGAGGCAGCACCAGAGCGTGGACGAGTTTATACAGCACAAACGCCAAAACAAAGGAACCGAGCGGTGTCGCTATCCATGCTATAAAAATATCTCCGAACGTAGACCAAAAAATCGGTACGTTGCCGGCAGCGAGACCCGCCCCGGCTACGGCACCGACCGAGGAATGTGTGGTGGACACCGGCAAACGCAAGTACGTTGCGACCGTCAGCCACAGCCCAGTTGCAAACATGGCGGACACCGCAATCAACGACGCCAGATGAGGCTCGATGGCATCGAGCGGAACGATGCCCCGACCGATCGTCTTAATGACGCCTGCCCCCATCGTCGCGGCACCGAGCAGACCGAACACCCCGACAATGAGCACCGCTTCCCGCATGGTACGGACACCGGCGCCCACCGCCGTCCCCATCGAGTTTGCACCGTCATTGGCGCCCAAGCTCCAGGCGACGTACGCACCACTCAAAAGCATCAAAGCCGCAAGTAGTAAGGTCAAGTCCAGTCACTTCTCTCCCAGCGAGGTGTCGCATTTTGGTCGCGCGTCGACGGCGCGCACGAGCCCGTCCCCGCATTCACATCTCGAAAGCGGCGACGAAGTTTTGGAGCAAATGCTCCGCAAGAAATGAGACCGTTGCTCGCAAAAAGGGCATGGCCAAGCACGGATCAGGAAGAAGACCGCCTTGTAGAAAATCCAAATTTTGGTGCGATTCTTCCCTCACCCGTAGTTAGCCGAATTCCCTTTCTCGATAGGCAGCTGCCTTTCCTGCGTTGAAAACGCAAATCAAATAGAGGGAAAAGTCGGTGGGTTGAGTCGATGTTGAGATGTTTAGGTAGTTTGTTCTGCCGCCTGGTGGGAACGCTCTGGTGCGCCCGCCGGCAAATCGGCGGTGATCTGAATAGGTCGAATGCAAAAATCGCGATAAAACGCGACCGGATTGCACGGTTGAACCTCCGCCCATGCTTCCCAAACGTGGGCGGGAACAGCGAAGCACGGCGATCCCGCCAACATGTTGGCCCAACGTCGATACCAGGCGGGTGCAATGGGCCAACGGCGCACCTTGGTGCGCCGCACCGTGCTGCCGACGGCTTGCAGCAGATCGGCCAGCGTGTACAAGCGGGGCCCCGCCAGATCGTATTCGCGCCGAGGCAGTGTTCGCTTCTTGACCGCCTTGGCGATCCCTTCAACGACGTTGCGCAGCGCAATTGGCTGCAACTTGACGTCGGCAGCTGAAGCCATCACCGGCAAAGCGGGGACAACACGCAGCCAGCGCGCCCACGCGGTGACAAACCGGTCTCCCGGACCGAAAATCGGTGCAGAGCGAAGGAGCAAATAATCGCTGCCACTTCGGCGGATCATCTCTTCTTTTTCCGCGGCGAGACGCAACACGGGCGACTCGGCCCCCATGTCGCTGCCCAGATGGCTCAAGCAGACGACCCGAGGCGGCACACGGCTCGAATGCATGATCGCTTCTATTAAGTTCACGGTTCCCTGTTGGAGCGCGTGAGCCGGAGCCCTGCTGATCCATTGCTTCAGCTCCGCATTCGCCAAATGGACGACGGCGTCGGCCGACCGGGCGCGACCTTGCCACGCCCCCGGCTCCAACAAGTCTCCTTCGACAATCCGCAGCCTGCGCCGATAGGGCATGCGCAGCAACGAGTGTTCGCGCACGAGCACTTCGACATCGTGCCCGTGACGGAGCAAAAGCGCAACAACCGCCCGCCCGACGAAACCTGTTCCACCAGTGACGAAAATCCGCATGGTTTTAAGGACGAGGTTGGTCCGGCGTGCCGCGCAGCTCCCGGTCGACGGGCATTTGCGGTCCGTGTGCTTGCTGCAGTGCCGTTTCGCAAGCTTGGCGAATGCGGCTCACTTGCTCATCATCGGCCGGAGTGGTATGATACATGCCAGCCTGATGCATTAAGTTGAACACGGCATTGCGGGCCTCGGCGTGATCAACCGCAAGGCTTTGGCACATTTGCCGCAGTGAATCCGAATCGCATTCAAACGACGCTTGCAAGTAGCCTACCGAAGCGTGCTTCAAACTTTCCAGACAGTCCCGCAGAACCGCTTTTTCACTCATCTGCACACCGCATCACCTTTCTTTCTTCGGCCGGCTGCCCCATCTTTGGCCTCATCGTTAGTGCAGCCACGGAGCGGATTCGTCGTGTTGTGTCGCAGCGGGAGAGCCGCCGGTTCCTCTTTGCAAAGCTTGCGAAAGCATGGTCAAATGTTGCCGCGAGCGATCGGCAAGCTGGTTGCAAAGGCGTTGTATGTGCTGTTCAGAACAGCCCTGCTCGTACTGCTTGAACTTTTCGTACAGCGCGGATTCAAACGCAATCATTTCTTCCAAACATCCTAACTCTTTTTGCGTAAACTGACTCATACAGCTAACCTCCACCCGGCGTCGGATTTCACTGCCGATGGTTAGCATGTCCGTTCAGCCGCCTTGTCATGACGACTTGCGGAAACTTGATCCTGGCGGATTGTTTTCGGAGAGACAGGAGTGACACGGTGCAACAACGCATACCCTAGCGAAAGATTCTTCTGTTGCCAGGGTTCACATCACGCTCGTGAGCAGGGAATTCAAGCAAGCGCGTGGAAAGCAAATGCCGTACTGACAGGCCAAACGGTGGACCATGGCAGAGCTCTTCCCGGTTCTGGGTTCATTGCTGCTGTGCAAATGCCGTTGACAGGAGATGACATGGAGCGTGAATACAGTTAAGCCGGTAGCGAGCTATGCAGACGACGTACACGTATGGGTCTACTTCGATCAAGTTGACCGGGTCATCCGTTACGAGGCCTATGTCATTGGCTACGACGACGCCGGCCAACCCACGACTCTTGAATTCGTCATTGAAGAAGGCGTCCTCGACAACGCTCATGAAGTGCCGCTTTTCGCCGAATTGATGCGCCAGGCCGAAAGCCGCTCGGCAGGGCGCACCCAGCTTCGCTTGAACACCAACGGGCAGCTCGTCGCCACGCCGGTGCTCGATTTTTATCCTTCACTGAGCGAAGCGCAGCTCAACCTCGTCCACGCCTACTTTGAACAGTGCGAAGCGCAGCTGAAAGAGGAGCGCCGTCAACGGTGGACGGGTGCGTTGCGGGCGCTCGGCTTCGACGTTTTGCCTAGGCTTTGACCCGTCGCCCCCATCAGCCCCGCCACCGATAACGCCACTTCTTGCAGAGCCAATGGGTCAACCGGGCCCGTGGCCCACATGCCGCAAGCAGCTGCCTGACAACCGACTGCAACTGCTGCTGCTCCACTTTGCGGTCGGAAAGATACATGGCGAGCAGCCCCTCAACCACCGTCAGATGAAAACCGTAATCCGGCAGCTGACGCACCGCTGCGACGGCGCGTTGCACAAACAGCGTCAGCCGTTCCACCGCCAGATCCACATCGCTGTAATAGCTTACAAAGTTGAGATCGCCTTCCCGGGCATCTTCTTCCAGGTCGATTAAATAATCGAGCAAGATGTGCAATCCGCACACCCAAGGGAAATAAGCATTCGAGACGGTCTTCAGCCGTTCGGGCGAAGCCGGGGACAATGCTTCGGCAAACAGCGCAAACATGCCGAGCGTCGAGCCGCATGCCGCTGCAAATTCCCACCAATCCATGTCGGCCGACGCATCCGGATGGTTTTGGTGCCACGTGATCAACCGCTGTTCACGCTCCGACCAAGGCAAGTGCTTGTACACTTGCAGGTCGCAGTAGCGCTCGACGTGTGAGACGACAAGCGGCTGCACGCGATCGTAGAACGGCAAGCGCGCGGTCTCGCGCCGACACGTTTCCACCAACGCTTGCAAATAGCCGCCGTCGTCTTGATCCGGGTGATAACGGTAATAATCTCCGCTCACCGGGGTTGTGCCCACGGCATCCAGCATCGCCTGGTGCAACGCGCGAAAGTCCTGCTCGTCCAACGAACTCGTACGATCGCCCAAGTTGTCCAAGTAGTCGCTGATCGTTTGCAATGCAACGATGAGCGGAACGAGCCGCCCTATGTGGTCGGGGTGTGCCGCCGCGAACACACTGCCGCCTTCAGCATGAAACCGCTTCATGCGCAGCGACGCGAGCGCTTGGCGGCGCAAATTGTCATTGGGGATTCGCTCCGCCCGCTGCACCCAGCGCTCGAGCTCACGACCTACCGCAGGAATGACCCGGCGCATAAAACGTCCCGTATAAAAAAGAGGCTGAAACGACATGACACCCTCCCCGTCCATGGTACCAAAACGTGGCAGCCGCATTCGTCTTCTATCGTACCCCAAATCGCGCGTTGCCCCAAATTCCGGTGCCGAGCCGTTCGGTTCGAACCGGCGGCCGCCGGCGCCATGGAGCATGTTCGGCCCCCCATCGCAGCACAATAAGGCCGAGCACATTGCCTTGCCGGGAGGTGTTCCCTCATGCCTCGACCAGGCTGGACCGGAAAAGCCGATCAAATGCTCATACGAATGTACGAATACGGCTTTGGCTTGGAAGAAATGGCCGCCGAACTCGGCGTTTCCGCTGAAGAAGTCAATCAGCGGCTGCGCGAGCTGGATCGGCGCCCTCGTCCCGTTCCCCCACGCCTGAGCGAAGAAAACACAGGTCGCCAAGGACCTCGGGCCTAAATCAGGCCCGCTTTTGTTTTCGCTTATACCGTCGCAATTTTTCTTTACAATGATCGCCTCACCCCCTATAATGATAAATACCTGAGAAAACCGGGCGGATTCTAGTGGTATGCAAGCATCTGCATCGCCATAGTTTGTTCCGTAAGAGCTATGGGCGCATGCAAGCATATGTTCGGAGGCGATCTGTGTTGAGTATACCGGCCCTCGGCACCCAAGCTGCCGAAAACGATACGTTTCGTGGTCGCATCAGCGCTCTGTATCAGGCCATTTTTGTCAACTACTGGCCATACTGGGCGGCATGCCTGACGGCCGCCATTTTGAACATTTTTCTCCTCGCATATTGGGGTGGCGCCTGGGGTCTGACCGCTGAACTCACGCGGTGGGGCGGCCACATTTTACAGGCGTTGGGCGTTCCCGTCGAAAATTGGCTGTATTTCCAGGACATCGGCATTGACGGTTCACCCCTTTCTCGCGGCTCCGGATGGCTCCTCATCGGGATGTTCGGCGGAGCACTCGTCGCCGCTTTGCTGAGCGGCAACTTCCGCATCCGCATGCCGCAGCAAAAGCGCCGCTTGCTGCAAGGCTTCGCCGGCGGCGTGCTGGCGGGATTCGGCGCCCGCTTGGCCATGGGTTGCAATCTCGGTTCGTTTTTCAGCGCCATTCCTCAATTTTCGCTGCACGGCTGGGTGTTTATGCTCGGTCTGTTCCCAGGTACATATTTGGGCACAAAAATTGCCTTGCATCCGCTGATTATGGGACGGCCGACGGCGCGACGGCGCAGCGCGGCACGGCGTGCCCCCCAAAAGAAGGCGTTCAGCGTTTCCCAACAGGTGGTCGGCGCATTGCTCGCCCTGGCTTTGGTGGCGCTCACCTTTTATGCCGCCGGCATGGAAGCGGCGTTTGGCGTATTGCTTTTGTTTGGCATCGGTTTCGGCTTTTTGATCCAGCGGGGCCGCATTTGCTTCACTTCGGCATTCCGTGAAATGTGGATCACCCGGCAAGGCGACCTCGGTCGTGCGCTCGCCTTCTCCATGATGGTTTCCACGCTGGGCTTTGCCGTTCTCATTTACAACGGCATCGGCGGCAACTTGCAGATTGTCCATCCCGGCATTTTGGTAGGCGGCATTTTGTTTGGCATCGGCATTGTGTTGGCCGGTGGCTGCGAAAGCGGCTGGATCTACCGTTCGATGGAAGGCTACGTGCAACTTTGGATGGCCGGCCTCGGCACCATCGCCGGAGCCACCTTCTTGGCTTGGGCGTGGGACGGCCTGTACATTTACGACATCTTTGTGGAAGGCTGGCCGGCGATTAGCTTGATTGAGGTGTGGGGTTGGCCCATTGCCATCTTGGCGACCTTGGCCCTCTTGTTCGGCTGGTACCTGCTCATTACGTGGTGGGAAACCCGCAAGCCCGTACAGCAAACTGTTCCGGTCGCTGCTCCCCAAGCTGCCGACGCTCAAGCCAAGGTACCGACACCGGCAGCATCGACATGAGGTGCTCTCAACGAAGCAAGCAGTTTTCCCAATTCATTTCCTGTAAGGAGGCAAGCCAATATGAGTCAACCAAAAGAAATTGTCGCTGATCGAGTGCTCGACCTGTGCGGCGAATGCTGCCCGTATCCGCCTATTTATACGATTCAGGAACTGAACTCCATGGCTTCGGGAGAAATCCTCGAAGTGATCGTCGACCATCCCCCTTCCGTGACCAACGTGCCCGAAGAAGTACGCAAGCACGGCCACGAAGTGTTGGGTGAACCGATTCGCAACGGGGCCGAATTTCATCTGTTCTTCCGGGTGAAGTGACGTGGCCGCAAATCCGAACATCGCCAAACGAAACGACCGCATTGTCGCCACCTTTGTGTTGGCCGTCGGACTCGGGCTGCTCGTGCTCATCTACTACACCATTTTGCCGTGGCTGCCCGGTCCGAAGCCCGAAGGTGTCGGACGGCTGACACCGGCTGCATTGGCTGCGGAGAGCGGCGTCATTTTAATTGACGCTCGTCCGACACACGAGTATCGAAACGGACATCTGCCGGGTGCGGTGTCCGTCAGCGTCGCCGATATACGCGACATGGATTTGGATATGCTGCACTCGCCGGCCAAAGTTGCTGCACTGTTGGCCGAGCGCGGTGTAACGCCGGAGCGCCCCGTCGTCGTGTACGCCGACCAAATTGCCGACGCCGCTTACGTCGGCTGGGCACTCGTTCTTCTCGGGCATCCGGACGTCCAGCTGCTCGATGGCGGCATTCGGGCCTGGAGCGAAGAATACAACGGCCCCCTCGAAACAAGCGACACGCTTTCGCCTCTTGAACCCGTTGCGGTCGACGTTTGGGAGCTTGCCAGCTCACGCAGCTGGCCGGCTACCGTTTATGTTGATGTGAACACCGTCAATTCGAAGCGGAGCGATACCGATTTGGTCACGGTGGACGCTCGCCCGGCCGACGCACGCACGCACACCATCGCCCGGCCGGACGGTCTTCGCCACGTCTCGTACCACATCCCGTGGACGGATCTGGTGAACGAAGACGGCACGGCTTTTCAAAACCGCATGGTGCTGCACCAATTGACGCAGCAGCTGCCGGGCAAACGACAGTTGGTCGTATTCGCCGACGATGCGACCGAATCGGCTCTCGTGTGGTGGGTTTTGTACGAGCAAGGCTACACGCGAGCAGCCCATCTGGATGACACCTTTGTCGTATGGGACCTCCTCGGATACCCCGTACAGCAGCTTGATACCGGCAGCGCAGCCGCCGCTTCGCCTCGCATCGGCGGAGGCTGCGGATAAAACGA
>CALKAQ010000155.1 GCA_937983075.1 uncultured bacterium | reverse complement strand
CAGTTGAAAAGGCCTTCGCCAGCTGATCCCACACGGAGTGAAGCAGAACTGTATAGCGCCAAACAAACATACATGCTATTCACCGAAGTAATGGCAGGATCCCAATATGCCAATAACTAATAACGGACGGACAACCGCAATACGAAACGGAAAGAGAGCGGACACGAATGAAAGAACGATCGGAACGGATTCCGTGGCATGCGCTGAGTGCACCTGAAGTCCTCAAGCGGCTGGATGTGACGGAGAACGGACTCACGTCGGATCAAGCCAGACAACGTTTAAAAACGTTCGGCCCCAACGTATTTGCAACGAGCGAAGGGATCAACCCGTTTCGACTGTTGCTCAGCCAATTTCGTGACCCGCTGGTTTACCTTCTCATTGGAGCCGCGGCGCTTTCCGCTTTCACCGGCAGCTACGTGGACGCGGGCGTCATCGTCGCAGTCGTCCTGCTCAACGCGGTGTTGGGCTTTTCCCAAGAGTGGCGGGCTGAAGGCGCTCTCGCTGCACTGCAAAAGATGAGCGCACCTCAAGCACGGGTATATCGTTCAGGCGAACTGGTGCGCATCGATGCAGCCGAGGTGGTGCCCGGCGACATCCTCATTCTCGAGACCGGCGACCGTGTGGCCGCCGACGCTCGTGTACTCACCAGCGAGGACCTTTACAGCGACGAATCCGCACTCACCGGCGAGTCCGAAGCCGTCCGCAAAGTGCCCGGCGAATTGCCCGAAGAGACCCCTCTCGCCGACAGAAAAAATATGGTTTGGATGTCCACCTCGATCACCGCTGGTCGAGGCCGGGCCGTCGTCGTCAGCACCGGAAGTGACACGCAAATCGGCGCCATTGCCGAAGAAGTGCGTACAACGGAACGAGAAGAATCGCCGCTGCAAAAACGCATGTCTCAACTCGGTGCCACGCTCGGAATCGCCGGGGTGGCGATGGCCGCCCTCGTGTTCGTGCTCGGCCTGTTTCGAGGCTATGAAGCGGTTGACATGGCGCTGTTCGCCGTGGCCGTAGCCGTAGCGTTCATACCCGAAGGGCTTCCTGCCGTCATCAGCGTCGTGCTCGCACTCGGTGTCCAGCGAATGGCCAGACGCAACGCCATTATCCGCCGGCTTCCCGCCGTCGAAACCCTTGGCTCCACGACGATTATTTGTACGGACAAAACCGGTACACTCACGGAAAACCAGATGACCGTGCGAAACATATGGGCAGACGGACGCCTGTATGATGTCACCGGAACCGGCTATGCGCCGCACGGAGAGGTGACCTACAACGGCGAAGTGGTTCAACGGCCGACCGGAGCTCTCGCACGGCTGCTGGAAATCGGCGTCTTGGCGAACAATTCCGCGATCACTCCGGCGGAATCGGGCTGGCAAGTTGAAGGCGATCCCGGCGAAGGCGCCCTCCTGACGGTCGCCCACAAAGCAGGGTTCGAGCCGAGCGAACTGGCAGAGATCGTACCTCGAATAGGCGAAATCCCGTTTTCAAGCGAACGCAAATACATGGCCACGCTCAACCGAGGCCAAGGCGATCGCCCCAACATGCTGTATGTCAAAGGCGCGCCCGAACGTTTGCTGGATTTCTGTACACACATCGAGTTGGACGGCCAGCGTGTCCGACTGACGCCGGAACATCGAGCCGAAATTCAGGCCGTCATTGAAAACTTGGCGTCCAAGGCGCTGCGTGTACTGGCCGGGGCGTATAAAGAGATGGATCCGCAGCAGTACGAAGTCAAGCCGATCGATGTCGAAAACGGGCTGACATTTGTCGGCTTGTGGGCGATGATCGACCCGCCGCGGCCCGAAAGCGCCCGAGCCGTTGCCGACGCCATCGCCGCAGGAATCCGTCCCATCATGATGACCGGCGATCAGGCCGCCACAGCGATTGCGATCGCTAAAGATGTCGGCATTACCCAGAGTGATCGGGCGCTGGGCAGTCAAGATGTCAACACGCTGAATTCGGACACGTTGGCTGAAAAAGCGATCGAATACGGGGTGTTCGCCCGCCTGTCACCGAGCGAGAAGCTCACCGTCATGCGTGCGCTCAAAACCAAGGGCCACATTGTCGCCATGACGGGCGACGGCGTCAACGACGCCCCGTCGCTCAAAGGTGCGGACATCGGCATCGCCATGGGACAAACCGGCACCGAAGTCGCCAAAGAATCGGCCGACATGATCCTCACCGACGACAACTTCGCTACGATCATTCACGCCGTCGAAGAGGGCCGCGGCATCTACAACAACCTGCGTCGCGTGACCTTCTTCCTGTTGGGAACGAATTCCGGCGAAATCCTCACGCTCGTGGGTGCCCTGTTGCTCGGTCTTGAATTGCCATTGAGCGCCGTGATGATTCTCTGGATCAACCTCGTTACCGATGGTTTGTGTACGATCCCGCTCGGGCTCGAGCCGAGACACCGAGCGGTACTGCGTCAGCCGCCGCGCGATCCTCAAGAACCGATTCTCGATGCGATCACGTTGAGGCGCATGGCGATATTGACGCCGTTGATGGCCATCGGCACTTTGGGGCTGTTTGCGTATGAACTCAGCATCGGTACACTGGAGCACGCCCGTACAGTCGCTTTTTCGACGCTCGCCGCGTTTCAATGGTTCCAAGCGCTCAACGCCCGTTCGCAGCAGCAGTCAATCTTCACGTTGGGCTTCTTCACCAATCGTCCGCTTCTCGCGGGGATCTTCGCAGCAGTCGTTCTGCAGCTCATTGCCGTGCAAACCGGTCTGGGCAACTGGCTGTTTGGCACCGTCCCGCTCAGCTTGACGCATTGGCTATGGATCATTCTCGTCAGCAGCTCGGTATGGATCGTCGATGAACTGCTGAAAGCCATCGGGTTTCACCGACCGCGTCAACGCCGAACCGTACAGTCCCAGGCGACCCAAAGTTAAATCAAACGGCGCAGGAATCCCTGCGCCGTCCTGCCGCCACAACCATGACCACCGTCCCGGCGGCTCAGCCGAACACGGAATTGCCGCTCGACGTGGCTCAGCTTCCCAAGGCGTCGATCATGGCGACGACGTGTGCGATTTCATCGTCATTGATCGTGTGTCCCATCCCAGGATAGATCTTCTCAGTCACGTTCCCGCCGAGCCGGCGAAAAACGTCGCTGGACTCGTGCACGCGAGCGAGCGGAATGTGGGGATCTTCGTCGCTGCAGCCGATGAACACCGGCGTTCCCTCCAATGACCCCGGGTAATCCCGCGGGGTGTCGGCCGGTCCGATAACTCCCCCGCTCAACGCAAACAAACCACCGTACCGCCTCGCATGGCGAGCCACGAACTCCGAAGCCAAACATGCCCCTTGTGAAAAACCGCCCAAGATGATTTGTTCCGCCGGAATACCGGCTTCTTCAATCGAGCGGACCAAATTGCCGACGACTCGCAGGGCCGAAGTCAAATACGGCTCGTTGTGCTCCAGCGGCACGAGAAACGAAAACGGATACCATGAGTTTCCAAAAGCCTGCGGTGCCAAATAAGCGACATCGGGACGCTTGAACCAATCGGCAAGCGCCAAAATGTGCTGCGCCGTGCTGCCGCGTCCGTGCAGCAAAATGACGGCCACATTTGCATCGCCAAGAGGCCGTCCCGCTTGATGCAGCGGCTGTTCATCATGCACGACGGGATGAGCGTCCATCACACATCGACTCCTCTCGCAGCCCTGGCGGCCGAATCAGCGCTGAGGCATCGGCGGAGAAATTGGCGGCAACATCGCCTCAATCTCTTCACGCCGCGGTTCCAGCCAAGGCGGCAAAATCAACTTTTCTCCCAAATGTTTCGGGTCCTCGTCGACGGCGAACCCCGGCCCGTCCGTAGCGAGCTCGAACAACACACCGCCGGGTTCCCGAAAATAGACCGACCGAAACCAGAAACGATCGATTTCCGGCGTCGGATACCCACCCGCTTGCCGTACGATTTCGCGCATCGCCATCAGTTCCTCGCCGTCGCGTACGCGCCAGGCCACGTGATGCGTTCCACCCGTCCCCCCTCGTGCATAGCCGGCCTGCAGATCCGCCTTGACTTCCACGAGCTGCCCCGACAGGCCGTCTTCGACGGCATAGCGATGCCAGCCGTTTTCAACACCGACCAATGCAAAGCCTAAACGCTGCAGCATCCTTTCCGTCGGCTGCAAATCCGCCACCAACAAACGGACGGCATGTACGCCGCGAATTTGCTGTTCCTCCGGAACGGCGCTGTCCGACCACGGCACAAACCCCCGCCACTCATCGGTCTCGACAAGCGCCAACGGCAAACCGTGCGGGTCGACAAACGGCAGTGTAGCTTCGCCAAAACGCACTTCTTGTTCTCCGTGCGACACGTTGTCCTGCTCGAACCGTTCCCGCCAATAAGCGAGACTGCCGTGCGGAACCGCCAGTAAAATTTCCACCGTCTGGCCGACCCCCGGCCGAGCCGGAGCCAAATGCGGCCAAGGGAAAAACGTCAACTCCGAGCCCGGATTGCCGGCTCCATCGGCATAGAAAAAATGGTAGGTTTCGATGGCGTCTTGATTGACGCTTCGTTTCACCAAACGCATGCCCATGACGCCGATGTAAAAATTCAAGTTTTCCTGCGCATCACCTGAAATGCACGTCACATGATGGATACCGTGAACCGTTGCGCCTCCGTTCATGCGGTTGTCCTTTTCCATAACTACCGCCCCCGTCTCGCGTTGTAGATCATCCCGTTAGCGGCTTGATAGGCCCGCAGCACCTCCCGTGCCTCCTGCCGCAGCATGCCTTCGACCACCTCGATGCCTCGCTGCTCCAGCTGCCTGCGCCAATCGGCAGGCACCGGGCCCTCATCGAAATCAGTCAGCTCGTGTACGTCTTCCGTCGCTGCGGCACAAACCACCCGCCGCACGCCCGACCAAAATGTCGCTCCGTAGCACATCACACACATCTGCGCACTCGTCACCAGCTCATGCGCCGGCAGGCCGGGACCTCCGAGGTCGAACACTCCCAGCTCTTGTTGGGCCATGGCAAAAGCCATCATCTCCGCGTGAGCGATGGAACATTGATCCGGAACCACCCGATTCACGCCGACCGCGATCAATTTTCCGCTGTCCCGTTCGAAAATGGCGGCGCCAAACGGCCCTCCTGTGCCACGCAGCGTATTTTCCCGCGCCAGATCGATCACCAATCGCACGCGTTCCTCTAATGTCGGCATCACCGTGGTCCGTTCAGCGAGCAGCTGCGGGACCCAATCCGGCAATGTAAGCCTTTTGGACAACTGCACGTACTACACCCCCGCACCTAAAAAAGGGTTTCAGCAAACCGTCAGGGAAACTCTCACCTGCACATGCAAAAAGGAGGTCCGAATGCATGCCTAAACAGCGTGCCTCGATGTTTTGGAGCGCACTGTTGACAGTCATCCTGATTGTCGGTGGATATGCGGCTGCAGCCGACTTAGGCGATGCGTCCGGTCAACAAATCAATACAGAAGCTGAGGTGCAAAATCCCGTGGTTACGCTTGTGATGGAATCCGGCGCCGAAATCAAAATTGAACTTTATCCCGATATCGCGCCGAATACCGTGTACAACTTCATTTCTCTCGTCCGTTCAGGTTTTTATGACGGCACCATCTTCCATCGTGTCATACCTGGCTTCATCATTCAAGGCGGCGATCCGGAAGGAACCGGCAGAGGCGGTCCCGGCTACTCGATCCGGGGCGAATTTACCGCCAACGGCTTCCCCAACCCGCTTGCCCATGAGCGCGGCGTCATCTCTATGGCACGGACGGTCATGCCCGACTCGGCGGGTTCCCAATTTTTCATCGTCGTTGAGGACGCTCCGCACCTCGACGGCCAATACGCCGCTTTTGGCCGGGTAATTTCAGGTATGGAAGAAGTCGATCGCATCGCTTCGGTACCGCGGGATGCAGCCGATCGTCCGCTGGAGCCGCAGCGCATCGCCAAAGCTACGGTCGATCTCGGTGGCGTCGAATATCCCGAGCCCGAAAAAATTTCGTAATGACGACTTCCCATTCACGGTACAAAGGCGTTCCATCCCGCCCGGACCATGCCGGGATGGAACGCCTGCACACCATACACAGCCGCTAACATGGCCATCCAACATGCGACAAGCCGTTGGCCATCCGCCCTTCTTCCAGGAAAGCGGTGTCCTTGCACCGCCCGGCGGCACAAGGACACCCTTGAATGTCTTTCATTCCACTTGGCTCAGCTATCTTCCTGGTCCGGACCCGACGGCCTGAACCCAATTGATCGCGACCTCGCCCCGCTCGATGCGGTTGACGACCAAGTAGAGATCGTGTACACCGGCGGCGTCGCTGAGCGCAAACGGCACGATGCCCCAGCCGCCGCCCGGCGGCACCGAAGCGATAGCGAGCACACGGCCGTCGAGACCGCCGCTGCGCAATTCGAGCAAAGCGCCGGCGTCCGACTTCGCCTGGACAAAGAGCACCGGCCTGCCGGTCAAGTTGACTTCATTCCAGACCATGTAGGCCCCTGAATCCGCTGTGACTGCATGCAGACCGCCGTCAACGTCATCGGTTTCCATCAGACGGAAATTCCCCATGCGGTCGGCTGCTTGGACTTGCAAGCGGGTGAAGCGTACCGTCCGGGTCACCGTGTTCGCGAGACCGGCTGAATCAACGGCCGACAAATGCACTTGGTAGACCATATCATCGTGCCAGTCGATGCCCATGGCGAAAGACGCTTCCGCGCCTACCCCTTCGAATACCACATCGCGTTGGATTGTACCGCCGTCCGTCCACTCGGCCACAACCTGCCACTTCAACGCATCGCCGGCCAGTTCGCCGTCTTCGGCGTCCAACGCTCTGCCGACCAAAGCGACGTTTTGCCGGATCTCATATAGAGCGCCGGCCAGCGGGTTTTCGATGACCGGTTCCGGAGCGGTATTGCCGACGACGATCGTCACGGGCTTGGACGTCGACGTCGTTCCGGAGGTGCTGACGACCGTCAGCGTGGCCTGATACACGCCGTTTTCGGTATATACGTGCGTCACGTTTTCACCGACACCCGTGTTTCCGTCGCCGAAGTCCCATACGTATCGTTCAATGCCGAGCGCACCGTCAGTGGCGACGTCTGCGGCGGAGAACGTGACTTCAAGCGGCGCCTGACCTGACCACCGGTCGACGTTCACAACGGCTTCCGGCGGCGGAACAAACACGTAGATCGGCACGTCCTCCGGACGCACGTTTTGCTTGTACGCCATGCCGAAACCGGAGTTGTTGGGTGTGTAGTCACCGATGTAATCGACGTTCAGGCCTTCCTCGGGAATGCGGTTTTCAAGCCCCAAAGCCCAGAAGATGCCTTGAATAGCCAAACGGCGCAGCGATTCGTTGAAAAAATCATGCGGATGCCCGAGCGTCGTAAAGAACACGCGGCTCGTTCCGTGCTCGCCTTCATAAAAGTGCGTCCAGGCGACGGGATGCGGGTCCCCGAAATAATTGCCGCCCGGAGCCGCTCCTTGCACAGCCCGCCCGTACATCAGCGGCGTGGCGTTCGGATGCAGCGGATCGGTATGATACAGCCAGCTGCGGGCGTGGAACGGCTCGACCCCGCGCAGGATCGGATGCGCTTCCTGCCCGGAAACAATGAACACATCGGTGGAGCTCTCCGCTCCGTGGTGGCTGATCCATCGCTGACCGAACACCTGATACGGCCACTCGTTGTCCATGAAATGATTCGGATGATCGGCACCGTACAGGAAAGCGTGGGTCGCGGTGCGGAAACCTGCCATCGGCTTCCCCGATTCGGCAAATTCCCGGATGTATTGGAGCTGAGCATCCGGCAGCGCCCGAAAACGCGTGAACATGACCATCATATCCGCGTCGCGCAGCACTTCCAGGCCGCCGATGTGATCCAACCGGTTCGGATCGATGATGCCGTCAGTCGTCGCGTACAGCACCGTGACCTTGAAGTTGTAGCGATTCGCCAAAATGCGTGCGAGCATCGGCATGGACTCTTCTGATCGGTACTCCTCGTCACCCGTGATAAAAACGATGTGCGGCCGCTCGCCGGCAATCAAGTCGTCCGTCGGGCGGTTTCGCCACGCCATCTCCACGCGGGCCGCCGCATGCCGTGCGTGCTCGACGGGCGAGTTCAAGAGCCGAGCGAGCAGCTCGCGGTTCACCACGTTGTGCTGCTGATGCAGCCAAAGCGCCTCCAAGAGCGCATGCGCACCGTCGGGGTCATTCGCGTCAAACTGCTTGATCCACTCTAACGCAGCGGCGATGACTTCCGCCGTATCGCGGCCGCTCAGCTCAACCCGCACGCGATGCCGCACGCTGTCGACCGGATGGGTGAGCAGATCCAGCAGATGCTCAATCGGCTCGCCGTGAATCGACACCGGTTCTTGCAGCGGTCGGTCTTTCGCCGTGATACGGTAAATACGGCCATGTTGGTGGTCACGAATCGGGTCGCGCAAATTGTGCTGCATGTGCCCGACCGTCGGATTGTGCCAGTCGGCAATGTACAGCGCCCCGTCGGGGCCGATGACGCCGGAAGTCGGGCGGAAGTTCGGATCGGACGAATACAGGAGATCTTCGCCGACCGTAGCGGTGATCAGCCCGTCTTCATACGACAAGTTAAATGTCTTCACGCCTTGGTAGCCGATCGTATTGTAGAGCAGCAGGCTGGGGTGAAAACGCTCCGGCAAGTGGAGACGCGACAAAATGCCGTTGGCCGCGACCGGACGCACGACCGTCGGGAACAGCTGCCGCGTGGTGAATCCGTCACCGGTTTCGTTCGGGAGGACTTGCAACGTCGTACCCGTCGTCGCATCCGTGATGATCTGATAGCCCCAGCGGTCAAACGCGATCCCGTGAGGGTTCGGTTGATTGAAAGCGACAAATTCGAATTCGAACGTCCGCGGATTGAACCGATACAACCCGGGTGTTTCGGATTCATGTGGCGGGCCCCACGGCGTTTCAATATTATGCAGATGGAAGACGCCGCGTTGATAATAAATGTAGCCGTCCGGCCCATAAATCAAGTTGTTAGCGGCGTGATGCGTATCAGCCGAATCGAGGCCGCTCAAGATGGGGATCATCACGTCGGCGACGTCATCGCCGTCGGTGTCCTTCAAGAACCAAAGGTTCGGGGCCGACGCCACAATGACCCCGCCGCCCCAAAATTCAAAGCCGGTGGGATTGTGGATATACGCGAACGTTTTCGCTTCATCGGCTACGCCGTCTCCATCCGTGTCGGTGAGGATGAGCAGCCGGTCGTTCATCTCTTTCAGCGGTTCCCATTTCGGATAGGTCGCCCAAACCGCTACCCAGATGCGCCCTTTCGCATCGACCTGGAGCTGGACGGGGTTGACGAGCTCCGGGAACATTTCTTCGCTGGCGAACAAATTGACTTCCAATCCGTCCGCCACGGTCATTTTTTCAATGGCTTCGACGCCTCCCAAATACTCCACCCGGTCCAACATCCAACCGATGGTGCTGAAAAAGTTGGTTTCCACCTCGATCGGCGGCGGCACGTTGGCGTCGACAACTTCGATGTCCTCGCCTTGCGCGCGAGCCCAAATGCGTCGGTCGCGGTTCGCCGTCATGATGTCGATCATCGCCAGCTCGTGCTGCAAATTCAGGAAATTGTTGTGCAGCGTGCTCCGGCTGCCCCAAATGTCGTTTCCGCTGGTGGCGCGATAGCGGTTGTGCCAGTGCCAGTTCTTGTCGAGAACGGCTTCGCGCACCCATTCCAGCGTGGCTTCGTCGGCCGTGGGCGTCCGGCCCGTGAGATATTCCACGATGTAATGCGCGATCGCCCGGTTCCCTTCGGGTGTAAGGTGTACTCCGTTGATCGTCATGGGTACATCCGACACCTCATACAGGGCCTCCGTGAAGGCGAACAAATTGACGAACGGTATGCCGCGCTCCGCCGCGACTTCGGACATCACCTGCGTATAAGCGGCCAGGCGCCGGTTGTTCTCGACGCCGTTCGGCAAGTTCGGGTCCTTGAGATCTTCGTGCTTGATCGGCGAGAACAAGACAATCCGCGGTGCGCTCTCGCCGTTGTACTTGCGGGCAAGGGTATGATCAATCCATTCGTTGAGATCCTTGCGAAACTGCTCCGGATTGTCGTCGAACGATTCGTTGTAGCCGAAAAACGCAAAAATCACGTCAGCGCCGCAACGTTCCAAATGCGCATCCGGCGAGCCGAAGCCCGGATGCGACCGCGGGCGGTGATTGATCCGATCGCCGGCAAAACCGAGATCGCGAAATACCAGCCGATGTTCGGGATAGGCCAGCTGAAAATACGTCTCAAGCCACCCGTCGTGCTGCATGCGATCGGCCAGTGCGTTTCCGATGATGCATATGTGGTCGTCTTCTTCGAGATCAAATGCTTGGGCGTGCGCCTGCTGTATCCCAATGATCCAAAGCAGCGCGCCAGCAACGAAAAGGAGAATTCGGGTCATGAAGCGCAGGCGGATGTTGCGCGGCTCCCACGCTGCCGAGGACACCCAAACAGGCATACGGTTCACTCCAATCACCATCCTTGTTTTAGAAGCGAAGTGTCCCGCAAAGGAGGATGATGCGAGTGCCCATCGACTCCTCCTCTACGGGACACGTTTTCTACGGGCTCAGATACCCAAGGTCAGGCCAAAGATGTGGAAGTTCGTGTTGCCTAGTGTTGCCGGCGGCTTCTGCGGCAGGCGAATGCTCACCAATTCCTTATTCGGATTGACGGGATACGGCGGAAGGAACCACATCGAGCACACAAGTCCGTCGGGCCCGTTGACGTTGTACCGCGCCGCCGAAAACACGGGGCGGCCTGCGAAAGCCGAACCGTCCTGGCACCAGTCGGGCGCCGCAATGGCGTGGACTTCCTCGGATCCATCTGCGTAGATCAAGGCGATGTTGATGCCGCCGGACGATCCCCAGGTGCTCGATACGAGCAGCCAAAGGGCCGAGTACTTCCCCCGCGGCACTTGAATGATCTGCCCGTTCGTCTGGATGTTGTCGTTCTGCCCCTTCTCCAAATAAAAGCCCCGGAACGGAACCACATGGTCGTCCCAAACCAATTCAAAATCGCCCTCCGGCAGCGCTTCAGCTGAATAGCCGAAATTGTCGCCGTCGACGCCGGGAGACAAATCGGACACGTTTTGGAGGCGCGCAATGCCCAGGTTGTTCGCCCACGGACCGATATCAACGGTAACGTAGGCCAACACGGCCGGAGGCGACGGTTCTCCGACAAGTCCCGTGCTTGTGACCGGAACGACACGGTAGACGTCCTGACCGGTGCGCTCATCGGAGTCATCGTGATACTCCGTTCCGGTTACCGTGGCGATGACGTCGAAAGGCCCGTCTTCAGCGGCAGCTCGCTGAACCTGGTACTCCGCTGCGCCGAATGCCGGATCCCATGTCAACAAGGTGCCTCCGTCGAATGTGTTTTGCAGCCGCAGGCGCGTGACCTGGCCGAGCTCCGGGGTGACAAACGTGCCCGTAATCGCATACTCGTTGCCGATAAAGTCAGACAAGACGATGCGGTAATGGTACGTTGTATCGACCGTCACGTTTTCAAGCACATGTTGGTGCAGCAAATCGAGGCTGATGTAATCTGAAGTTTTTTCACCGTAGCTTTCGGCGACGCCGTATTCGACATACGACATGCTGGCCGTTGAAGTCGTAAATGTGACGATGAAACGCTGCTGATCGTCCAGACCAAACTCAGGTCCTTCCAGCAGCTCGATGGCTGCCGCCGACACGCTCGCTGCCAGCAAGCACAGCAGTGCGAGCAATAGTGTTACGCTTCTTTTCACCATGGTCAAACCTCCCTATTGTTTTTTGATACATTTATAAGCACTAGTATCATTAAACAATAGGGTAAAAAATCCTTCGCTTATTCTGGCATTTTTAAACGAAAGCATCGCTGCCTGCAAGAGTATTCGATCCCATGCCTGCAGCGATGCCTCATCGCACTCCAAGGGAGTCCGTCAAGTCGCTCTGAAACGAATCCCGCCGATGCCGGTCAATGTTTCGCGAGTTCACGCCGAATCACAGGTGCCACTTTGGTGCCGAACAGCTCAATCGAGCGCAAGATCTTTTGATGCGGCAGCGTCCCGACGCTGAATTGAAGCAGGAATCGCTGATGACCGAAAATCTCGTGCTGGAAAAGAATTTTGTCGATGATCTGTTGCGGACTGCCGACGAAATTGGCTCCTCGCAGTCGAAGCGACGCATCAAATTGCGAGCGCGTCATGGGGGGCCACCCGCGCTCGGCGCCGATGCGGTTCATCATCAAAGCGAACGCCGGATAGGCTGCGTCGGCAGCTTCCTGTGACGTATCAGCGATAAAACCGTGTGAGTTGATGCTCAACGCCGGAATGGAGTGACCCGCTTCTCGGGCCGCTTGGCGGTGAAGCTCGACAAGCGGTGCAAAACGTTCCGGCAAACCGCCGATGATGCCGAGTGCCATCGGCAAGCCCAGCCTCCCCGCCCGAACGGCTGACATCGGGGTGCCTCCCACCGCCACCCAAATGGGCAGCGGATTTTGGATCGGCCGCGGGTAGACACCGAGGTTGTTCAACGCCGGCCGGTGCTTGCCGGACCACGTCACCTTTTCGGATTCCCGTATTTTCAGCAGCAGATCAAGTTTTTCTTCAAAAAGCGATTCGTAATCGGCCAGGTCATATCCGAACAAAGGAAACGACTCGATGAACGAGCCCCGCCCTACCATGATTTCAGCCCGGCCGCCCGAAAGCAAATCCAACGTGGCGAAGTCTTGAAACACCCGGACGGGATCGTCTGAACTGAGCACGGTTACGGCGCTTGTCAACCGGATGCGCTTGGTGCGCTGGGCAGCCGCAGCCAGCACTGGCGCCGGCGATGAAACGATATAATCAGGCCGATGGTGTTCGCCAATGCCGAACACATCGAGACCGACCTGATCGGCCAGCTCGATTTCCTCCAGCAAATTGCGCATGCGTTCGGCGGGACTGAGAATTACGCCCGTCTCAGGATCGGGGGTGTTCTCGACGAAAGTGTAAATGCCCAGTTCCATGGAATGTTCCTTTCTATTGTTGGTCTTCCCATGCCGCTTCGGAACCGTTCAGTTCAAATACTTGGGCAAGCAATTCGTACGAACGCATTCGTTCGGAGTGACCGTGGATCATGCTCGACACGATCACTTCGTCCGCTCCGGCCTCTTGGGCCTTGGCTTCAATTTGCTCTCGCACCTTCTCCGGGTTGCCGATAATTGTCAGCGAACGGTACGCCCGCACGACGGCCAGTTCCTCCGGCGTATACGGATATGCCGCGGCTTCTTCCGGCGTCGCAATGGGCTTCAATTCGCCCCGCTGCAGACGAACCCACGCGAGATCCATCGGCTTGGCGAGGTAATCGGCCTCTTCGTCGGTTTCAGCACATACAACCGCTGCGCCTAAAATGACGTGCGGTTTCTCGAACTGTTCCGACGGCACAAAAGCTTCCCGGTACGCTCGGATCGCCGGACCCGGCGGCGTCGGGCTGAAATGGCTCGCAAAACCGTAGCCGACGCCGAGCGCACCGGCCAACCGAGCACTGGCACCACTGGAACCGAGAAGCCACACCGGAGGCAACGCGACGTCGCTGGGAACGACTTTCACTGAATGAAACGGATGGTCTTTCGGAAACGACTGCCGTGAAAGCGCAAACAATTCTTCGAGCTGCGCCGGAAACTGTTCGGCGTCAAACGGGCGCAATGCACGTGAAGTGGCCGGGTTGGTGCCCGGCGCTCGCCCGATGCCGAGATCAATTCGCCCTGGATACAGCGCCTCCAGCGTGTGAAACGCTTCAGCAACACGAAGCGGTGCATGATTCGGCAGCATGATGCCGCCCGCTCCAACGCGAATACGCTTCGTCGCCCCTGCTACGTGCCCGATGAGGATTTCGGGAAATGAACTCGCAATGTTCGGCATGCCGTGGTGCTCAGCGAGCCAATACCGCGTGTAGCCGAGGCGATCAGCCAAACGGGCCAATTCCACCATGTGCTGCAGCGCCTGGGTGGAAGTATAGCCCGCTCCGATCGGGACGAGGTCGAGTACGGAAAGCGAAAGCAAGCTACCACAAATCCTTTCGATGCCATTCGGTGGGTTGAGACTCTATGAGTATCGTGTTAGATTGAGGCCGACGGGATGACTCCCTGGCGGTGGAAAAGCAAAGTGGAATCATCCACGTTTCGGAAAGAAGAGGATCTAAAGCCAGGATATCATAGCAGGGCGTCCGGGTCCATGCAGCGCGAAACGGCGGTTGATCCTGCGTTGCCCGACGCGGCCCTTCACGCGGGTCCCGCTGATCGCCCGGGCAAACACGCCGCTCGCTGTTTCAGTGAACTGAGGCGGGCACAGTCGGCGCAGTGGATGCCATCCCCTGCCGGCTCCGAAGGGAACCCTCAGTTCACCGTTTATTGTGGCACTGCAAGTCCGGCTCATCAATGAACGCTAGATCGAGCTGCTCAAGGCCGAATTCGTCGATCAGCGCGGCGTTTTCGAACGGCCGCTCCCCGTTCCCTTTCGGATCGTGTTTCGGGTCCGCCACCCGATCCGGTGCCGCATTGTGCGCGGCTTCGGCTGCATCAGTGGTCATCGCCAAGTACCGGTGCAGGAGCACGTCGCTGCGGAACGGAGTTCGCCTCACACGCCGTCGGACTCGTCTGAGGATATGTTGGTTCGCCACAAACGTGGGGTCGTAAAGCGTGAAATACAGCCTGCCGCTCTCATGGAACGGACTGAATTCGAGCCATCCGGCGGCCGCCAACTGCCGCAGATCGATGGCGATTGATTTCGGATCCCGTTGCATGCGTCTCGCCAAATCGGCGTAAGCAGCACATCCCATGTGATGTCGAAAACCGGGTGTTCCTTGCAAGACACCGAACAGCAGCCGCGCCCCGACACCGATTCTGCGGTCGGTGACGAGCCGTTCCGGAACATACGCTTTGGGCGATTTGTGCCGGATGCGATTCGTAGCATCGTTCGGGCGGCGTATGATCTCACCCCAACGTGACGCCTCGAGTTGTGCCAATGAGCGGCGGACGGCTTGCGGTGTCAGCCCGGTTCGTCTGGAAAGGCGCATTGGAGATAAAAGTCGCTCGGGTATCATTGGGGCGTCCTGGTACAAAACGATCCAGATGATCTTTGCATTTGCACTCAAATCATGAGCAAGCAAGAGGGCGAGAGGAACGTATTCTTTCGTCATCTCTCCCTGCAAATTCTCGTTCATCCGAAATCTCTTGTCCATGCGTTCCCAATCTTACCCCCTGATGGCGTTGTTGCTTCCCTCCCCTCATTTCTAATTTATAACACTCAAGACAAAAAACGCAAATCACTGACTTTAGCTGCTGTAAACCCGCTCTCCGCTACACTTCGACCGCGCGGTCCGCTCAGGTGCCGCAAAACGTCACATAAGGCCGGTCCAACGCCGGGACCGCGGCGTAGTCGTCCTGCTCGGGAGAATAAGCATACGGATCGGCAAGCACGGCGAGCAGCCGCTCCATTACGCTGAGATCGCCTTGTTCCACGGCTGCTGTCAGTGCCTCCTCGACACGGTGATTGCGCGGGATGACCGCCGGATTGGCCTGGCGCATCAGCTCCTGAGCGCCGGCTTCCCCGTCGGGCTGGCGCTGCAGACGGGCGCGCCACCGCTCCAGCCACTCTGACCAGGCTGCACTGCCGGACATGGCCGTTTCTTCCGGCCGCCCCAATGTGAGCGCCCGAAAGGTGTTGGTGTAATCCGCACGATGACTTTGCATAAGACGGAGGAGATCTTCGATCAATCGGATGTCGTCGGCTTCTTCATTGGCTAAGCCCAGTTTCGCTCGCATGCCGGCCAGCCAATGCCGTTCATACAGCTCAGGGAATTCGTTGACCGCTTCTTGGGCGCGCTCAATCGCTTTCTCTCGCTCTTCGTGCAGCAACGGCAATAGAGCTTCGGCAAAGCGGGCGAGATTCCAGCCGGCGATTCCCGGCTGATTGCCGTATGCGTAGCGACCCTCGCGATCGATGGAGCTGAATACCGTTGCCGGGTCGTACACATCCATGAAGGCGCAAGGGCCGTAGTCGATCGTTTCGCCGCTGATGGTCATGTTGTCCGTATTCATGACGCCATGGACGAAGCCGACCAGCTGCCATTTGGCGACAAGTGCCGCCTGCCTTTCAATGACGCGCCGCAGCAAAAGCAAAAACCGCTCCGGACTGTGACGATCGATATCAGGATCGTGACGCTGCAAGGCGTAATCCGCCAACACACGCAGTTCGTCTTGCGTCCCCCACACGGCGGCATACTGAAATGTACCGACTCGTAAATGACTGGAAGCAACGCGGGTCAATATGGCGCCGGGAAGCAGTGTTTCACGTACAATCGCTTCGCCGGTCGTCACCACGGCGAGGCTGCGTGTCGTCGGAATGCCGAGGGCGTGCATCGCCTCACTGATGATGTATTCGCGCAGCATCGGCCCGAGCGCTGCCCGACCGTCGCCGCCGCGAGAATAAGGCGTCCGCCCCGAGCCCTTCAGCTGAATGTCGAAGCGCTCCCCGCGTGGCGTGATTTGTTCGCCGAGCAAAATGGCCCGACCGTCGCCAAGCCGGGTGAAGTGTCCGAACTGGTGCCCGGCATAAGCCTGAGCAAGCGGCACCGATCCTTCGGGCACCGCATTTCCCGCCAGCACGGCGACCCCTTCGTCGCTGCGCAGCGCCGCGGCATTCAAGCCGAGTTCTGCCGCCAAATGTTCGTTGAGCACGACCAACTTCGGTGCAACGACCGGTGTCGGTTTGAGCTGCGAGAAAAATGTACTCGGCAGTTCAGCATAACTGTTCTCGAGGTTCCAGCCGGCTTCCATGATCGCAACACCCCTTGTTGCACCAGCCTATCACGAAATCGTGAGCCTGCATACATTTTCTATTCATTCCCTAACGATCTGAATCATGCGCCGCAGGGCAACATTCGGGGCATCAGCCGGCACTTCGCAGGATCATGCGAGAGGAGTCGTCCGTACTTCCCCGACGGATCGCTCCGCCGCATGAAACCGCCGCGCCTGAACACGGCGGATGACGGTGTCCATCACCCAGCCGAGGAATCCGATCAACAAGATCATCGCCATCAGTTCAGGATACGCCAGTCGATCGCGGGCATCGAGAATTGCATAGCCGAGTCCAGCCCGGACACCCAGCATTTCAGCCGGCACGAGCACAATCCAAGCAACCCCCAAACCGAGCCGGAGACCCGTCACCACATGAGCGGCAATGGCAGGAATGACCACATGACGCAGCACTTCGGCTTCTGTCGCGCCTAAGCTGCGCGCCATCTCGATCCAGCGGCGGTCGACGCTTCGCACGCCTTCGGCCGTGCTGAGCAAAATAGGCCATACCGCACTGACGGTGAGGAGAAAATAAATCGGAGCATCCCCGATGCCGAGCACCATGACGGCGATGGGCATCCATGAGAGCGGCGAAATCATCCGGATGAATTGGATCGCCGTCGATGACGCTCGATCAAGCCAGGCGACGCGCCCAATCAAAAGTCCTGCGGGCACTCCCGCCAGAAACGCGAGACCGAGGCCGACTCCGACCCGTTGCAGACTGGCGGCAACATGCCCCCAAGTCCGTTCTGCCTGCACGACGTCAATCAGCGCCTGCACCGAACGTGCCGGTGAAAATGACGTCATAATCGGGCTGAAGCTGGTCCACGGCGACGTCAAAACGCCCCACGCCGCCACGACGAGCATCAAGCCGAGGACAGGCGTCCATGCATTTTTATTCCAGCGCACACGCGGCGGTTGCAGTCTCAAATGGAAATCACCTCGGCTCGCGTCCATTCTTCCGGAACGCCGAAGGCGCTTAAGCCGCCAACGAGTTCCAGCGCCTTGCGGACAAAGCGGTCGTCCACCACCTGACGGTGTGCCGCAGCCGGATCCAATGTATTGAGAAACGCCTTCTCGCCTTCAACGTACGTTTCTTGCAGAAACCGCACCAGCGCTTCCGTATACGATGGATACGGGTACGGGATGAAATCAATCCGATGGTTTCCCCACTCTGGATGCTGAATGGCACCGCTTGATCCGTAATGGGTGTGGTCATAATAGGCAAGCGTCCGCTCGATCGCCGGCAAAGGCTGTGGCAAATAGCCTTCCTGCGACAGCAATCGCGCCGTCTCCAGCCGGTTGTCGCGCATCCAGAGCTGCGCCTTCACCAAGGCATTGACCACCGCTTGTGCCCATTCGGGCCGCTTTTCCAAATCGTCTTCTTTCATGACGACGACGCAGCAGGCATGCCGGAGCCATACGTCACCCGTAAATCGCAAGATCTTGCCGATGTCCATCACTTCGGCCACCGCATTGAACGGTTCGGCCACGATATACCCTGCGATCGATTGATTGGCAAGCGCCGCCGGCATGTCCGACGGAGGCATGACAACCAAACGCACCTCGTCCGACGCCAGCCGAGCTGCGCCATGTTCCGCCGGCTGCAACCCGTGATGCCGCAGAAGCTGTTGCAGCACCACATTGTGTATGGAATACCAGTACGGGATGGCGACGGTCTCTCCGGCGAGATCCTGTACGCCGTTGACGCCTGGATTTACGGTGAGCGCCGATCCATCGGTGTGGTTCCAGGCGACAATGCGCAGCGGGATGTGGTTGGAAAACCGCATCCAGACGGCGGTCGGCATCAATACGTGGATCACGTCGACCTGTCCCGCTACGAACGCTTCGACGATCTGCGACCACCCGCGAAAAAGATATGGCTGCTCCGCGGTCAACCCTTCCGCTGCGTAGAATCCTTTCGCATGGGCAATCAAGAGCGGTCCCGCGTCAGTAATCGGCAAATATCCGATTTTCAGCGGCTTGTCGGATACTGCCGTGGAGGGCGGCTGGGATGCTTTTTTTCGTCCGCACCCCGCCAGCGATGTACCGAGCAGCAAAGCGCCGGCGCCGAGTCCAAGAAACTGAAGGAACTCGCGGCGGCTCCATTCGCGGTCGAACAAGTTTTCCGGACTCCATTGTTTCATGACACATTCAACTCCTTGAGACCGCCCGTCGCCCGCAAGTCTGCGAGAATCGACTTCTTGAGCTCCCAGTAGACCGGGTCATGATCGATTTGCCGCAGCTTTTCATCGGCTGCGGGAACGTCATAGATGCGGTGAATACGCCCCGGCCGACCTGTCATGACGACAATCCGGTCGCCCATGATGATTGCCTCGTCCAAATCGTGGGTGACAAAAAGCGCCGCCGTCCCCTGCTCACGCAACATGTGGGCGAGCCATACTTGCAGCTCCATGCGGCGCAGTGCGTCGAGCGCAGCAAAGGGTTCGTCAAACAAAATCACTTCGGGACGCTGCATCAACGTGCGTGCCAGGGCAGCCCGCTGAGCCATGCCGCCGGAAATTTGCTCCGGATAGGCGTTTGCGAAAGCTTCCAGACCCACGCGGGCCAGCAGCTCATCGACCGCCGGCCCGGACTCCCGCCGGCGGTGCGACCGAAACTTTGCCGCCAGTGCGGCGTTTTCCCTCACCGTCAGCCAAGGTAGAAGGCGTGCTTCCTGAAACACCATACCAATGCGTACGTCTGGTCCTTCAATCCTTTGGCCGTTCAGGCGTATCTCACCGCGGCTCAGCGGCTCGAGGCCGCCGACCGCTCTGAGAAGCGAGGATTTGCCGCATCCGCTCGGCCCGACCAGCGCGACGATCTCCCCTGCACCGATGACGAGATCGATGCCGTCGAACGCCTGCAGAACGCTGCCGTCAAGCAAGAAATCCTTGCCTGCCCCGCTGATTTCGATCACATCGTTTCCTCCCCGCCGCCGGCCACAGCGCCCATTCCGTTGATGCGAGAGGCTTCGACCTGCGCCAGTTCCGTCCGCAGCTGTACGAAACTCGGGCTTTGGATCGGCAAAAACGCCGCCTCCCGCAGCCGACGCGCCGTCGCGCTTTCGGAAAGATAGCCGGCGCCTCCGGCGGCCTCCAGCTCCAACCAAACGGCCTGCACCGCCAGTTCCGCCAGTTCTTTGCGTACTTTCAGCGCTCGGTAGGATACCGACGAATCCGCACTGTCGTACACCCGAGCGAGCGATCGCACCTCTTCCACAAGGTATCGGAACTGATTTTGAAGCCGTTCGGCCTGATCTTTGAGGGCCATGCGGGGACCGCCCAATTTCGCCGCAGCGTGGTGCAGGGCGGCTTCGGCCAGTCCCCAGGCGAGGCCCGACTGCAGCAGCAAGAAAATCGGTCGGATTTTCTTGAGAAACACGATGCCGTTGTCCGCTATCAGCCACTTTGTGTCAAGATGGACGTCGTCAAGCCGCAGCGACGCCGACGCCGTGCCTTCCAAGCCAAAAAGGGGATACCGTGGGCCGCACCTAAGCCCGGCGGCGTCACCGGGGACCGCCAGAAGAATTACATCGTCGCCGGACCGCGCCGCGACCGCGACAACGAATCGATCATCGACCAAGTTGGAAACCCACGGCAGACTCCCCGTCAGCACGTAGCCTTCCGGAGTGCGCTGCGCCGTCACCCGGATCTCTTCCAGCGAAGCAAAGTGCTTCATGGCGTTTGCCAGTCCCGTGGCGCCGAACCGGTCGACTTGAAGTACCTGCGGCAGCACTTCTTCAGCCAGATACGGGTTTTGCGATGTCGCCACATACTCCAAAAACATGCGTTGGCACCAGACGACAAAAGCTGAAGTTAAGCAGCCGCTGGCAACGGTGGCGATCACTTCCACCATTTCAAGCAGTGCGCCGCCGTCGCCACCCAACTCTTCGGATATGCCTTTGGCGAGCAAACCGCGTTCAGCGAGCATCTCCAAACCTTTTTGTGCCGACTCTTGGCAACGGTCGACAGCGAGCGCCCGCTGAGCGAACCAATCGGTAATTTCACGTCGAAGCGCCTCGGGAAGGAGCCACGATTGTGTCTGATCCGGCATCGCCTCAGTCACCTACTTGCTTGAGCGTCGTCAACGTGTCAATCGGCGCCTCGACTGCCTCCCGCGCCTTGATGACCAATTCTTCGCTGGGCGCCTCGTAAAAGCACAAGCACTTGCTCATGTCGGTGCATACGTAAGTCCGCTCGAAACTCACCTCGGGCACCTCGGCGTAGTGAACCGATTTTTCCTGCTTGCGCTGGAGGTAGCGTTCCATGGTGAGGCCTTCGGGCAGATTCCACTCGACCAAGTAGTTGGCTTTGCCGGCCTTTTGCTTGACTTCGTCCAGTTCAGCGCCTACAAGCTTGACCTCTTTGGTTTCGACTTGGGAAAGCCCCGCGTTTTGTGCAGCTTCAGCTACCTGAAAAGCGTCCGCAGCCTCCGCAACCAAGAAGGCACGCCCCGCTTCCACCCCAACTTGGGCTTCAATGAGCTCGCCTTTGCCCGCAAGCGCCTTGGCAAAACCGTCAAGCGCCTGAGCGATTTCTGCTTCATTGCGACCATTGAGCGAAACTTCTACGAGATAAAGCGGCATAGGTTGTGTCGTCCTCCCGAATTCGTTGATGATTGTTTACTGGTGTGTTTCCAGTGATCGGACAGTTGAGACTGTGTGCCGTGTGCAATGAAAAATACGGCTCGCGCAGTCGCTCCTCAACGCGCGGCAAAAATTATTACGCGTTTTCCGATCGGATTAGTATATGTTAATGGCAGGATCATTTTACCAGAGCGTCCATCATATAGTCAACTAAGCAGATCAATTTACGCGGATTTTTTTTACCTCCGAGTCAAAGGCGTCCATTTACAGCCGAACACCGTATTGCCCGGTGAAGCTCCAACGAAGTCGGAACATGATCTTGCTGCGAATTGCTGACCGTGGATTTCTGGATTGACGCGCCCATCACACCCGAGGCCGGCGCATATGCCAATCAGTAACGTGTTGATAGGCGATCGCCAAATCGAGCAGCAACTCTTCTTGCATAGGGGCGGCGACAAACTGAACGGAGAGCGGCAGCTTGCCGGCGGTTTCGCAGCCAACGGGAAAGACCACCGTGGGAAACCCGGTCAGCGTGAACGGCAAAATGAAGGCTGGAGTACCCGTGTCATGTATGCCTTCAGGGGCAGCGGCTGGAGTCGTCGGAGTGGCCATCAGATCGATCGAAGTGCGGAAAAGCTGTCGCATCTGCTCCTTGTACAAATTCCGGATTTGCTGTGCACGCACATACACCTCGGCACTCGTGGCGGCTCCGCACAAAATGCGGGCACGCAGTATCGGCCTCATCAGCTGCCCCCGCTCGCGCCAAGCCGAGCCATGAACCGCCGCAACTTCGCATTGCATAATGATCGCATGCGCTGCGACGGCCGCCTCAAATGCCGGAGGCAGCTCAACATCCTCGACAATCATGCCGAACTCCCGCTCCAACACACGCAGCGTCTCATCGTAAGCCGCCCGCTGTGCGGAATCCACACCAGTGAAAAAATAACGATCCGGCCGACCGATTTTTTTGCCCCGTAAACGTTTTGCGCCATCCGAAGCCAAATCCCATACCGAGCGCGTCAACGGAGGCGCAGCGGCGACCGTCGACGAATCCTCCTCGTCCGCCCGACAAATGCTTTGCAGCACCAAAGCTTGATCGACCGCGGTTCGGGTCATTGCGCCGACGTGGTCCAACGTCCAGGCGACGGGCAAAACCCCATAGCGGCTTACCCGACCGAACGTCGGCTTCACCGCGACCAACCCGCAATAAGCCGCCGGACGATTGAGCGATCCACCCGTCTGCGTGCCGAGCGCAAAGGGAACCTGTCCGGCAGCGACTGCCGCAGCGGAGCCCGAGCTCGAACCGCCGGGAGTATGCGCTAAATTCCATGGGTTTCGGGTCGGCGGAGCGTCCCCCAGCGCCATTTCGGTTGTCGTCGTTTTGCCTAAAACGATGGCGCCGGCTTCTTTGAGCAAGCGGACTACCGTTGCATCGTACGTTGGAACGAAACCTTCCAGCAGGCGTGAGCCACCGCTCGTGCGGATGCCGGCCGTACAAATGTTGTCCTTGACACCAAAGGGAATGCCGTGCAGCAGGCCAAGATCGTTGCCGCTACGCAGCGCACGCTCGGCACGGCGAGCCTCCGCCAAAGCCTGTTCCGGTACGACCGACGCCCACGCCTGGACATCGCCATCCATTGCCTCGATACGTGCCAAACATGCTTCTACCAGCTCGACAGGCGACAAATCGCCGCGGCGGAAGGCACGCGCCGCCTCGACAAGCGTCAAACTCGCCGGATCCCCGGAAACCGCCCCCGTCCCTTGGTGCGAGCTGCGTGGCAACAGGTCAACGCGCTCCTGCCTGCCTGTGACCGCAGTACCAGACCTTTGCCCTAAGCCGGGATCAACCGAAAATATGTACGCCGGATCGGTCAAGGAAGGCATGTCCAACGACAACACGGCGTCAATGGCTTGAGCCGTGTGCAGCATATAGCTCTCGGCTTCAGCCAACCACGTTTCCGTGTCATCGGAACATGCACGCAACAGAGCGACACAGTTTGCACGCAGCTTTTCGTAGGATGATGAATGAACCATGCCGGGATGCCACCCTTTGTCGTCCCGACCGAACGACGTCAGACGGGATCGATGTTGATGTTAATGGTAAATCTTCACTTCCCGCCACTTGCCGAACAAAAAGTACAGCGTGGCGATAATGCTGCTGATGACCAGGCTGGCGCTGTATCCGTAAGCGATCCCCATTTCTCCGTACACATGGGCGAACGTGTAGACAAGCGGATAGCGCAGTACCCAAAACGATATGATGTTCAGCAGCAGCACCTGCAGCATCGCACCCGAAGAGCGCACAATACCGTTCAACACAAAATTGACGCCCAAGAAAATGTAAAAGAACGCCGTGATCCTCAAATACGACGTGCCGAAGGCGACAGTCGCCGCATCGCTGACAAACATGCGAATGAGCAGCGGTGCGCCCAGAAACACGAGCGAGCTGATCAGCAAAGAACAGGCGAAGATCAGCAGGATGCCCGTATACGATATAGCCGTCACCCGCCGCCACTTCTGCGCGCCGATGTTCTGCCCAGCCATGCTGGTAACGGCGGCTCCTAAGGTTTGAGCCGGAATCATAATTAAGCTTTCAATCCGCTGTGAAGCACCGAAGCCAGCGACAACCGCCGCACCGAATGAATTGACGACGCTCATAATCAGCACCATTCCGCTGGAAATGGCGACCATCTGCAGCCCACCTGGAAGACCCAAGCGGAGAACGGCACTCGCATATTGCTTTTCCGGCCATGCCGGCACCGTAAACGGCACGTTCCCCTTGATGATGCAATAGATGACGCCCCCGACAAACGCAACACCTTGCGCCATGACGGTGGCATAGGCCGCACCGGCGATCCCCCAGTCGAAAACGGCGATGAACAGCGGATCGAGAATGACGTTCAAAATGACCGCCGCCGTGATGAAATACAGCGGCGTCCTGCTGTCACCGAGGGCACGCAGTACCGTGCTGATAAAGTTATATCCGAGCAAAAACACGATGCCGAGAAAATGAATCCGCAAATACGTGCTCGCCAAGGACAAGAGTTCCGATGGCGTGCCGATCCATTGCAGCAGAAACGGCGTTCCGACATAACCGACCCAACCGAGAACCAACGACAACGTGCCGAGGATCACGACAAACGCGTTCAACGATTTGCGAATGCCCTCACGGTCGTTTTGTCCCCGATGCTGCGATAAAACGGTCAATGTCGTCGCATTGATGCCGAGCATGAAGGAAAGCACCGCAAACGTAATGGGGTTGGAATTGGACAATGCGGCAAGCGCATGCGATCCCAACAAATTGCCTACCCACAGGCTGTCGACCAATTGATATGATGTTTGCAGCACATTGCTGAGAAAGATCGGCCCTGCGAACCACACCATTTTCTTGGCGATGGGACCTTCCGTGAAATCAATGGCTCGAGCGCTCAATTCTCCAACTCCCGTTGATCCGCACTATTGAAATCTACTCGCTGTGCAAGAGCTCCATCCGTGCACCTTGCAGCGGAAAAGAACGAAAAGAAGGCTTTTCGCCTCAGTTGGTTGAAGTAGTTCTGAATAGAAATGGCTAACGAGCCTGCTCGGGCTCATCAAGCGTTCATATCAGGAGGTCGTCACCTGTGCCCCCATATCGTTCACGCACTACTACACATGGCCGCAACATGGCCGGTGCCCGCGGGCTTTGGCGCGCAACCGGCATGAAAGACTCTGACTTCGGCAAACCAATTATTGCGGTCGTCAATTCGTATACGCAGTTCGTGCCTGGCCACGTGCACCTCAGAGATCTCGGCCAACTCGTCGCACAGGAAATCGAGAAGGCCGGCGGCGTTGCCAGAGAATTCCACACCATCGCGGTCGACGATGGTATTGCCATGGGCCACGACGGTATGCTCTACTCGCTGCCGTCCCGCGAGATCATCGCCGACTCGGTGGAGTACATGGTCAATGCCCACTGCGCCGATGCGATGGTCTGCATCTCCAACTGCGACAAAATCACGCCCGGCATGCTCATGGCTGCACTGCGGCTGAACATTCCCACCGTCTTTGTATCCGGCGGCCCCATGGAAGCCGGCAAGGTGGTGCTGGGCGGGGAAACGAAAGCCATCGACCTGGTGGATGCCATGGTCGCGGCCGCGAGCAGCCAATATACCGATGAAGAAGTCTATGCCATTGAGCAGGCGGCCTGCCCGACCTGCGGGTCCTGCTCGGGAATGTTCACGGCCAACTCCATGAACTGCCTGACCGAAGCGCTCGGCCTTGCGCTGCCCGGAAACGGTTCGCTCATCGCCACCCACGCCGACCGCAAGCAGCTGTTTCTCGAAGCGGGCCGGTTGATTGTTGAGATCACGAAGCGCTACTACGAAAACGACGATGAGAGCGTGCTGCCTCGCTCCATCGCAACGTTCGCGGCGTTTGAAAACGCCATGACGCTCGACATTGCCATGGGCGGCTCCACCAACACGGTGCTGCATTTGCTCGCGGCAGCGCATGAAGCCGGCGTCGATTTCACCATGGCCGACATCGACCGTCTGTCACGCCGGGTGCCCGTTTTGTGCAAGGTGGCACCTTCCGTTCCCAACGTGCACATGGAAGACGTCCACCGCGCCGGCGGCATCATGGGGATTCTCGGCGAGCTCGACCGCGCAGGTCTCATCGACACATCGGTAGGGTGCGTCCACGCCGAAAGCCTTGGCCACGCGCTCGAACGTTGGGACGTCATGCGCACCAAGGACGAGGCCGTCCTCGAGTTTTATCGAGCCGCGCCGGGCGGAGTACGAACCCAAACTGCTTTCAGCCAGAACAATCGCTACGAATCGCTCGATCTCGACCGCAAAAACGGAGTCATCCGCGACAAGGACCACGCCTTTTCACAAGACGGCGGCCTAGCGGTCCTATACGGCAATCTCGCCGAAGACGGCTGCATTGTCAAGACGGCCGGTGTCGACGAATCCATTCTGACATTCTCCGGTCCGGCCCGCATCTTCGAAAGCCAGGACGCGGCGGTGGACGGCATCTTGACGGGAGCGGTCAAGCCCGGTGAGGTCGTGGTCATTCGCTACGAAGGCCCCCGCGGCGGCCCGGGCATGCAGGAAATGCTCTATCCGACCAGCTACCTTAAATCGGTCGGTTTGGACAAACAGTGTGCGCTCATCACCGATGGCCGTTTTTCCGGCGGCACATCCGGGCTTTCCATCGGTCACATCTCGCCCGAAGCTGCCGAAGGCGGTACCATCGGCTTGGTGCGCGACGGCGACATCATCGAAATTGACATTCCGAATCGCCGCATCCACCTCGCCGTGGACGATGCCGAGCTGGAACGTCGCCGCAAGGAGCAGGACGCCAAAGGCTGGCAGCCGGCTCAACCGCGAGCGCGCAAAGTCAGCGCCGCCCTCAGAGCCTATGCGGCCATGACAACCAGTGCCGCCCGGGGTGCAGTGCGCATTGTGCCCGAATAAAAACCTGCAACGCACACGCAAATGTGCGGGAGTCCTGCTTGCCGAAGGACTCCCGCATTCATTTTGTCCCCAGAGGTCTATCGGATGCGTACCCGCGGCATCGCTGCGTGCCGCCTTGTGTTCTCGCTGCCTTGCAGTGCACCGATGACGGAAAACGCAAAAAGCAACACCGCGAGTCCGGTCAGCATCCCGCCAAAACCGGCCAAGGGGCCGCCAATTTCGCCTCGATCGATGCTGACGAGGAAAAGCCCGAGCATCATGACCGGGAAAGCAATTTGATAAAGCCAAAAGTTTACGTTCGCGAGCTGATGTTCTTCAAGTTCAGGAAACACACGGTGAAAAGCAGCGATCAGTGCCATCGATGCCCAGCCCAACAAGTTGATATGAGCATGCAAACTGGGGAATTGATAGTTTTCGGTCATGCTCATATAAAGACCAAACCCTACACCGACTACAAAATAAATGACCGCGGCCTTCGCCCAACGCGGCGCATACATGTGCACAACCTCCTTTTTGAAGTGAATGGCAAGCGGAATTTCATCGGCAGCCGCTTTTTACATAGAGAATTATGCTCGCTGCGCGTGAGACATGCTGTTTTTCCCCCGATCCTTGACCCTCACGCGACGTCAGGGTGTAAACTGCTTTGCAGGAGGTGGGCGTGTTGACGTACACCGTCGGCCAAGTGGCCAAACTGGCACATGTGAGTGTGCGCACATTGCACCACTACGACGAGCTCGGCCTGCTGACGCCTTCCGAACGTTCCGAAGCTGGCTACCGCCTTTACACGGAAAGTGATTTGGAACGGCTGCAGCAAGTGCTGTTTTACAAAGAGCTCGGCTTTTCGCTCGACGAAATTCGCAGCATGATGACTGACCCGGCGTACAATCGCCGGGATGCCCTGGTCGCCCAGCGTGAGCTCATCGCCAAGCAAATGCTTCGCCTGCAAGCCATGCTCGACCTCATTGACAAAACTATTGCCTCACTGGATGGAGGTGTCCGCTTGAGCCAAGAAGAGATGTTCGAAGTGTTTGGCGACTTCGACCCGACCAAGTACGAAGAAGAAGTGCAAAAGCGTTGGGGGCACACCGAAGCATATCGGGAATCCTCCCGTCGCGCAGCCGGCTATTCCAAAGAGGACTGGCAGCGGTTTAAGGCAGAAACCGGCGAGATTCACGCCGCCATCGCGGCGTTGATGGACGCGGGCGTTCCGGCCAATGATCCGCGAGCGATGGACGCCGTGGAACGGCATCGCCTGCTCATCGACCGGTGGTTTTACCCTTGCTCGCGAGAGATGCATGCCGAGCTCGGCAACATGTACGTCACCGATCCGCGCTTTACGGCAACATACGAAAACATCCGCCCCGGCATGGCCAGTATATGCGTGATGCCATAACGGCGAATGCGGCGCGCACTGAAGAGTAGTTGATCCTGGCAAAGCAGCGGCATGGCCCCGGCTCATCCAATCGGCCGGGGCCATGCCGAAAATCGCCATGCAGCAAACGCCGCGCTGACATGCAGCCGCCTTACGCGCTGGCGGGCTCGGTCTCCGGCTGCGCCTCGCCCGGCACACCCGGCTGCGCCGGCTTGTTGAGCAAGCTTCCCGAGGTCGACGGCCTGCGGGAAGCTTACGCAGATGCAATCGTATTTTTGTTGAGCATTCAAGACATGGAGCCCATCGCGGATATTTTGGCAAGTGCGGCATGGGCGGTCAAACCGTCCGGGCGCCTCGTCATTCTCATGCACCATCCGTGTTTCCGCATTCCACGACAAAGCGGCTGGGGCTGGGACGACGAACGCAAGCTACAGTATCGGCGGATCGATTCGTATTTAACGCCGATGACGGTGCCCGTCCGCCCCATCGCCCACGGGCAGCCCGGTTCGATCCAAGCCCACCACCAGCCGCTTCACGTTTATATCAACGGCCTCATCGAAAACGGTTTTGTCATCGACCGGATGGTCGAAGTGCCGGCGTATCCCGCCATCGTGCGCCGCGGGAAAAGGAGCCAGGCCGAAAACCGGGCCAACAGCGAGATCCCGCTGTACATGGCCATTCGGGCGGTCGCCTCACGCCGCCGCCCGTGCGTGCGGCTCGAGACGTAACGTGCGCCAGTAGAGTGCGTACGTTGCCGCAAAGTACACCGCATACAGGAACAAATAGCCACAGGCGACCATCCAGCCGAGGTGAAGCACCGATCGTCCCGTCAGAATCCCGAGCGCATTCATGGCAAAGGTGGAATGGAGCAAGCCGACGATGAACGGAACGAAGAAGATCACCGCCGCCGGCCCGCGGGCCAACCGCCTCAGCTCACGCCCGCTCAGCCCGAGCTCCTGCAGTCGGGAGTAGTAGTGGCGGTCCTCATCGATCTCGGTAAACAAGCGGAAGTACAGCAAGCTGCAGCTCGCAGCGAAAAACACCAGGGATACGAACACGGCAATGAAAAGCACCATGCCCAAATCGCTCACATTGTCGTAGAAATATTCGGATGTGGCGGTAAGGTCGACGTTGCCTTCGCCACCGATGTATCGCTCGCGCAATTCCTCCAACGCGGTGCGCACGCCACGGGTATTCCAGTCCTTCCCGGACCAGGCGGCAAACGTGAGGTGAACGGCTTCGGGGGAATCCTTCAGCAACTGCTCAAACACCGTGTCCGCTACGACAAGCGTGTTAAACTCCGTTCGAAAGCCGTTGTACAGCGCTCCGGAAGTATCGGGAACGACCTGGAGCGCCACGGTGCTGTCCCCTACGGTCAAACTGAACGGACCTTGTATCGCACCGATTTCCTCCTGCGCTGACGTCACCACCGCGCGATAGACGAGGATGGCGTGCTGCTCATCGGCAAGAGAACGCAATTTGCCTTTCGGGCGATACAAACTGCTGTAAACCGAATACGGCAACACTTCCACCGGCAAATTTTCGGACCCCTGCATTTCCTCGAGCGTGCCGAGCAGCATGGTGCCTGAAACGGGTTGCAGACCGGTCACCTCGTGCCTGTCCAAGGTTTCCTGCACCCATGCGATGTCGCTTGTAAGGTCCTTCCCTTGCCAATCGACGATTTGAATCGCCTGAGGATACAGCATGGTCGCATCTTCAGCGACGACGACGTACAACGAGAAAATCGTCCCCACGGCCGTCAAGATCACGGCGATGAGAATCGCCACTGCCGTCAGCACCCGATAATTGTCTTGCATTTTGAACATCAGCTGACTGATGGTGAGAAACGGGCGCGTGCGGTAAAAGAAACGATGGCGCCGATACAGCCAGCGGAGCAGCGCGATCGAGCCTTCGCGCATGACAAAATAGGTACCGGCACAAACCATTGCCGTCACGGGCAGGACCGCGACAATCACTTCCTCCGGTTCCGTCAGGCTCGCCGCCCAAATGTAGCCGCCGAAGAGGAGTCCGCTCCCCAACAGCGCCTTCCAAACGGAAAACGTTGGATTTTCCTTCGGCTGGCGCTCGGCACGAATCAACTCGATAATGTTGCGCCGCAGCACGCCCGAAAGCGAGAGCAGCGAGACGAACAGGAAGAACGAGCCAAACACCAAGATCGTCTGCCGCCAGACCGGCCAGGCCGTATACACGGGCAATTCCTCCGGCAAGCGGAGCACGACGCTGATGGCCATGAAAAAGAGCTTCAAGAAAAGCAGTCCGAGTGCGAGACCGACTCCCAATGCTACGGTGCCGATGATCAGGTTCTCCCACAAAATGACTCGGATAAGCTGACGCCGCGTCAATCCGAGCAGCGTGAACAGACCGAACTCCTTCATCCGCGAGCGGATAAACGCGGCGCTGGAGTACAGCAGGAACAACAGCGTGAACACCGCGATAATAACCGCTGACACTTCGAGCGTCTTCATCCCGAACCGTGCACCGCGGTACCCTTCCTGGAGGTAGGGATGATGCTGCAAGGCGGTGTACAAGAAGTAAATCATCACCGCAAAAGCCGCGCTGCCCAGGTAGGCTAAGTAGCGGCCGCGGTTTTGCCAGACGTTTTTAATGGCGAGCCGTTGCAGGTTCATGATCGCCACCCCCGATCATGGCCAGCACGTCGAGAATCTGCTGGAAGAAAACCTGCCGGCTGTCGCCACGACGAATCTCGTTGTAAAGCCGTCCGTCACGGATGAACAAAATTCGCTGGCAGTAGCTTGCGGCAAAAGGATCGTGCGTCACCATGGTGATCGTCACACCAGATGTCTGGTTGAGGAGAGTCAGCGTCTCCATGAGCTCCCGCGCCGATTTGGAATCCAAATTGCCTGTGGGCTCATCCGCCAACAGCACGGCAGGTTCATGGATAATCGCCCGGGCTGCGGCCGCCCGCTGCTGCTGACCGCCGGACACTTCGTACGGATATTTGTTCAGCAGTTCGGCGATGCCCAGACGGCGCGCGATCAAAGACAACTGCTCCTTGATGAAACGTAGCGGCTTGCGATTCAGCACGAGCGGGAGTGCGATGTTTTCGCCGAGCGTCAAGCTGTCCAGGAGGTTGAAGTCTTGAAAGACAAAGCCGAGGCGCTCGCGGCGAAACCGCGCCAGCCTTTCCCCTCGCAACGTCGCTGTATCCACGCCGTCGATCAGGACGGTGCCCGAAGTCGGCCGGTCAATGGTGGCCAACAAGTTGAGCAGTGTCGTTTTGCCGCTTCCCGACGGCCCCATGATGCCGACGAATTCGCCTTTTTCCACGGAGAGAGAGAAATTGTCCAACGCCCGAGTGGCCATTTTTCCGCGGCTGCGGTAAATCTTCGTCAAACCGTTTGCACGAAGCACACTCAATCGTATTTCCCCCTTTTTTTCGGTGTCACCGTCAGTTTACCGAAGGGGTCATACGGCAACCATCGATTCACCTTGCAAAACAAGGCCCAAACCTTACAAAATTGTCACCTTGCGACTACAGCGTCTTTCAAGTCAACGTAGATCGACGGATCGTGGCGGAAATGGATGCGCACGCGCGTACCGACACGGCGTGTCGATTCGATGGAAATGCGATGTCCCAACTGGCGGCACGCCTCATGGGCGAGATACAACCCCATGCCGGTCGACTTGGCGTATTCCCTTCCCGTCACCCCGGTGAAAAACGGCTGGAACACCCGACCGAGATCTTCCGACGCGATGCCGATACCGTCATCGGCGATTTCCAAAACGAGCCCGTCGTTTTCGGCGAAAAACCGAATGATGACACGTCCTTCACCGTCCGGCCGCGCCGAGTATTTGATGGCGTTGTCGATAATTTGCTCGATGACGAACCGCAGCCATTTGACGTCGCTTTCGACTTGGAGCCTGGCCGGGGGCAGCACGTCAGGATCGGGCTCCTCGAGTTTCGGGTACACGCGGTGGATGATGAACGCGCGGCGAGAATCGTTGACCACCTGTCGCACGAGCTGCGGCAAATCCACGCGTTCAATGCGAAAATCGGCGGCAAAATCATCTAAGCGAATGGCGTTGAGAAGCATCTGCAAAGAACGTTCGAGGCGTTGATTTTCTTCGGCCACGCTGTGAAGGAAAGATTGAGCCGCCTCTACGTCTGCCAGGCTTTCGCGAGCTTTCTGCAGCTCCAAATCGATAACGGCGACCGGCGTCTTCATGTGATGCGCCCATTGACTCAGCAAATGCACACGCTGTCGTCCGCGATTTTGCTCATGGACGAGTTCCGCCCGAAGGCGTCCGTACATTTGCTGCCAAGCTTCGCTGAAGATCTGCTGTTCGATGGTGCGTGCAGGTTCGAGTACGCCCATCTGATCAAGCGAAGCCGTGCCGGCCTTGGCGAGATGCTGGAAGAAGGCGAGCTGTCTCCTGTAGTCGACCGCCAAAAATATCGCCAGCCCTACCAATCCCAAAAGAAAAATGTAAGCGAGGTTGACATACTGCAAACTCGCTCCCGAAAGCGCCAAGTCGAGCTGCACGACGATGATCGTCAGCAGCGCGAAAGCCGCATACATTCCGATATATAAGCGCCGATCTCGTAGAAACGCACGCCAATTCAACCCGACCACTTCCCGTCCAGCTGAAGGCTGTAGCCTTGGCCACGCCTCGTCTGAATGACATCATGAAGGCCCAGCTCGCTCAGACGCCGCCTCACCCGCGTAACGTTGACGGTCAGCGTATTGTCATCGACAAACGTCACATCGTCCCAAAGCGTCTCCAGCAGTTCTTCCCGCGAGACGATTTGTCCCGCACGTTCGGCAAGGCAGTACAACAGCCGAAACTCCTTCGGCGTCAGCTCGAGCTCACGGTCACCGTAACGAACGCGGTTTTGGCTGCGTATCAAAATCAAATCGCCGACATGGACGATATCCGCATCGCCACGTGCGGCATACTCGCCGTAAGCGCGCCGCAGCGCACTCCGCACCTTCGCGAGCACCAGCTCCAAGTTGAACGGCTTTGTGATGTAATCGTCCCCGCCGTTTTCCAAAGCGCGCACCTGATCCATGTCATCGGTGCGTGCCGAAATGAAAATAATCGGCACTTTGGAGATCGCCCGCAACTGCCTGCACCAATAAAACCCGTCGAAACGAGGCAGATTGATGTCGAGCAGCACCAGCTGCGGCTGCGTGGCGAGAAACGCTTCCCTCACCCGACCGGTGTCGGGAGCGATGACCGCGTCGTAGCCGAAACGCCTCAACTCAGCGGCGAGAATTTCGGCGATTTTGTCGTCGTCTTCGACAATCAAAATGCGATAACCGTGCTCCTCAGACACACACCCGCTTCCTTTCACCGCGCCTGATGGTTGGTCGTCATCAAGCTTGAATTCCGCATCGACTCCAAATGCCCTGCTGGCAGTTCATCCCCCGCTGAGGCATGACGCCACGGCGTCGAGAAGCCGGCGCCCCGCATCAGTATGGAAGTAATCCGCATGTTCCAACAAGTACACTTCATACGCCCAGTGGGCGCGGCCGATGTTTTGTTCAACTTCAAGATAATAATGGATGTTGCTGAGAGCGAGATCCAACTGGTGTACCGCAAGGAGATCGGGAAGCAGCCGTTTTTCCACAGGCGACAGCGGAAGGACGGATTGGTAGCCCGCGAGCATCGCATCGATGAGATCATAACGGACTGCGTCCGCCTGACCGTCCAAAATGGCCAGCCATTCCACGGCATTGCGGTCCAAGGCAACCACCAGATCGTACATGCGAAACGTCATGTCGCACAGATGAAAATCGATGACCGAGACGACTTCGTCCCCGCGAAAAAACAAATTGTTGCCGTGCCAGTCGCCGTGAGTCGCCGACGAAGGGATGTCGACGAGCAAGGGCTGTATCCGCTCGTGAAACGGACCGTACGCGCGCTCGATGCGCTGCCGCCACGGCCTGCCTTCGAGATAGGCGGCAAGCGACGGCCGCTTGCCGGCTTCGGCTTCAATGGCGGCCGGCAAATCCGGCTGACGCATCAAATCGAAGCGAGCGACCATCGGCCGGTGCGGCGCAGCAGGCGGCAGCTCAAACCCTTGCACGGCGCGGTGAAACTCGGCCAGCCGCCGACCTGCCGAGTACGCATGCGCCGCCTTGGCAAACGGCATCCACGAGTGCGACTCGCGGTAGACGTCTTCGCCTTCCGCTCGCTCAAACACTTCGTACAGCCACGGTCCTTCCGCCGTAACCGTTTCGCCTGCTTCGTTCGCCAGCACGGCCGGCGTGCTGAACCCTCGCGACCGCAAATGCGCAATGAGCGCATGCTCACGTTCGATGTCCTCTTTGCTGCGCCACTGTGCGGTCCGCTTTTTCACGAACACGTCTCGTGTTTCGGTGCGCACCAAAGTGCCGGCGCTGTAAGGCCGGCCGCTGACGCTCAAGATCGACTCAAACTTCCCGACTGCCGGAAATCGCTGCAGCAAAGCAGCGATTTCGGCGGCACTCATGGGTTCGAGCACGGGTCGGACGACATCGAGCCCTTCTTCCCGCTCACTCGGCACGCTGGACAAGCGACTCACCCCTTTCCGTTTCCGGCAAGAAGCGATCGGTAAAATCATTGGCATGTCCGGTCGGGTCTTTGAGAAAGCCGTGCTCACCCAACCACTGCGCGTAGCGGTGAATCAGCTCATGATCGTGGCGCCCCCACTCCGCCAAGTTCCACGTCAGCGCGATGCCTGCGATCGCCTGGGCGAATTGGTATGGCGTGAAATAGGGAGCAACCATCACCATCGATTTCGCCGCTTCTTCAGGCTCCTTGGCCGCCGCGAGAAAGCCCCGGTACGTCGCTCGCAAAAAGCCGCGCACAAGCTCGGGCGATTCCTCGGCCAAGCTTTCACGCACGGCGATGATTTGCGTGTGGCAATACGGAGCGCCCAGCTCGGACACTTCTTTCCAGGCGATGTGCTTGTCTTCCAGGCGGGCGAGAATCCCTTCCCAGCCCCAAAACGAGCCGTAGACGCAGTCGATCTTGCCGCGGGCAATGTCGAGCGGATCCGGCTCGTTCGGATAAAATTCCCGGAAGATGACCTTGTCGGGATCTTTGCCCGCTTTCTCCATCATATAGCGCAAAATGGCCCTCACTCGAGGTGAGCGCGGCACACCGACGACACGATTTTCCAAATCCTCAAAGCCCCGAATGTCCGTGCGCGTGTCGTATATCAGCGCTTCAAACGAGCGGCTGTTGCAAGCGGCCACGGAAAGCAGCTTGGCACCGGCTTCGTTTTGCATCATCAGCCGGTTGGGATAGTTGTAGGCGACGTCGGCTTCGCCCCGCAAGACACGTTCGAGCGAATCCCCGCGGTACGGGTCGTATGGATGAATGTCCAAATCGATGCCTTCCTCTGCGAAGTAGCCGAGATCCCTCCCGTAGTAAAAACCGACGTTGTTTGCCCAGGGATGATAAAAATCGAGCACCAGTCGTATGTAACGCAAGTAGTTCACGAGCTCCTTTCGAATTCATTAAACTCCCGTTGCCACGTCAGGATCCACCGCCGTCCTGCAGGGGTCGCCGCGGGAACCGCTGCGAGCAGTCGCTCGGTATACGGATGTTCCGCCTTTCCTCGAAAATGCTCGACCGGACCCGCTTCGACGATCCGCCCCTCATGCATGACGACCATGCGGTCGCAATGTCGCAGTGCAAAGCCGATATCGTGTGTGATGACCACCTCAGCCGTCCCGGCTTCCTGCCGCAGCTCTCGCAGCAACGTCATCATCTGACGCTGCGTCGTGACATCCAGCGCCGAGGTCGGTTCATCCAGGATGACGACACTCGGAGAGACCACGAGCGCCCGGGCGATCGCCACCCGCTGCCGTTGGCCGCCGCTCAATTCCCGCGGGCGTCTTCGCAGCGTATCCGCAGGCAAATCCAGGCGCTCCAGCAAACTCAGCAATCGCTGCCGCTGCTCCGACTTTGCGCCGCCGCGCAAACGGGCGGCGTCCTGTAGCACCACGCCGACAGGCAAATGGTGAGGCAATGACAAATCGGGATCTTGAAACACCATTTGCACTTGCTGCCGCAGCTGTTTCAGCTCAGCCCGGCGGCCGCTCAACAACGGCTTGCCGTGGATCGAAACCGTCCCGGACTGCGGGCGCAAAAGCCCGCACAAACACCGGGCCAATGTCGACTTGCCCGAACCCGAAGCTCCGACGATGCCGACGCATTCGCCCGACGCGACGTCCAACGTCACGCCGTGCAGCACCCACGGGCCGGCACCGTAGCGAAAGCGTATGTTTTCCGCCTGCAGCATCAGCTCGCCCCCCGCTGGACAGCCATATCTCCGCCGCTCGGCTCTCAAGCGCCGAGCAGCTCCTTCGTGTACGCGTGATGCGGCGCTTGCCATACGGCGTCCACCGCGCCGAACTCAACGAGTTCACCTCGGTGCAGCACCGCCACCCAGTCCGCCACTTCAGCCACCAGCCGCAAATCGTGTGTGATCAAAAGCAAGCCCATGTCATGCCGGCGCATGGCGCGGTACATGACTTGGATCACGTCGGCCTGCGTGATGAGATCGAGCTGCGACGTCGGTTCGTCGGCGATCACCAACTCCGCCTTCGATGCAATCGCCCGCGCAATGGCTGCTCGCTGCTTCTGCCCCCCGCTCAGGCGATGGGCGTATTGCCGATAATAGTGCTCCGCCGGCTGCAGGCCGATTTCTTCGAACAGGCGCAGCGTTTCAGCGCGCGTGGATCGGGATCGCTTTCCGCGGCGAGCTGCAATGATGTCTTCAATTTGCATGCCGACCGGACGAAGGGGATGGAGAGAGGCCGCTGCTTCCTGCTGGACAAAGCCGAACTTGCGCGGCAGCCGCGCCTGCCCAATGGTTGCTCGAGCTTGCGTGGGCAACAAACCGGCCATCGCTCGGGCCAACGTGGTCTTCCCGCCGCCGCTTGCGCCGATCAAGGCGGTGATTTGTCCCCGGTTCACGCCGATGCCGACGCCGCGCAAGACGTTCGTGGCGTCGGATCCGCGGTGGTAGGCAACCCAAACGTCGTCGACGAAGTAATCAAACGTGTCAAACGGCACCACCAACGCCATTCCCCACTTTCTTGGCCAGCCAATGCCCCACGCGATAAAATAGAAAGACCGTCAGGGCGAGCATCGCTCCGGGAGCCAGCGGTATCCACCACGCCCCGAAGAAGAGCATGTCGGCGATCCCCTCAGAAATCATCGCTCCCCATTCCGCCGCCGGCGGCTTGACGCCGAGTCCGATAAAGCCGAAGCCGGCCGCCATCGCCACCGAAAAGCCTGCTTGAACGGGCAGATATGCGATCGCCGACGTCAAGGTGCGCGGCAGCAAATAGACCAGCAGAATTTTCGCTTCCGAAACGTGCGACAACCTTGCGGCTTCCACGAGCGGTGCATGCCGAAGCGGCGCCATCTCGCTGCGCACCATGCGGGCATAGACGGGAATGTTGATGACGGCGATCACGCTGATCAATGGGACGATCCCCGGACCGGTGACCGCCAACGTGAGCAGCCCCAGGAGCATACCGGGAATGGCCTGCCAGATGTCGAACACGTGGAGCAGCACCCGTTCCCAGCGTCCGCCGGCATAGCCTGCGATCGCCCCCAACAGCGTGCCGACGGTCACCGAAGCCAACGATGCGGCGAAGGCAATGCCCAAGTCGACTTGCGCTGCCGCCATCACACGTGCGAATACATCCCGGCCGGCGCCATCCGTGCCGAGCAAGTGCTGCTTCGACGGCTCGGCGTACTGATGGGCAATGTTGGTCGTGGTCGGATCCAATTTCAACAGCGGATTGACGACCAGCGACCCGAATGCGAGCAGCAGCAAGATCACCAGAGAAAACGGCACGTGCCGCCACCATGCAATGGATGTGCGCATGCGTTCAAGCCGTATGACCATGGCGCTCGTCCTCTCGTCCCCACCGCGGATCGACTCGCATGGCGAAGAAATCAGCGAGGAAAAAACTGATGCCGTACGCCAACGCAGAAATCAAGACAACACCTTGCACGCCGTTGTAATCGCCTGCTTCAATGGCTTGCACGACGTACGAGCCGATGCCGTTCCAGCTGTAGATGTGTTCCACCAGCACGGTGCCGCCGACGAGGTAGCCAAACGAAGCCGCCAACATCGTCAGGCCTGGGCCGGCGGCGAGAGGCAATATATAATGCCGCCACATCACATACGGCTTCACCCCGGCGAGGCGTACCGCCGCCAGGGCATCAGACCGCAGGCTCGCCGCCATGTTCTCTCGCAGGACCCGAAACAGCTGCGGAAAAATGCTCAACGCCAACGTAACCGAGGGAAGCACCAAATGATGCGCTGCAGACCGGAATGCATCCCAGCGGCCGGCCAACACGCTGTCCACCAGCAGAAATCCTGTCACTCGGGGCGGCTCAGCGATCCTCAGTCCAAGGCGCCCCAGAGGGGGCGGCGCCCAAGGGAGGACCAGATAGAAAACGTATAACAGCAGCACGCCGAGCAAAATGGTGGGCAGCGCCGTGCCCGTGAACGCGACGGCATTCCCGATCCGTGCGGCGAATCCGTTGGGACGTGCCGCCGCGGCCATGGCCAAGACCAAGGCTGCGCCGCCTGCGAGCGTCAGTGCAACGGCGATCAGCTCCAAGCTCGCAGGCAGCCGAGCCTGCAAATCGGCGACGACGTCTCTTCCCGTCAGCAGCGACTTGCCTAGGTCGCCCTGCAGCAGCTGTTTGAGATAGCTGACGTATTGGACCGCCAGCGGTTGATCGAGCCCCAGGCGCTCCCGGGTGGCCGCAACCATTTCAGGCGTCGCATTCGGCCCGCTGTGTACCAGAGCGGGCTCTACCGGCAGCACGCGCCCGACAAAAAACACAATGGTTACAGCCCCCCACGTGACGAACAGCAGCTGGACGATCCGCCTGCCGATAGCCTTTGCGCCCATGTCCACAGCCCCTAGTTCGTCGCCCTGTAAAGATCACGGTAACGGATGCCCGTATCTTTGTAGAGCACGAACCCTTCGATATCGTGGCGCATGAGCACGACGTGATCGGTCAGCGCGAGGTA
>CALKAQ010000154.1 GCA_937983075.1 uncultured bacterium | reverse complement strand
CGGTCTTGGGTTTTTCCTCGCCCTCGCCGATCCACTGCACAGTCACACCGGAGTATACGCCATTGTCGCCGGATTGGTCAAGGGCTACCATGGATACCTCAGCATCAGGTTGGGAACCTGCCGGAATTACGGTAGCGCGTGGACGAACAATGGCACTTTGCGGATCTACCATGAGAATCTCAGTGCGATACTCAGTCGGCACCAGATAGCCGCCGCTTTCTGGCACGGATACACTCATGTCGCGACGCTGCAAACGGGGATCAGCAGGGTTAAATCGCACTGCATACAGGAATTCTCCAAAGTGATCCCACTTCGGTTCGCCGCGATTTTCGACATCAATGCCCTCGCCGGGATTATTCAGTGTAGGGATGACGTTGCCAGCGCCGCTGGCGGCCCTTTCTTCCTCCATCAGACGATAGAGCGCATCGATTTCGCTGCGGATGTTTCTGGCGCGAGTAAGCGCAGAATCAATTCGAGACAGCTCATCCGAAGACAGCGACCGCTCCTCTTGTTCGGCCTTGGCCTTGATGGAGCGAGCTTCTTCAAGTGCATCTTTGTATAAATCTTGGAGATTGCGCAGCTTCTCGTTAGTAACAAACTCAGGCGCTACAGCCATACATATCTACTCCCTTCGATTTCTTCAATTTTTAGCTCCACGTCTAAGCTCTGCGCCCGCAGTGCTAGATCGTGATTATTGTGCAAGTCCTGCGCCCGCAGCGACCTGGCTTTATCCACAACGGAGCGGGCCACAACAACAGTTTGGGGATAGGCAGGCAGCGTAACTGGCCCGACGTCACGCACCTCAGCAACCCGGGTAATCTCCCGGAGATAGCTGCCATCATCGCGTTTTGTCCATTTCTCACCGTTTTCAGCGACGTAGAAGCTAAAGCTGTTGCCCTGTACATCGCGGCGGCGAATAGATTCAATGAGATCGTCAATCCAACCACCGCGTCTAGGCCTCACCTCATAGCGTAATCCAAGCTCGTCTTCATACAACGTCAAGGTGCCGTTAGAAACACGTCCCAATACGTAGTTCACGTCGTGGTTCCATAGCGCAACAATATCGTCGCCCCGCTCCAGCACATTTGCAAAAGCACCGGGGCGAATCACTTCGGTAAAACCGCCTAAATCCACAGATGCCTGGTTAAAAACTGCGGCGTAGCCGGTAATAACCGGACCGTCGTCTGTATCCTGCCGCACCTCGATCCCTTTTAAGATCCCGGCGCGGCGTTCAAGTTCAGCCATCTGAATCACTCCCATCAGCCTGGTACTATCATGCATTGGCACCCATCATGCAATGGCGGGTGTGAAATGCGCCCAAGGAATTTCATCGGCCCGGTACCTCCTTCGGGGTCAAGGCTATCCCCTGCAGCGACGAACGGCGAATCAATACCCACAATCCGACCGTCCATCATTTGGCAGTAAGGACAGGCTCCAGGATTCGCCTGCCAGCGCAGATGCGTCACGCCACCCATCGCATACGCCATGCGGGAAACGGCACCAAGCGCGCTGACAGTCTCGTTTCTGCCGACGGTCGTATATCCCTCATTTTCCCATTCATCCAGACGCGCTGACACAACGTCAGCGACAATGGGCTCGTCAGCTTCCTCGTCCAGTAATGCCTCTATGGCCCGCCGCTGTCGCGCCGCATGTCGAACGGCCATTTTATCGACATACTCGGCTACGAACTTGTCCACGCGTCCAGGATAGTCGTCTGGCAACTCCAGTTCGGATCTCAGCTCCTCAACAATTGCCGTGGCAAACGACGTTATTGCGGGCATCAGAGTGCCTTTAATCCACTCCGGTGCCTCTCGGTAAAACTCCGTGAGCCACCGGCGAAAATCTGCCTGACTGCGCTCACTCAGATGACGCTTCAGCGCCCGCCGTATGTCGGCCGCCTCGCGGCGCATGACACGCCTAAAGGCATCCGTCACGACGCCCTGCCACGCAGTCATCAACCTCTGCTGCCCCCGTACAGACCGTTCCTCGTGCCCGCGAGAGTGAGCACGTTGTTCATCCTGCGCGTCATCCGGTTCATCGTCCGACTCCGTTGCCACCATGGAAGCAGGCATCATATTCAGAGGTACCATATAAATGTCGCCGCCTTCGATGGGATTCATGTTTTCGCGCTCGCGCACATCATTAATTGAGAGCCAGCCCC
>CALKAQ010000153.1 GCA_937983075.1 uncultured bacterium | reverse complement strand
GTTAAGTATGTAAACCAAGTAAATCTCAGACGGGGTCAATATGTCATCCGCCTAGCATCATCAGTATTAAAAGAACGCTTGGGTGACTATGCCCGAGCGTGGCAAGGTCTAGTTACAGGGGATGACAATCGATTTCTATGTAAATTCTGGGAGGTCAATAACCGGAGTGAAATATGGCGTAAAATCCAAAGGCCACCTCAAACTACTGCACTCTATACTGGGCGAGAAATGCTTGTTCGCTGGGAGAATGGAGAGGGATCACTTCACAATGATTCGAGAGCACATAACTTTCCTCCACCTAGTGTTCTTGGTCGATGGGGAGTCGCCATACAGCGTATGAATGGATTACACGTAACTTTGTTCACTGGTGACATCTTTAATGATGCTGTTGCCCCGCTTATCCCAAAAGATGATGAACTTCTTTTACCTATATGGGCATTTGCGGAATCAGATGAATTTGTATCAGCTGTTCGGCTTGTTAACCAAAAGGTAAACGTTACACCAGGTGCTTTTGCAGAAGTCGAGTTCGACTTAGAGAAATACAAAAAAATAGCTAAAGAACGTTACCCAGAGGGTTTACCCGAGCCCCAATCGAACGATCCAACCCAATGGCTATTCCACGGCCACCCGGTGAAAGCCGAAGCCCATACCGTACTCCAGGTCGCAGTCGCGCGTTTACTCGGTTACCACTGGCCGGCGGAACAAGACCCGGACATGAACCTCGCTGCCGAGGCACGCGAGTGGGTTAAACGCTGTCATGAGCTGAGTCAGTTTGCCGACAAGGACGGAATAGTCTGTCTTTACCCCGTGCGTGGAGAGAGTTCAGCGGCGGATCGGCTGCGTCATCTTCTTGCTGCTGCGTTCGGTAATGACTGGTCGACAGCAAAGGAAAAGCAGCTTCTCCAAGCTGCGGCTCCTAATGGTAGACCACCTTCATCCCTCGAGGAGTGGTTACAGGATAAGTTCTTCGAGGAACACTGCAAACTGTTTCATCACAGACCGTTCATATGGCACATCTGGGATGGCCGCAAAGATGGCTTTAACGCTTTGGTCAATTATCACCGTCTTGCTGGCCCTAACGGTGACGGTCGTCGTACCTTGGAAGCATTGACCTATACGTACCTAGGTGACTGGATCGAACGGCAGAAAGTTGAGCAGCGTGAGGGCAAGGAAGGTGCGGACGCTCGTCTTGCCGCCGCTCTCGACCTACAGGAGCAGCTAAAAAAGATCCTGGAGGGCGAGCCTCCGTATGACATTTTTGTCCGCTGGAAGCCGTTGCATGAACAGCCAATTGGTTGGGAACCGGACATCAATGACGGCGTCCGGATAAACATTCGTCCGTTCATGTCCGCCACGCTGAAAAAGGGTGGTCGAGCCGGCGCCGGTATACTAAGATGGAAACCGAATATCAACTGGAAAAAGGACCGTGGGAAGGAACCGGAAAGTCTGCGCCCCAGGGATGATTTCCCCTGGTTTTGGGGCTGTGATCCAGAGAGACACCCCGAGCATCGTACCAACTTCATGGGTGGCCAAAACTTCGACGGCAACCGATGGAATGACTTGCATTATAGCAACGCGGTGAAACATGCAGCACGGGAACGCGCGGCAGAGGGGGTGAAGTCGTGAGAACGCAGAAGGTTGCGTCTGCGACTCTCTTGGATGAACTGGTTTCCTCATTGCGCGCCTGTGACACGACTCCAGATGGCATGGTTCGTCCTGCAGCAATCTTGTGGACAGATCCAAAACGACAATGGTTGCCGCTGAAAGCCATGCTTTTGGAGTGTTTGCCTGAACTGATCATTTTAGGGGACTATGATCCTGTTCACCGCACCGGGCCGGCAATTTGGATTCGCTGTGTGGTTGATCGGACGCTTGAGGATCCGAAAATTCCCGAGGAACGGGTGCCGATTGTCTACTTGCCTGGTGTGGCAAGGCAGGACCTGCGTGCGGGTGAGGACTGCCCGATGGAGTTGAGACCCCTTGTTGAATTGATGTTTCGAGGAACACTGTGGTTGCAGCGCGGTGGTCACGACTGGACGGTCACAGCCTTTCTGACTTCACCGCATGGGCTTGCTTTGGATCTTGCAAGGGATCAGGATACGCTCGATGCATTGGAACGGGCACTTCGTGAGGTGGCTCAGACCCCTGTTGACCAACTTCGGGGACGTCGGCTTGAAGCAGAGGATTTTGACAAACTCCTTTCGACTGATGTCATACGTGATCTGCTGAGATGGATGAGCGATCCGAAAACAACAAAGGAACGGATGGGTACCGAGCGTTGGGAAGCATTCCGCAACCAATGTCGGGCACAGTTTGACTTCGATCCCGAGAAAGACGGTGAGATCACCGCCGGCGAGCGACTGGGCTTGGGGGAAGGGCCATGGAAAGAGGTATGGGAGCGTTTTGAAGAGTCTCCTCAGGTATTTCCAGGAATTCCTGATCTGCTTCGGCGTTCGCAGCCGGATGAACTTCTTTTCGAGCGTGTACCATGGCCGAACCTTAACGATCAGGATGAAGAGGGGGTTCGGATTGAACTTGCCGGACTAAAGGATCTTTCACACAGCGAAGCGTGTACCAAGGTGTTGGAACTTGAGCAAAAGCACGCCGAACGCCGGAGATGGGTCTGGGCCCGACTTGGCCTTTCGCCGATGGCCGCGGTACTTGAACCGCTAGCGCGGCTCGCCCGCGTGGCTCGGTCGGCTCTCGGGGGAAGTACGCCAGATGAGATCGCGAATGCTTACGTGGAAGGTGCTTGGGAGGCCGACGCGGCATCCTGGGAGGCGGTGACTCTGGCTCCAATCGCTGATGAGGCTCTTATCAAAAACACCGTTCGAATTTTGCTCGAACCATGGCTGGACGAATCGGCTCGCGCGTTTCAGCGAGCGGTCGAGATGCATCCGTTTCCAGGTAAGGGAAAACAGGAAGCCGTAGCAGGGGAGCCAAGTATGTGTCTTCTGTTCGCGGATGGCCTTCGTTACGATGTCGGGCGGAAGCTTGCCGAACGGCTGGAAGCCAAAGGGTGTCGTGTCAAGGTTCGATGGCGGTGGGCAGCATTACCGACGGTGACAGCGACAGCAAAACCTGCTGTCACGCCGGTCGCTGGTGATATTGTGGGTGACAAACTCCCTGAGGATTTTACCCCGAGGTTCTCTGAGAGTGGTAAGCCCGCCAATGCGGCAGCGCTTAGAGCCGCTTTAGAGGCACGGGGATACCAGGTATTGCAAAACGACTTTGAAGACCGAACCGACAACGACGAAGCATTCGGTTGGTGTGAGGCGGGTACAATCGACCGCCGGGGGCATGACCTTGAAGACGATCTGGCCCGACATATCCTACAGGAAATTGAACGTTTGACTGAACGAATCCTGAGGTTGTTCGATGCCGGTTGGGCATCCGTGCGTGTGGTGACTGACCACGGATGGCTTTGGGTTCCTGGAGGGTTGCCCAAGGTCGATCTGCCCAAGCACCTGACGGCAAGTCGTTGGAAGCGATGTGCCGTTATTGAAGGAGAATCACAAGTTGATACGTTAATTGTACCTTGGTATTGGAACACATCCCAGTGTTTTGCAACTGCACCCGGGATCGCCTGTTTCAATGCCTCACCGAGTTATGCGCACGGTGGGCTCAGTATTCAGGAGTGCCTGATTCCTGATTTGTTCGTTGAAAGAGGGAGGGGATCGGTACATCGAGCAATTATCAAATCAGTGACTTGGCTTAGAATGCGCTGTTTTGTTGAGGCGGATTGCTCAGTGGACAGAGTAATTGCCGATCTCCGTCTTGAACGACCCGACGGGATTTCCGTGGTTGCATCCACCAAGAAACTGGATAAGGACGGTACGACCAGTTTGATCGTTGCCGATGATGCATACGAAAACAAGGATCTGGTTCTGGTTCTTCTGGACCAGGAAGGAAATGTTCTCGCTCAGCGGAAAACCAAGGTGGGAGATTCCTTATGATTACTCCTGTTGAAATGGATCGTCTCGACGAGATTGCTGCGTCTGTCTTTGAAGGATACCTCGTCCGTAAAGACTTGGTTCGAAAGTATGCCCGACAGTATCCCGTCCCAACCTACGTGGTGGAGTTCCTCCTGGGCAGGTATTGTGCAAGCACCAATGAGGAGGAAATCCAAGAGGGGCTGGAAATTGTCGGGAAGCAGTTGAAAGGTCGAACGGTACGTACCGGAGAAGAAGAGCTTTTCAAGGCGAGGGCACGGGAGGAAGGCTCAGTTAAGCTGATTGATATCGTCAAGGCCAGACTTGACGCAAGAAACGACTGCTATGTGGCCGAATTGCCGAGCCTGAATCTGCGGGACGTTCAGATCGCCGATTCGCTCGTAAAAGAGAACGAAAGGATGTTGACAGAAGGGTTCTACACCGAGGTAACACTCGAGTATGACCCGATTGTGGCCCAGGAGAAAAATGGTCGTCCATTTCGGATAGCTGCATTGCGACCGATCCAGATGTCCAGCCCGAATGTTCTTGACGTTTTGGCAAAGGGAAGGCAGGTGTTTACCACGGAAGAATGGCGTGATTTTCTCATTCGATCCATTGGACTGGAGCCATCTGCTCTGAGCGAACGGGCTAAAATGGTGGCCATGCTTCGTATGGTGCCCTTTGTCGAGCGTAATTACAACCTTGTCGAACTCGGACCGCGGGGGACAGGAAAGAGCCATCTGTTTCAGCAGATATCCCCCTATTCGCATTTGATATCGGGCGGGAAGGCCACAGTGGCCAAAATGTTTGTTAACAACGCGAACGGTCAACGTGGATTAGTCTGCCAGTATGATGTTGTTTGTTTCGATGAGATATCCGGAATCTCCTTCGATCAGAAGGATGGCGTTAATATCATGAAAGGGTATATGGCTTCCGGGGAGTTCAGCCGCGGGAAGGAGAGTATCCGGGCCGAAGGCGGAATCGTGATAGTGGGGAACTTCGATGTGGATGTTGAACAGCAACAACGGATCGGGCATTTGTTGAGCCCCCTGCCGAAGGAAATGCGGGATGATACAGCGTTTCACGACCGAATCCATGCTTTTGCCCCAGGGTGGGATTTCCCAAAGCTCAATCCGCATGAACATTTGACGAATCACTTCGGTCTTGTCAGCGATTTTCTCAGTGAATGCTGGCATCGATTGAGAGAAACAAGCCGAGTCCATGTCCTGCAGAATCGCGTGGTTTGGGGCAGTGCACTAAGTGGACGAGATATAGAGGCAGTTAATAAAACAGTCAGTGGCTTAGTGAAGCTCCTTTTTCCGGATCCGGAAATGCCCATTCCAGACCGTGATCTTGAATGGATCGTTCGTCTGGCCCTCGAATCCCGCCGGCGCGTGAAAGAGCAACAGAAACGCTGTCTCAAGAGCGAATTCCGTAATACCCATTTCAGCTACAAATTAGGTGTTGACGGAGTGGAGCAGTTTGTAGCCACTCCCGAATTGTACAGTGATGAGGCCATTGAAGGTGATCCTTTGCCCCCCGGCCAGGTATGGGCGGTTGGGCCTGGTACCCAAGAATCCGGACCCGGATTGTATCGGATTGAAGTGGCCGTGGGGCCTGGCAGCGGGGTGCGTATTTTAAATCATCCGCAGCCACCTGCGTTTCGTGAAAGTGTCAAAGTCGGGGAACAAAATTTCTACGCTCGTGCGAAAGAACTTGTTGGTGATCGGGATCCACGAAGCCATGAGTTCTCCATTCAACTGCGGGCAATGGATGCCGACAAGAGTGGAGCAGGTTTGGGTTTGCCCGTCTTGGTGGCCATGGTTGGAGCCCTTCTCGAAAGAAACACCCGCGGTGGAACCATTATAGTTGGTCCGCTTAATCTGGGAGGTTCGATAGAGATGCTCCCCAACCCCGTGTCTATTGCTGAGCTTGCCGTAGATAAAAAGGCTACTACGTTACTCATGCCGATCTCCGCTCGTCGTGCACTTAACGACCTCCCCGATGAACTTTGGACGAAAATCAGCATTGAGTTTTACAGTGACCCGACTGATGCCGTTTTCAAGGGATTGATTGAATAAGGGTAATCTCAACTGGATTTTGGGCTAGGTAAGGTGGTCTCGGCAGGATCTGGGATCCGCCCGATTGGACAAAGATGGTTATCCTGACCTCGCCGTCCCTTTACGGTATGCCCGTGAATTGTTGGCCCGACTCGGGTGAGATGCTTTTTTTGTTTTAAACATCGACGAATGCAGCCATTTTCTTTAATGGGACCAGCACTCCATACAGTAAGTTCAGCTATCTCCTCGGATAGAGACAATATAGGACAACAGCTTGTTCAAATCAGTTGAACAGATCTTTTCATAGGTTGTGTTGAATCGGTCCAAATAACGACATTGGGCCTGATGTAGAGATCAGGTCCCTAATTTATCCGAAATCATTCATGTTGCATTTCGGTTTTTCTTTTGGCTAGGGGAAACCCTTATTCTATAGGCACTTTGAAGACCTTTTGTCTATTGCTTGTTGCATTTCAGTCGGTATTATCTCCTCCCTAAATATCTCATTGTTTCATTTCAATCGTGTCCGTCAAAATGCAACAAGATTCATTTTACAGCTTATGTCTTCTCCGTGTTCTAAACAGTGTTTAACCAATGTCCAGGACAGGATAACAATCGTTTATTGGTACACGGTATTTGAGTGTCGTTATCCGTTGCGTAGCCGTTGATTATGGAACCAGGTCATAAAATAGCCTCTATTTAGAACGTGTGTTCATGACACGACAACAACTGCCCTTTAAAGGGGACGTCTTTGTTGAGGGGATCAATTCAAGGAATATTTCCTTCAAGGTCTGAGTTTAAATAACCATATGCAAGACAAGATACTTGTAATTATGATCCATTCATGGAGGGAGCAGCATGTGCACATCTAAGGATCATGTATTTGTGCCGGAAAACGGAAAGTACATTACCTTTCCAATTACCATCTGGTATCAGGAATCGGACGACAGCATCCACATCGTATGTGAAGCCGATGGCGAGCATCAGTTCCACACAACAGTTCGAAGAAGAGGAGAAAAGCGGTATCACCCAATTCAACCATTTGGCTAACACACTGATAAAGTACGGCAAACCGGCTCCGCAGCTGAAGGACGAGGGAGAAACAGTGAGAAACGCATTTGAAGAGGTATGAAAGCGAAATAAAGCTTTGGGAGAGGAGTAGTAATGAGCGATATTAAACTCTTCAGGATCCAGAACAGCAGCGTTCAGGAACTCTTAGGAAGCGCTGTCGCTTTAGAAAAGTCGCTGCAGACTTTAATTGAGAACAACCTAGAGAATTTACTTGGCGTGTGCTTCTTGGCCAGTGAGTATCCCACCGGCCCGAGACACGGCGGACGGATCGACACATTGGGAATTGACGAGAACGGATGTCCGGTCATTATTGAATACAAACGAGCGACCAACGAGAATGTAATCAATCAGGGGCTATTCTACTTGGACTGGTTACTCGACCACAAGGCAGATTTCCATCTCCTGGTGCAAAAAAAATTTGGAGATCAAGAAGCCGACAAGATTGACTGGTCTGCGCCGCGATTGATCTGCATCGCGGGAGACTTTACCCGTTACGATGAGCACGCCGTACAGCAGATAAATCGCAACATCGAACTTATCCGTTACCGGCGGTTCGGAGACGATCTGCTTCTTCTTGAACTGGTGAACGCCGTGACAGTCCGACCGGAAGGGTTGACTAGTGCTCCAGGCAAAGTTCCCAGTACGTCATACAAGACCATCACCGAAACCCTCGCGGAGCTTTCCGGGCCGTTACGCGATCTATATGAAGAGCTACGCTCCTATCTTCTGGCGCTCGGCGATGATGTACAGGAGAAAGTTCTCAAGTACTATGTAGCCTTCAAGCGTATCAAGAATTTCGCCTGTGTAGAGGTCCATCCAGCCAAGAGAGCCATCACGTTGTTTCTCAAGGTTAATCCGGACGAAGTTGAGCTGAGGCCCGGCTTTACCCGCGATGTGAGGCAGATCGGCCACTACGGAACCGGAGATCTCGAGGTCACGCTGCGGAACCGCGAGGACCTAGATCGAGCGAAAGATTTGATCCAGAGAAGTTATGAAGCGAGTTAACCACGGAAGGGTATGAGGTGCAGCTCCCTCGCTGAGTACAAGCTATTTCAAAAACATGATCTGCCAATGTAAAATGGAAATATGAGTAC
>CALKAQ010000152.1 GCA_937983075.1 uncultured bacterium | reverse complement strand
CCCCGATCGCCCGGGTGTAGTAGATACACCACGACGGGTGGCAAAAGCCTATGCGGAAATATTTTCGGGGTTGGGCAAGGACGCCGCCGACGAAGTCAATATATTTTTCGACGTAGAACACGATGAGATGGTGATCGTCAAGGACATTCCCTTCTTCTCTGTCTGCGAACACCACCTCCTCCCATTTTTGGGCAAAGCGCACGTAGCCTATATCCCCAGGAACGGCCGCATTACCGGCTTGTCCAAGCTGGCCCGGGTAGTGGATGTGGCGGCCCGACGGCCGCAAGTGCAGGAACGCCTGACTGGTCAAATTGCCGATGCCATCATGAGCCGGCTCAACTGCCGGGGCGTGCTAGTGGTTATGGAGGCGGAACATTTGTGTATGACCATACGGGGAATCCAAAAACCCGGTGCAATTACGGTCACTTCCGCCGTTCGAGGATGTTTTCGCGAGGATGAACGTACCCGTAACGAAGCCCTGGCCATGATCCGGGGATGTGAATAGCCATGCGGACTGGTGGGGCATTACAACTGGGACATCATCGCTTTCAATGGGGTCAGCGGACGTATATCATGGGTATCTTAAATGTCACGCCCGATTCCTTTTCCGATGGCGGGCGCTACCTGGATCCGGCACGGGCCTTGACCCGGGCGTCGGAAATGATCGCGGAAGGCGCCGATATTATCGACGTCGGCGCCGAAAGCGCCAGCGCCGCAGCCTCCAAACCCGAACTGGAACAGGAATTGTCGCGGTTACTGCCGGTGGTGTCGGAGTTGGCCGCCGGCGATCGTGTCGCAGTATCCGTAGACACGTACAAAAGCCGGGTGGCCGAGGCGGTGTTGTCGGCCGGAGCTCACATCATCAATGATATCAGCGGCCTGCACGCCGATCCGGACTTGCCCCACGTTATCGCCCAGTACAACGCTGCCGTCGTCATCATGCACATGCAGGGACATCCCCGGCAGCCGGTCCGGGAGCCCCGATATGACGATGTCGTGGCCGATATTCTTCAATACTTAACCATCGGTATCGAACGGGCTGTGAAGGCCGGCATACCTGAAAGTAACATAATTATTGACCCTGGCATCGGCGTCGGCAAACGCACGCGACATAACCTGGAAATCCTGCGGCGGTTATCGGAGTTCAAACAACTGGGCTTTCCTTTGTTGCTGGGACATTCCCGCACGTCTGTCATCGGCAACATCCTGGAAGCACCGGTGGACGACAGGTTTGAAGGTACTCTGGCGGTAACGGCGGTGGCTGTGACCCGAGGCGTGGATATCGTCAGGGTCCACGATATTAAAGCCAATGTTCGGGTGGCGCGCATGGCCGATGCGCTGGTGCGCCCCGTGGTAGAGCCGGAGGACGGCTGGCCGTTCGATGCCGTCACCGGACAGCGACGCCGGCCGCTGCGACCGGTCGGGGGTTGCTAGCGCACACGCCGGTAGCGTAAGAACAGTTCGCTCTGGTGCACGAAAGCACTGACCAGCTCAAAGTTGCGCAGGGGAAGCGCCTCGTCACTTTCGACCAGCGCTAGATCGCTTCCGCCGCCACCGGTCCTGGGCGCCACGGTCCAGAAAAACTCATCCAGTAAGTCCTCGGCCAAAAAGGATCCATTCAGCTGCGGCCCGCCTTCCGAGAGCAGATGACGAATGCCGTACTCCCGTCGTAAAAACCGTAGCATCGGCCTAAGCGGTACTCGTTCCTCACCGATGACGTGCACCTCGGCCCAGGCTTCGGCCAGCCGTAAACGCCCCGCAGGAGCTTGCCGGGTGGTTATCACGATGGGAGGCTGGGGTGCGTCGGTGATAAACCGGCGATCCCAAGGCAAGTCAAGGCTGCTGGAGATTATCACCAGCCGCGGCTGCGGGTTGAGTCCTCTTTTTAAACGCACGGGGACCAATTCCGGCGGTACGCCTGGGAAGACCGGGTTACTCCGCACCGTGGCAGCACCCCGTAGCAGCGCGTCCACACCCAGCCGTAACCGTTCCATCACGGTGCGATCCAGAGGACTGCCGATTTCTTTTACCCGGCCCGCCACCGTCGCCCTCCCGTCAATGGTGCTGACCATGTTAACAGCCACATACGGTTGGTCTGCCGGCTCCGGCCAGACGATGTCGTCGTATATGGCAGCGGGATCGTCAACCAGGCGGTGTTCCGGGAACAGTTGCTGCATAATGGGCACCTCTTTTCTCTCGAACGCATAAACCCGGGTGCAACTCAACCGCCCACCCAATAGCTGCCGCCGGGTTGAATCTCTTTTTTCCATACCGGTAGGCGACGCTTCAATTCATCGATTCCGAAACGAGCAGCTGCAAAAGCTTCAGCTCGGTGCGGTGCTGCGGCAGCAACCACTACGCTGATCTCTCCCACGGGCAACTTCCCCACGCGATGGTGGAAAGCGATTCTTACTCCCGGCCAGCGCCCGGTCACTTCCGCTGACAAGCGCCGCATCTCGCAGATAACCATGGGTGGATAAGCGTCGTACTCCAAGTAATAGGTTTCTCGAGAACCGGTAAATTGGCGCACGGTCCCGGCAAAAACACAAACGGCCCCCGCCCTGGGATTTGTGACTAGTTCTCGCGCCCTGTCCAGGGACAACGGCTCCGCGGTGATTAACAATCTCCCTTGGTCTTCACTGAGGGGCAACGACGCCAAATCACCGGTCCCCGCTGATTCCCCGCCGCTCACCGGCGGCAACAACGCTATCTCGTCACCGTCGGTGAGGGGCACCTCTAATGAAGCAATTTCTAAATTACGAGCAAAAGACACCCTGTTGAGCCAGGGGGTGAGAGCAGGGAATTGCTCGACCAGGCCGCAGACCGCATCTGCCAGCCGCGCCCCGGCCGGCAACTGCAGGTTTACTTGCCTGACACCGGCTGCATCTGCCACCCCCGCGAACAGAAGCACCGTTACAGAAATAGTGTCCTGCACCATTTTCCTCCTCCGGCCACACACCTCGACCTATGCCCAATATTACCCTGGCGCCCAACGGTAAAACCAACCGTTCTGCTAATATAAATGGGAATTTACAATTAGGGGTAGGATGACCCAACTTCAATCCGAAATCATGCAAAGTAACGTAGATGGGCTTGGACTGCAGAAATGACCTCAGGAGGTTTTCTTAATGCGTTCCGATATGATCAAAAAAGGCATAGATAGAGCGCCTCACCGCAGTTTGTTACGGGCGGTGGGTGTTACGGACGACGATTGGGATAAGCCGTTTATCGCTATCGCCAACTCTTATGTCGATATTGTCCCCGGGCACGTCCACCTGAAGGAGTTTGGTGAAGTCGTCCGCGAAGCGGTCCGGGAGGCCGGCGGTGTACCGTTCATGTTTAACACCATTGGTGTAGACGACGGCATTGCCATGGGGCATATCGGGATGCGCTATTCGTTGCCGTCCCGGGAACTGATCGCCGACGCCGTAGAGACGATGGTAAATGCCCACTGGTTTGACGGCATGATCATCATACCCAACTGCGACAAAATCACGCCGGGCATGATGATGGCTGCACTCCGCTGCAACATCCCGACCGTCATGGTATCGGGTGGCCCCATGCTGGCCGGCAAGACCCCTGCTGGCCGCGTCATAGACTTGATGTCGGTTTTTGAAGGTGTGGGCGGGGTGCAGGCCGGTTCCATGACCCGTGAAGAACTGTGGGAACTGGAGAAGCTGGCCTGCCCGACGTGTGGCTCTTGTTCAGGCATGTTTACTGCTAACTCCATGAACTGCCTAGCTGAGGCCATCGGTTTGGCTCTGCCGGGTAACGGGACGATTCCGGCCGTCAGCAAAGATCGCGAGCAATTGGCCCGGGATTCGGTCGCCGTCCTGATGGAATGTATCAAAAAGGACTTGAAACCGCGGGACGTCGTCACCATCGAATCTCTCGACAACGCCTTCGCCCTGGATATGGCCATGGGCGGTTCTACCAATACAGTCTTGCATACCCTGGCCTTAGCTCACGAGGCTGGACTGGATTATCCCTTGGAGCGCATCAATGAGATCGCTGCCAAGGTACCCTACATATGCTCGGTTTCACCCAGCGTACCCGACGTCCACATCGAGGACGTTCACCGGGCTGGCGGTATCCCCGCCATTCTCAAAGAGCTGGCTCGTGCCGGCGTGTTGCATACTGATTGCATGACGGTTATGGGCAAGACCATCGGCGAGGTTATCGCCGATGCTGAGATTAAGGATCCGAAAGTCATACGCTCCCACGAGGATCCCTTTGCCAAAACCGGCGGTTTGGCCGTGTTTTTCGGCAACATCGCCCCCGATGGCGCCATCTTAAAAACGGCGGCGGTGGACCCATCCATCCAAGTATTCGAAGGTCGGGCACGGGTCTTTGACTCGCAGGACGAATGCCTGGCTGCCTTGGAAAAGCGGGAGATCGTCCCGGGGGACGTGGTCGTTATTCGTTACGAGGGTCCTAAGGGTGGTCCTGGTATGCCCGAAATGCTGGCACCGACCAGCATGATTGTAGGTCAAGGGTTGGGCAAGGAAGTCGCCCTCATTACTGACGGGCGCTTTTCGGGCGCTACCCGCGGCATCTGTCTCGGCCACATCTCCCCGGAAGCAGCAGACGGTGGGCCCATCGGTTTGGTGCAGGACGGTGACCGAATTCGCATCGACATTCCCAACCGGCGTCTGGATCTACTGGTCTCCGACGAAGAGCTGGCCGCCCGCCGGGGAAAATGGGTGCAACCTGAACTGAAAATCCGGTCGGGATGGCTAGGACGGTATGCTAAACTGGTCAGTTCTGCCAACACAGGAGCAGTCTTACGCGTTTAGCCTGGTGGTAACGGGCAAGCCGGGGCTCTCGGGCTCAACAAGGTTCCCGGCCTGCCCGCTCACCGCAACATTCTCACGGCGTAGTATACTACCAAAACGGCCAATACGGCCGTGACCCGTGCCAGCCAGCTGGCCGCTTGGCGGAGGTTAGTGGTGTCGGCCCCTGAAGCCAGGGCCCGGGCGGAAGCGGGTCCCACCACAAAATCGTGTACGGCACTGACAGACACCATAATCACCACTAATACCAACTTAATGGCCAGGGATGACCCAAAGCGGGTGGCGAAAAACGACCCGTCCAGGACGTTGGACAGGTTGGCGCCCAGCGTCACCATCTGGATAATACCGGTGATGAAAAGCACTGCCAGTGCCAGGTAGCCGATGAGGCGGAAGCGGCGCCCGATGGTGCTCAACAAGTTGCCCCGCGCATCGTCGGGCAGCCTGCGGATGGCCGGGACTGCCACGAAACCGAGAAACAGGATCCCGCCCACCCAGATAACGGCACCCAGCACATGGACGAAGACGACCAGATGATACCAACTCATCGTCAGGTGGGCTCCCACAGGGAAATTTATCCCCCGGACCTGAGGCGGTCCGCCCATTCCTCCCTACATACGTAAATAAAGGACAGGATTTAAGCGCAATGTAACGTCAAGCACGCTTAGCGCCGGACCCCCTACCGGCACGGATCATCCGGGCACGTTGAACCACCATCGCCAGCACATCACCCAGGATAGCTAGTATGGCCAGCTCGCGGGTGGTAAGCTGCACTGGGGCTGGACGAAAAGCCACATTTAATATGCCCAGGTCCTCACCGTCACGGCGTAAGGGGATGGAGGCGTGATGCACCCGGTAGCAGCCATCACCCGCCGCCCGATTCAGGCGTTGGCAAGGGATCACGGAAATGTCCTCCAGCCGGCCACTGGCTGCCGAAAGGCGGCGCTGGCAGCTGCAAGGCCCCCAGCCCATCTCAACTGCCAAGGCGGAAGGTAATCCATATGTGGCAGAAAGTTCAAAGCCGCCGTTTTCGGTCGTTAGATAGATCCAGCCGCCGGGGGCGGACACCAACCGGCAAATATGTGCCAGGCTTTCCCGTAAAGCGTCCTGTAAAGTCAGCTGGCCGTCCATATGTTTGACAACGGTGGCCAACATGTCCATGCCCAACCGGAGTTTCTTATCCAGCGAGGAACGCGAGTACCGGCTGTCATGATGCACCGGCTCTACCCTCCCTAGCGCCGCCAGGTAGCCCCTTGCTGGCTCATCCAAAAATATTTTCTGCCCAATCTCTAAAACTGGCCAGCCTCTCACCGATAACTGTTCCGTACATCAAATGACCGGAGGGGAAAGAGGATGTGGAGCGCCCAAATTATCGACCCCAAAAGACGCATCATTGAACTCGTCTGGGCTGGCAAGATCCAACCGGACGAAGTACCGCAAGCAAATGCGCAACTCGTAGAACTGATTGACCAATTCAAGGGAGCGCCGTTTGATGTGCTGGTAGATATGAGCAAGTTCATTTCGTTCCCCCCTGCCACGCAGCACCTCATTGCAGAACAACAGAGGCTGGTAATTGAAAAAGGGATGCGGCGCTCTGCGGTCGTAGTGCCGTCCGACGTTGTAAAGTCAGGGTTGCAGATGATCGCCAGCAAGTCAGGCCACGGCACCGAGTACCACTTCGCCACCCGGGAAGAAGCCCTCGCTTTCTTGCAGTCCGATTCCGACTCCTGAGCCAATTCCCTGCAGGTCCGCCTTATGAGTCTGCTCAAGCGACAGCTTGGGAAAATGATTATGATATAAGGCGGACCGTTTAATGATACCGGTAGTCTTACAACAGTCATTTACCGGCACTGTACCGGTGCTGGCGCCGTCGGGAGTTGTGATACAGGTGCAAAGCACGGCCTTGTCCGCCCTCGCCGTTGAGATAACCGGCTGTCGCCGCTGCCCGCGGCTAATCAGCCACATCGAAAACATAGCTCGCACCAAGCGCCGGGCGTACATGGACTGGCCCTACTGGGGCAAGCCGGTACCCGGTTTCGGTGATCCGGCCGCCCGCTTGCTGGTAGTCGGCCTGGCACCCGCGGCTCATGGCGCGAACCGCACCGGGCGCATGTTCACCGGCGACGCTTCGGGCGATTGGCTGATGCGAGCCCTATTCCGGGCCGGCTTTGCCAATCAACCCTACAGTACCCATGCGGGGGACGGGCTCACCCTAACCGACGCATATATTACCGCGGTTTGTCGTTGCGCCCCTCCTGAGAACAGACCCACTGCTGAAGAAATCGCCAACTGCAGCGACTACCTAAGGAGGGAGTTGGACATTCTTAAAACGGTTGCGGTAATCATTTGCCTAGGGCAAGTCGCTTACAATAACATGTTGCGATTGATGCGGAACCGCGGCTACGGCTGGCCGGTGCCGGTTTCGGACGACGGGGCGGGGTCGGGGAGTTCCGGTAAACGGCGTAAGCCCCCATTTCGTCACGGTGCTGAGTATCGTTGGATCGGGGGCGAGGACCGGGATACGGCAGCCGGCGAGTCATACCCAGCACCGGTTTTGCTAGCCTCGTATCATCCCAGCCGGCAAAATACGAATACGGGGGTGTTGACGGAAGAGATGTTTGACGCGGTATTCCGCCGGGCCCGGATGTATTTGTCGGCATTGCCGTCAAGGACAGCGAACCATGTTCACGCACCATCCCGCAGTGGTAAATCGATCAGCCAAGGTCCCTCCACATATACCGTCGGTTCTCGCAATGCCAAATCCAGATAGCCGTTCTTGGGGAGGTACTCAACCCCAAAATTCGTTGCCTGCCCACCATCCCAGGTGAAGAAGCCTCCTCCTGATGTCCGATATGGCAGGATGCTGATATACTGCAGTACAGCACCGTCACGCCAGGAACCGAGATCCACGTCCAGCAAGAAACGACTCTCGGTCACCCTGGTGATAGAACGCAACACCACCGGCCAGTTGCCGACCAGCAACGTCTCGCCGACGGGAATTTCCTCTCCTATGGTCAACCGGCGTAGCGGCAGACGTAGTCTGGCTTCTCCTTCTTCCTGCATCTGGATGCCCTCGATGATCAGCCGGAGCGCCTTGGCCTCCGGCTGGACAGGTCCTTGAAACACAGCGGTGAGCGGTTGGGTGCCGGCAATATATAGCTCGCTCTCAGCAGTCAGCAACGGGTAACTGTGGCCCAGATCATCGACAAGTATCAGGTCACCGGGCCATGCTGACGTGGACAAGGCCGGGCCCAAAGCTTCGATCCGCGCTTTTCGCCCGGCCACCGACCCTTCCAGCGTTAAAACGATGCGATCCCCGGTATGAACCATCTGCGGTACCCGCACTTCCACGCCGTTATGAAGGTCGGACCATGGACCGGATACCGCCTCGGCCAACCCTGCATCAGCAGCGGCAACTAGCGGTATCTGTGCGCTGAACGAATCGCCGCCCAGCAGTGACGACAGCTCCAAAGTGACGGAATCTACCGGAGCAGGAAAAGGAGGGAACCAAACGGTACCGGTAATGCTGTTCTCCCCGGCGGTGCTTATGACGCTGCTCTGCTCCACGCGGGTACCGTCGGCCATGACCAGGGCGGCTTGTAGCGGTGCCTGACCCAGCGAGCGAGGATCGGGTTTGACGATATCGACGCTGTCTATAATGAACCGCAACTCGGCATGCTCCGGCGTGACCAGCATGGCGGTGATAGTTAGGCTTCCCCGCCGGCCGGTCACTGTTACCGGTTCTGACATCACCAGTGTTTGCTCGTTGGTTTCGGTGATGCCTATCCCGGGCACGAATTGAGCCACCCGCTGGAGAGCCCCGTAAACACTAGGACCGGCGACAACCAAGGAAGCACCGATTGCTATAACGGCAGCGGCTACCGCAAGCCGGCGCCGGGTCGCCCAACCAGCCCACCCAGCCGGACCCCGGCCGGGCTTAGCGGGAGCCAGCGGGGTGACACCTAGCTTTTCCAGTTTGTCCCACGTTCGCTGCTGCAAATGCGCCTGCATGGCAGGTGACAGCACAGGAGCATTTGCCACTAACCCGTCGAGGTCGTTGGGATCTATACCTACAGTTTTCATGAACTTCCGTTCAGTTGCATTGAAGCCCGCACCATCAAATAGCGGTGGTGTCACGTGCCTTCACCTCCCGCTGTTCCTCCAGCAACGATTTGAGTGCCTGGCGGGCACGCCATAGGCGGTTGTAAATGGCATTCGCACTTACCCCGTGGGCAAGCGCCAAATCGGTGATGGATTCCTCGAAAAAGTAGCGGCGGATCAATAATTCCCGGTCCGGGGTCCTCCGGAAATGGGCGAGACGGTGATGGGGGAGGCGGTCCATTTCATCCCCGG
>CALKAQ010000151.1 GCA_937983075.1 uncultured bacterium | reverse complement strand
TTTCACTTGTCGATGTGACCGGCGATCCTGCCGGCGGCGGTTTAAAGAATTTCCTCCAAGAGCGGATACAAGTAGTCGTAGCTGTTTTGGATCGAGATGGCCGGATCGAGCGGGAAGTCGTGTTCGACAATGTACCACTTGACGCCTGCATCCCGTGCGACTTCGAGCACAGGCTGCCACGGGAGGACGCCGAGTCCGACGTCGGCCCAGCCGTCTTGCTCCGGATTTTGGCCGGGGAGGGCCATATCCTTGACGTGGACCGATTCGGTGCGGCCGGCGTACTTCGTCAGCAAGGCGATGGCATTGCCGCCGCCTCGCACGGTCCAGCCGATGTCGAGCTGGAGGTGCAGATTTTCAGGCTCGGCTGCATCGAGAAGCCATTCGAGTGCGGTCTTGTCGCCGAGCTTGACCATTTCGTGGGCATGATTGTGGTAGCCAAGCGTCATACCGTGCTCTCGCAGCTTGGCGCCGATTTCATTCAGCTCTTCACCCAAAGCGACCCACGCGGCGGCATCGCCTCCTTGATCGGCCCACGGCAACACGATGCGATGGTTGTCGATCGCCTTGTTGAACTCGATGAGCCAGTCGAGACGGTTGCGCAGATCGTTCAGGTTGGTATGGAAGGAGACAGCAAGCAGATTGTACTTGTCGAGAAGCGCCTTCATTTCTTCGCCGGAAAGCCCGCCGGTGTTGTAAAGTTCAATGCCTGCGTAACCGGCTGCCGAAGCGACCGCAAATTGCTCTTCGAACGGCAGATCGCGCAGCGTCCATTGCTGCACGGCGATCGGGATGCCACGGAACGGCAGCGGTGGAGCGGGAATTCCGGTGATTTCGGCCAACAGCGGAGCGACGTTCGCCAAGCTCGTGTAGGCGAAGTACTCTTCGTCGACCGGACCGTCGTGTTCGACAATGTACCACTGCGTGCCACCGATGGTATGCGTGGTTTCGAGCACCGTCGCCCAGTCGATTTCGCCTTCACCGATCGCGTTCGCTTGGCGGCCGCCGATCATATCTTTGACGTGGACGCTGAGAATGCGGCCTTCGTACTTCTTGATGAGTTCGACGAGATCCGCGCCGCCGGCATAAGCCCAGCCGAGGTCAATTTGAACGTGGACGTTCTCAGGGTCGGTGCCTTCAAAAAGCCACTCCAGCGCCATTTTGCCGTCATAGACTTGGGTAATTTCGCCGGCGTGGTTGTGGAAACCGATGGTGACGCCGCGTTCGCGCGCCTTGGCACCGAGCGCATTTAGGCGCTCACCGATGGCACGCCATTCCGGACCGGAATTGGCGCTTGCGGACGGCACGACAATACGTGTGTTGCCGAGCGCCAAATTGTAATCGATAATGTCGTCGAGCTTGCTTTCGAGTTCAGTGAGTCCGTGGTGCGTCGAAATGGCCAACAAGTTGTACTTGTCGAGCAGGGCCTTCATTTCTTCAGCGGTGAGGCCGTGATATCCGGCGAATTCTACGCCTTGGTATCCGGCGGCGGCAGCCAGGGCGAGCTGCTGTTCGATGTTCCCGTAGTTGCGCAGCGTGTAAAGCTGGATGGCGACGGGAAACACGCCTTCTTCATGTGGCGGAAGGCTGTGGGCGGATGCCAGAGCGGTGCTCAAGATGAGCATTGCCCCGACCAACCAGAAAATCAGGCGGCGGGATTGAGTTGCAGCTGCCATGGATTGATCTCCTCCTTGATGAAAGCGGTGGAATATGATTTGCGGATTCCTTCCGCGTAATATGAAGGAAATCCTTGCTACTTGCGCAAATTTCACCTTTTTTCTGCCGTGCTATAGATGGAAGAATACGTGATTTCCGATCTGGGCGGTAATGGGCCATTGCCGTACCCAGTTTCCCTGACTTACTTTGGTCGGGTTGTAAAATCCGAGTGCGCCTTCGGTTGGGTCCAAACCGTACAGGGCATCGAGTGCGGCTTTGCGATGCGATTCTTCGGCAGGGCGGTTGATGCTGCCGTTCTTCACCGGCTCATATTGATAAACACCGCCGACTTGTTGGTAAATTACTTCGTACAATCTGCCCGGAAAGCGTGGATCGAGGACGCGGTTGATGGTCACGGCAGCCGCCGCAACTTGTCCGAGATAAGGTTCGCCCTCAGCCTCGGCTCGTACAAGGCGGGCCAGAAGATCGAGGTCAGCTTCAGTGAATGGAATGCGCGGCTGGTTTGACGACGGGCCCGGAATGATGAGGATCTGCCCGATGTCCAGGTGATCCGTCCAGATGTTGTTTGCAACGCGCAAATCCATGATGGTGGTTTGGTGCTTGCGAGCAATGGCATAGAGGGAATCGCCCGGTTGCACAATGTAGGTTTGAGATGCGGCCAGACCAACGGACGCGTACAGTGTCAAGCAACATACCGCCCACGAAGCTGTAATGAACAACATGCGACGCGGCATGCGGCACGAAAGCCATCGCACCGATCGTTGCATACGGAACTACCTCCCGCACGAATTGCAATGATAGTTGAAGAAACTTGATGAATGGCTTTCACGGATAAGGTACCCAAATGTGCCGCAATTATCCTCGTTATAAATCTAAAAAACAAGAAAAGGTTCATTTTAAACCCGTGAAGTTGCCAAAAGAAAAACGTTTTGATTGATGATGCGCGCAACGCTGCCAATAAAACAGAGGCTGTCCCAACGTACTGTGGGACAGCCTTTCTTGCTTCGGCTAAAAAGCGGCAAGCCGTTTTAGTAAGTGAAGAACACGTGGTTGCCGATGCGAGCGACAATTGGCCATTGGCGCACCCAGTTGCCGGGCCGTACTTTGTCCGGATTATAAAATCCGAGTGCACCGTTCGTCGGATCGTGGCCGTGGAGAGCTTCCAATGCGGCTTGGCGGGCGGAAGCCGTCGCCGGTTCATAAATACTGCCGTTCATCACGGGCTCATATTGATAGCGGCCGCCTTCCACTTGGTAAATCACTTCAGCCAACGTGTCAGGGAAACGCGGGTCAAGCACACGATTAATCGTCACCGCTGCCGCTGCTACTTGTCCCAAGTACGGTTCACCCTTGGCTTCGGCGGAAACCAGGCGGGCCAGAAGGTCGAGATCTTCTTCGGTATACGGAATGCGAGGCGTCCCCGTTTGATAGCCATTCGCCGACGCTGTTTGAGCTGCGGCAGCGCTTGCGTAGCCGGTGGATGCCGTCGAGTAGGAGCTCGCTCCCGAAATTGGATTCAGTACCAACCCAATCATGCCGAGTACGCCCGTGAGAAGAACGACTTGGCCAAAATAGCGCCAACGTTTCATTTGCATGGAAACATAGTACCTCCCCTAAAATGCCGGTCCGCACTGACATCTCAGCAAGTCCGACGTAGAAGTCATGAAACGCCAAACGCTGGAGACGAAAGTTTCAGTGTTCAGCGAGCATGCGGCGGACCGTTTCATCCCCTTTAACGTGTTGGATGCAGGCGTACGAAACCCTTGCGGTAATCCATGTATTTCCAGGAGGTGGTCGGATGATGTGGAAGGATGGGGGAGGTGTGGCAATCGCTGCCAGCCAAAAGCCGTACAGCGATTGCCGTATGAAATGTGTTCATGTACAGATGGGGCGCATTTCAGCGCGCTGAATCGTGTCGAATCAAGCGTTTGGTTTACCGTGTATGCTCGACTTCGTCGAGGAGCGGATAAGTTCCGTCTTCATCGTGCACTTCTTGCCCCGTCACCGGCGGGTTGAAAACGCAGATCATTCGCATGTCCTTTTTGGCGCGCAGGTAATGCTTTTCATGGCCGTCAAGTGCGTAGAGCGTGCCGGGGCGAATGGGATACACCGTGCCGTCCGGAATGGTTTCGATCTCGCCTTCGCCTTCAATACAATAGACGGCTTCAACATGGTTTTTGTACCAGATGTACGTTTCGGTGCCGGCATGAATGATGGTATCATGCAAGGAAAATCCCATGCCGTCTTTGCGGAGCAGCAAACGTCGACTCGTCCAGTTGCCGCCCTTGACTTCGTCTTCGGTTCCCAAGATATCTTCAAGGTGTTTGACGATCAATGCTTCAGTTTCCTCCTAAGGGGTTGTTGGAAAATGACCCATGCAACAGGTCCCCAGCGCCTGATCAAGCCGCTGGGTTCTTTGAGAGCGTGGGGGCAACCTCGGCGACACTTGCTTCGATGAGTTGGAGTCCGGTTTCGAGCTCGTCCTCGCCGATGGTCAGTGGGGGCATGAGTTTCAACACTTCGTCGTTTGGACCTGCGGTTTCCATGAGAAGGCCGCGCTTGAAAGCCGTCCGCGCAATTTGAGTTGCGGCTTTGTTGACGTCACACGCAATGCCTTGCATTAAGCCACGCCCTCTTACCGTGCCTTTGATTTGCGGATAGCGTTCGACAATGCGGGTGAGGAAGCTCCGTACTTTCGCAGCCTTTTCGTTAATGCTCCGCTCGAAAGCATTGTTTTCCCAAAAGGACAGGCTTTCCGTTGCAGTGACAAAGGCGGCGTTGTTGCCACGGAAGGTGCCGTTGTGTTCCCCTGGGGACCAAGCGTCGTACTGCGGTTTAATCAAGTTGATCGACATCGGAAGGCCATAGCCGCTTAAAGATTTGGAGAGGCAGATGATATCCGGCTTGATACCTGCCGGCTCAAAGCTGAAATACGTGCCTGTGCGGCCTACCCCGGCTTGAATGTCATCAACAATGAGCAAAATGTCCCAGCGGTTGCAAAGCTCCTCAATACGGCGCAGCCAGTCGATGCTCGCCGTGTTGAGGCCGCCTTCGCCTTGAAGCGTCTCCAGGATGATGGCCGCAGGAAGCTCCACACCGCTGCCGTTGCCCTCTAAGAAACGTTCCAAATAGAGCGATGTGTCAATTCCGTCGCCGAGGTAACCATCAAACGGCATCTGAACGGCTCCGTACAACGCAGCTCCCGCACTGGCGCGTTTGGCCAGATTGCCGGTAACAGCGAGCGCCCCGAGCGTCATGCCGTGAAACGCGTTGGTAAAACTTATCACCGTTTCGCGCCCGGTCACTTTGCGGGCGAGTTTGAGCGCACTTTCTACCGCGTTGGTCCCGGTTGGTCCTGGAAACATCACTTTGTAATCCATTCCTCGTGGCTGCAAAATCACTTCGTTGAAGCGACGAAGGAATGTTCCTTTCGCTTCCGTGGACATGTCAAGGCCGTGGACGATGCCATCGTCAGTCAAATATTCGATGAGCTTTTCCTTCATCTGTGGGTGGTTATGCCCATAGTTCAAAGCACCTGCACCGGCGAAGAAATCGATGTATTCACGCCCTTCCGCATCCCACAGTTTTGAGCCTTTTGCCTTGACAAACACCGTGGGAAAGCTGCGGCAATAGGCACGGACTTCAGACTCTAACCTTTCAAAGATGTTCTTCTCGGGTTCGGTTTTGTCAGTTGGTTTGGGCTTCATGGCGATGCTAGAAATGCAGCCTCCTTTGGAGATCAGAGCGACGGTTTGTGTGGCAACGGGCCGATACGAAACATCCATTCCGCTTCGTGGCCGCTGCCAGCGGGGAAAACGTGGTCAGGAAACCCTTCGGATTCGAACGCCGTACACGAGATGCCGTGATCCCGGGCAAAGCTTTGAAACAGGGCTTGTGACGGTTTATTTGATGGAGAGATCGTCGCTTGGATATAACGAACGCCTGTGGCAGCTTTGCGCTTTAATACGTCGTTGAGCATGGATTTGGCTAATCCTCGGCCACGGTGAGAGGCAGCGACCGCAATTTGCCATACGAACAGAACTTCGGGCTGAGTGGGCAACCGGAAGGTAGAGGCAAAACCAACGATTTGGCGGTTCGTCTCGGCGACAACGCAAGTTTCGGCAAAAAACTTGCTGAGCATGAGATAACAGTAGGCTGAATTGACGTCGAGAACGCCGGTTGAGCGGATGAGCGACCAAACAGCAGCCCCGTCGGCAACCGTGGGTTGGCGGAGGATGATTTTGTCGCCGCAGGCCGGTTCGGCTGCTGCGGTTCGCGGCGTTTGAGAAGGAGTCGTTACGCTCGTTGCGCGTTTTCCGTCATCGTCCGTCACGGTAACCACCCCAATAGTAAGGATCACTCTGCACGCTTCGTGTGCCGCAGTCCGGCTGGGTAAAAGTACGGGCACCATTATTTCGTTCAAACCGGCAGGTGTCAAATGCGACAATTTGCGGCATATGCGCCGCTTCATGCCTCTCGCAGTCTCTCAGCGCAACAGCTCCCTTTAACGCCAAAAGTTGGAGGTATGCTCGGATATGCTCGCAAAACGAGTTTCACACCGGGCTAATGGAGGAATATCGTGAAGAAAACCGAAAATAGGGCAATGCTTCTGGAAGCAGAAAAAAGTCAATAGGTGTCATTCGAAAGGAGGAAGTTTCAGTGGACATTGTAAAGCGACGCAGCTTGCTCGCTCTACTTACATTGGCCATGGTGTTGACGTCGGCCGTTTGGGTTGCAGCCAACTCTGCCGACGGCGACGGTTGGGTCATCTTGTTTGACGGGACAAGTTTCGACAACTGGGTGATGGCCGGTCCGGGCCATTTCACCATTGAACCCGACGGATCCATGCTCAGCCATGGCGGCATGGGGCTGTTCCAATATGCGGGTCAAACTTTCCGTGATTTTGAGCTCGAGCTCGAATGGAAAGTGATGAAGTTCAACGACAACTCGGGTATCTTCGTGCGCTTCCCGCAGATCACCGGGGGCACGAGCCATGCCATCAATGAAGGCTACGAAATTCAAATTGACAACTCCGACAGCGGAATCGCCAACCGAACGGGAAGCATTTACGACATCCAAGCGTCAGCAAAAGTGAATACGAAGCCTTTGGGTGAGTGGAACCATTACCGCATTCAAGTGTTCGGCCAGCGGTACAAGGTTTGGCTGAATGGAGAGCTCATTCTCGACTGGATCGGTTCCCGCGGGCGGGAAGGATACATCGGGATTCAAAACCACCACTCCGGCTCCGAAAACTATTTCCGCAACATTCGTGCCCGAAATTTCCCCGAAGGATCGGTTCCCGCCCCGCTGACGTTGGGTGAAGCGGTCGCCGTTCACGAAGACCGCGATCCCATTCGGGTACTCGTCTTTACGGGGCAGTACGGTACAAACGTTCCAACGGTGCATCGCTTGACGCAAATACTGCGGGAAGTTGAGCCGTACACCGAATTCGAGTTTACGATCACGTCCAATGCGGCCGATTTGAACGCAGAACATTTGGCCGGATACGATGTGCTGTTCTTCGGCAATACGTCCGGCAACATTCCGTTGGATGAAGCACAGCGGCAGGCGATTCTCGACTTTGTGGCGTCCGGTGGCGGATTTGCGGGTACGTATTCCGCCGCGGCGACGAACTATGACTGGCCGGAGTACCGCGAACTGCTGGGCGGCGCCATGATTCTGGAAGAAGCGTTCCCCGAGGGGATCATGTGGGGCGTCGACCTGATGGTCGAAGAGCCGGACAACGGGGCGGTTGCCGTCTTGACCGAAGGGCATTCTCAAGTGCCGAACCGCTTTGCCATTCGCGACGGCATCTATCGTTTTGACGCCGATCCGCGGCCGAACGTTCGGGTGTTGTACTCGCTCGTGAACGAGAGCGTCGGCAAGTATGCGCTGTCGCCGGCGCTGGCGGCTCAGCCGGTGGTGGTCGATCCGCCGCCGGGCGACTATCCGCTCGCTTGGTGCCGTGCTTATCACAACGGAACGGTATTTTACACGTCGCTCGGCAGTTCACAGCACGTTTGGGGCTACGTCTATTTCATTGAACATTTGCTGGACGGTCTCCGGCTTGCGGCCGGCAGGATTGAAGGAGACTGCACGGTCGATCCTGTCGCCGTTGCCGGCAGCGACACGTGGTCAGGTCAAGCGCCGCTGACGATCAACTTCAGCAGCGCAGGCAGCTTCGATCCGAACGGCACGCCGATCACGGTGCATTGGGATTTCGGTGACGGCACGACGAGCGATGAACCGAACCCGACGCACATGTACACGGAAGTCGGTGAATATGAGGCGGTGTTGACAGTGACCGACGGCTACGGCCGGATCGGGCAGGAGACCATCCGCATTGTCGTCGGCAACACTGCACCGGAGCCGAAGATTGAGCAGCCGTTCCATGGCGCATTGTTGCCGAGCGCCGTCGCTCCGCTGCCGCTCCGTGGCAGTGCCGTCGACGCGGAAGACGGCGAGCTGAGCGGCAGTCAACTGCGCTGGGTGGTCACGGCGGAACGCAAGGTCGGAGGCATTGCAACGTCCGAAGTCATCGCGACGATTGAGGGAGCGTCCGGTGAGATCGATACCAGCAGCCTAGGCGGCTGGGATCAACCGATCAAGTTCCACGTCGAGCTGACGGCAACCGACTCGGAAGGGTTGTCCAATTCGGTCACCCACACCGTGTATTTCAGCCGACTCCAGGCTGAAGGTGCCGATCGCATCGTCGGTTTTAAGCTCGAACCGACAACCGACGACAACGGTGTGATGCAAGCCACGGCAAGCTCGGTCGGCGATTACCTGATGTGGAAAGACGTCAATCTGACCAATCAAGCGGTTGCCTTTTTGCGAGTGGCACCCGGCCAGCACGGCAGTTTGATCCATCTTCGTATTGACGCCCCGGACGGTCCGAACTTGGTGACGGTGCCCGTGCCCGGCAATCCGGCCGCTCCCGACGCCTGGACCGATGTCTTCATGCAGCTCGGCGGCGTGGAAGGCGTTCACGACCTCTACGTGGTCGCTGACTTCGGCACCCCCGACGTACGGATCAACTGGATCCAGATCGTCGGCAGCGGCACTTGGTAATCGATTTTGACGTGTGAACCAAGCGGCATTGGCCCTTCGCCCGCGCTGCGGGCGGAGGGCCGTTTTCCAAACCCGTCTTGAAACGGCAAGATTTCTATGGTAGCCTGACCACGAAGCGAAAGCCAAAAGAATACACTTGCGGGGGAGCTCGGAGCGCGGGCTGAGAGGATGGGCGTTGCCATCGACCCCTTGAACCTGAGAGCCGCATGGCACCTGCCAAGGCTCTGTACCGGGTAATTCCGGCGCAGGGAGCAAGGTTTGGCTGTTTTCTGGATCTTGGAAGTCGACTGCATAGGACACCCGGCTTCCGCAACGCAGCGCTCTGAACCTCCTCCCGATTGAAAGGGAGGTATTTTGATGTCTGTTAACCTACCGTTTTCCATTGGAGCGCGTCGCTTTTCGGGGCGCAAAGCGTTGATGCTGACGCTTGTTTGGGCAGCCGTCCTGCTGGCCGCCGTGTTCGGTGTCGGCTCAGCGGCATCGGCGGCCGAGCAGCCGAATCTCGTCGTCTACACGTACGACAGCTTCGTGTCGTGGGGACCGGCGCAAGAAATTGCGGCGAGTTTTGAGGAAGCGTACGGCGCCAAAGTGACCTTCGTAGCACCAACGGGATCGGGTGAAATGTTGTCTCGGCTTATTGCGGAAATCGAGACGGGCGGCACGCAGGCCGACGTTTTCATTGGATTGAGCGATACCCAGCTGCCACGTGCCATCCAGCTCGGTATTTTCCAGCCCATTCAAGTTGAAAAAATCCCCAACCTCGCCAATGTGCCGCAAGAATTGCTTGTCGATCCCGAATACCGGGCGATTCCGTTTGACTACGGGTATGTCAGCTTCGTGTACGATCGCCGGGCTTGGCCGGACGATCAATTGCCCGCTTCGCTGGAAGATTTGACCGATCGCCGTTTTGCGGGGCGCATTATCGCGATTGACCCCCGGACGTCGTCGGTGGGCCACGCGTTCTTGTTGTGGACGATTGCCGAATACGGCGAAGACGGTTATTTGGCGTACTGGGATCGCTTGAAACCGAGCTTGCTCACCATCACCAGCGGCTGGAGCGCGGCGTATGCGATGTTCGAAGAAGGTGAAGCACCGATTGTGCTCAGCTACACGACGGATGCCGCTTACTCGGTGTATTCGGGACAAGGCGATCGGTACGGCATCATCCTGCCGGGCGGCCAAGCCTACTTGCAAATCGAATTGGCCGGCATCGTGGCCGGATCCGACCAGGTCGAGTTGGCTCATGCTTTCCTCAATCATTTGCTGTCACCCGAGTCGCAAAAGCTCATTCCGACGACGAACTGGATGTTCCCGGCCAACGCGGCGACGGAACTGCCCGAGGTGTTCGAGCAATATGCCGTTCAACCGGACAACCCGGTGCGCCTGGACCACGGCTTGGTTGATGAAAACAACGATCGTTGGCTGCGTGATTGGGCTGTAGAAATTCGCCGCTGAGGAATGCTGTGCTGATGTCGTCAAGTTCGTCTTCCCGGAAGGCAAGCGGTCGAACGAAGCGGGGAGTGCGCCGGGCGTTGTCCGGTGCACTCCTGGTTGGGCTTCCGACGCTTTTTCTGCTCTTGTTTTTTTACTATCCGCTCGGTCAAGTTTTTGTTGAAGCGTTTCGCAGTGACGGAGCCGGATTTCAAGCGTCGCCGCTCTGGCAGACGTTGTCCGACGCCTATTTTTGGGATTTGCTGCAGTTTACGGCGCTGCAAGCGTTGTACAGCACGCTGGCGAGCGTTGCTCTCGGGCTGCCGTTGGCTTTCATCCTGGCCAACTATCGCTTTCCGCTGCAGGGGCTCGTCCGCTCACTCACGTTGGTGCCGTTCGTGTTGCCTTCGGTCACCGTGGCTCTCGGTTTCATTCTCTTTTACGGACGGCAAGGACCGCTCAACCAAGTGCTCGACATGCTCTTCGGGCAGCGCGTGCAAGTGCTGTATTCGCTCACGGCCATCGTGCTTGCGCATGCGTTCTACAACGCACCGGTGGTCGCACGTGCGGTGTATGCGAGCTGGGAACGGCTTGATCCGAGCTGCGAAGAAAGCGCTCGCTCGCTCGGTGCCGGCCGTTGGGCCGTATTTCGCCACGTCACGTTGCCGCTGCTGTTTCCCGGATTGGTGACGGGATCGCTGCTTGCTTTTATCTTTTCATTCATGAGTTTTCCGATTGTTCTTTCGTTGGGCGGTGCACGGTTTTCGACATTGGAAGTCGAGGTCTACACGCAGGTGCGAGTGCTGCTCAACTACCCGATGGGAGCTGCGTTGGCCTTGATTCAAACGGCATTTTCTCTTTTGCTTTCGTACGTGTACCTGCTCATCGAGCAACGGTTCACGCTGGAAATTCCCGGTGTGCGGGAGCGCCCGCGCACGCCGCTGTTCCGTTTTGCGCCGGGCAACGTAGCCGCCGTGGTTTACCTGCTTTTGCTCGCTGTGTTTTATTTCGGCCCGGTCATTTCAGTATGGCTGGATTCGGTGGGAGGGCGCGGCGGGGGCCCGTGGAATTTTGCAGCTTATCACACCATTTTTGCACGGGAGCACAGCGCGCTCATCGGTGATACGCCGCTTGAGGCAATTGGCAACAGTCTGCGTTTTGCACTCGGTACGGTGCTGGTGACGCTGCCATTGGGCACCGCACTGGCGATCGGTCTGAGCCGGCGCCGTTTTTGGGGACGCCGTTTTTTGGAGACGCTCGCCTTGGCGCCACTGGCGGTGTCGTCGATCGCTTTCGGCTTTGGCATGCTGCGCACATTTCGTACCGGACTGTTTGCCGGCTTTTCCTCGGAGACGGCCATTGTGTTGGCGCACAGCGTCCTCGCGTTTCCTTTTGTTTTGCGGGTGCTGCGGCCTCTATTTGAGCGCCTCGACCGTTCCCTGCGTGAGGCGGCTCGTTCGCTGGGTGCGTCAGGATGGCGGGCGTTTTTCGACGTCGAACTCCCGCTTGCCGCAGGGGGGCTTCTCGTCGCGGCGATTTTTGCCTTTTCACTGAGCATCGCTGAAATGAGCGCCGCGATCATGTTGGCGGAACCTGGGTTGATGACCATGCCGCTGACGGTTTACCATCTGCTGTCCGCTCGCAACTTTGGTTCGGCCAGCGCCATGGCGGTGGTCCTCATGGTGATCACGGGGATCGCGTTCGTCGTCCTCGAGCGCTTGGGAGAGCGGTTGGCCAAGCGTACGCGTGCTATGCAGGCTTCGGATGATTCCGCAGCCACCGCAGCATCGGATGCCGCGGGCGGAAGCGAGAAAGGAGCGCCGCCGTTCGATGTATTTGGAATGTAATGGGCTGGTCAAGCGGTTCGGTGAAACGACGGCCGTGGACAACATTTCGTTTGGCATTGAGCGTGGTGAGCTCGTCTCCTTGCTCGGCCCGTCGGGATGCGGCAAAACGACCACCTTGCGCTTGCTGGCCGGGTTCGAAGCGGCCGATGTCGGAGACATGTATCTCGACGGCCGGCGGTTGAACGGACTGCCGCCCGAAAAACGCGGCGTGGGCGTTGTATTTCAGCACTTCGCTCTTTTTCCGCACATGACCGTGTGGCAAAACATCGCCTACGGGCTGCGTTTTCGCCGTCGATCCGACCGCTCGGACGGGGAAATCGTCCGTGAGCTGATTCGCATCGTCGGTCTCGAAGGGCTGGAGCAGCGCAAACCGGGGCAGCTTTCCGCGGGGCAGCAGCAGCGTGTCGCCATAGCTCGCTCGCTAGCGCCCGGGCCTGACTTGCTGCTGCTCGACGAACCGCTGTCGGCTTTGGATGCTCGGCTGCGTCAACACTTGCGCATGGAAATTCGCCGCATTCAGCGCATGCTCGGACTCACCCTGCTTTATGTGACGCACGATCAGGAAGAAGCCATGGCGATCTCGGACCGGATGATCGTCATGAACGCGGGCCGGATCGAACAAATGGGCGAACCGTGGCAGGTTTACCACCGGCCGAAAACTCCGTTTGTCGCTGCATTTTTGGGTCAGACCAACCGGCTGCGCGGCACGGTTGAACGCCTAGACGGCACGGGCTGGGTCATCGCTCTGGAGGGAACGGATACGCCTCGGGCAGTTTTTCCGGCGAAGGCAGTGCAGGCAGCGTTGAAGCCGGGCATGGCGGTGGATGTTGTAGTTCCCGGCGAACGCGTCATGCCCGAAGCGCAGGGGAGCGAGGGGCAGGGAGCGGCAGGTGCGTCGTCTGCGCACGGTCAGACCGTCGTTCTAGCAGGTTTGCTGCAAGAAACGGAGTTTCTCGGCTCCTATGCACGGCTTTACATGACGGGGCCGCAAGGCAGACCGTGGACGATACGCGTGCCTTCGCTGCAAATGCCCTGGTTCAACGCTCGTATCGGTCAATCCGTTGTCTGCCGTTTTGCCACGGATGACGCGGTTGTATTCGAGGCGCACGACGGAGGAGCCTAGGTTCGGGCGGCAGTGCCGCGGTCAGCGGTCAATTGAATGCCGGGCAGCGAACGGCATGCTCATTCGCCGGATGGGGGCATAACGAGCGCCCGGGCGGCGATGCACCTCGCCGCCCGGGCACATTGCCGATGTCAGCGAGCCGCTGGCGCCGTCTGCAGCCGCATCATTCGATGGGCCCGATGCGTTCGAGCGTTGATTCCGACGCGTAGTAGACGGTTTCACCGATGGCGGCTTCATTGGCATCGGCAGTCGGCAGCGTCATGTTCAAAGCTTCAAGTGATCTGCCCGTCAGCCGCAGGCGCAGGCCCGTCTGCAAATCGATGACGGACTCGCCTTCCGTTGTCATTTCTCCCTTGGCTTGGATGAAAACGCCCGGATTCGGCTCGAGTACGGTTTCGTACACCACGAAGGATGCTTCGCTGAGTTGGGCCGTTCCGGATTCCGGATCATAGCTCAGCAAGGTGTAGCGCGTGGAAATATCGAGCTCAAGTTTGGCGATGTCCGAAGTCAACTGGTAGCCGACTTCCCAAGTGTCACCAACAGACACCGGTCGCTCCGGTGCCGGCACGAAAATGTCAGCCAGCATGAGGGCCATGATGATCCCCAGCTCACTGAGAATGGGCGGTTCTTCCACGTCGAGCAGTTCGCGCTGTGGTGTGAACGTGCCTGACCACCTTTCCGGCCCGAGCAGATGGTGGAACGGCAGCCCGAAAAGGGTGAGTTCAAATGAATCGAACCAGTACGTAAATGGGTGCAGACCATCGGTGTCTTCCGGTTCGATTTCGATGTTGAGAATGGCCGACAACTCGAGCATGGGCGTGCCGGCCCCGCCGACCGCGGGCTCACTGGCGGGGTAGAGCGTGGTGCTGATTTTGTAGGTCAGCACTTCCGAGACCGGGAGTTCGAATGGCAGATCAATTTCCTCGGCCAGTGCCGGCGGCATGGTTGCAAAAACAGCGAGGAGCGCCAGCAGACATGCGAGCGGCTTGGGATTTGAACGCAAAACGATGAGACCTCCTTCAGCGAATGAGAAGCCTCAGGGCATGGACAACCGAATGCAAGCCCTCGTGATTCGGCTCAAGCGATCGGACTGGTCGGCTGTTTCCCTAAATAAGAATAGTGCGTCAAGTCTAGCGTGTCAAGTTGAGATGCGCTTAGTGTGACAATTGTGAGCGGTCACGGCTGCCGCTGCGCGCGGCGTTCGCCGTGACCGCGGCGCTTTGGGTTAAGCGTTGAGAGCAGCTTGCGCGGCTGCGAGTGCTGCGTCGTAATTGGGCTCACTGCTCACTTCAGGGACATACTCAACATACGTAATCGTATTGTCGGCGTCGACGACAAAGATGGCTCGAGCGTGGAGGCGCAGTCCTTCAATCAGCACGCCGTAGTTTTGGCCGAAAGAAGCATCCCGGTGATCGGACAGTGTGACAACGTTTTCGACTCCCGCCGCGCCGCACCAACGTGCCTGGGCGAACGGCAAATCCATGCTGACCACGTACACCGTAACGCCCGGGAGTTTGGCCGCTTCTTCGTTAAAGCGGCGAGCTTCGGTATCGCATACGGGTGTATCGAGGGACGGGACGGCGGCAAAGATGCGCACACCCGACGTATCCGCCAAGCTGACGGTGTTCAAGTCCTTGTCAACCAGCGTGAAATCGGGGGCGGTTTGGCCTGGACGAAGCCGTTCGCCGACCAAGGTGACGGGTTTCCCTTTCATGGTGATTTCAGCCAACGTAATCGCCTCCTTAAGAGTGCATGCACGCCGCGTGCCACGGTTTGGTTTCGTAAGCACCTTTCCAGCGCAGCAAATGATTCCAGTGCATGTATTTCCAGTTCCCACGGTGACCTCCTTCCACAAAAAAGCAAATCCGTTCCGCATGGCGGTGATTATACGTCAGCTGGACAGATGATTCATTAAACGCTAAGATCAAACTTAGACGAAACCCTCCTAAGGAGCCGGGAGCATGCGTACAAAGAAGGTTCACCTAACCCCCCAGCGCCGAGCCGTTCTTGAGGTCGTCCGTGCTGCGAACGATCATCCGACCGCCAACGAAATTTTCCAACGCGTGCAAAAAATCCAGCCCGGCATTGCCTACAGCACCGTTTACAACGCACTCAACGTGTTGGTGGAGGGCGGACTGATTCAGGAACTGAAATTTGGCGATGAGGCGAGCCGTTACGACGGCCGGCTCGAAGAACACCACCATGCCTTGTGCTTGGGGTGCGGCAAACTCGCGGAAGTGGAAATGGCGCTGTCGGACAGCCAATGGACCGAAGTTGCAGAGCAAACCGGCTTCAAAATGACGCATTACCACATTCAGTTCACGGGTTATTGCCCGCAGTGCCGGGAGCCGTAGCCTTCCGGCAAACGAGGCTTCCCCCGCATGCGCCGCCGGCGGTGCACCTTTTTCGGGACTCTCTCGTATCATAGGCGGTGTTCTGAGCGTTGGCAGCTCGGCACGAGCCGGCTGCGGGGGAGGGCCCCGGAAATGTCACAAGAACGCCTCGTTTTACACGAAACGCCTTTGTTTTCTTCCTTGCTCGTCCATAGCGAAAGATGCTTGCATCGTTTCCACATCCCCGGGCACAAAGGGGGCAGGGGAGTCGATCCGGTTTTTCGCTCGTTTATCGGCGAGAATGCCCTCAAAATTGACTTGATCAATCTAGAGCCGCTTGACGATCTCCATCGTCCGCGCGGTGTCATTCGCAAGGCCCAGGAATTGGCCGCTGCGGCGTTCGGCGCTGATTACAGCTTTTTCAGCGTGCAAGGGACGAGCACGGCCATCATGGCGATGATTATGGCCGTCTGTCGCGAAGGCGAGAAAATTCTCCTGCCGCGCAACGTGCACAAGTCCGTCATGTCGGCGCTGCTGCTCACGGGAGCGATCCCGGTTTTTCTCACACCGGAAATCGACGAAGATCTGGGCGTTGCGCACTGCTTAACCCTCGATGTCGTACGCAGAGCGCTGGATGCACATCCGGATGCGCGCGCCCTTCTCGTCGTCCATCCTACCTACTACGGCATGTGCGGCGATCTGTCCGGTATCGTGGAATTGGCGCATGCACGTGGCATTCCCGTGCTGGTCGACGAAGCGCACGGCGGCCATTTCTACTTCCACGATCGCCTGCCCCTGGCGGCGATGCAGGCCGGTGCCGACGCAGCCGCAGTCAGCATGCACAAACTGTGTGGATCGTTGACCCAAACGTCGATTCTCAATATCCAAGGCAGTCGGGTTTCACCCGAACGCGTTCAAGCCATGCTGAGCGTTCTCACCACCACGTCGACTTCGTACTTGCTGCTCAGCTCGCTGGATGCGGCGCGGCGAAACATGGTGATCGACGGAGAGAGGCTTTTGTCAAGGGCTATGCAGTTGGCGGACGGGGTGCGAGCCGCGGTGCGTGAACTGCCGTACATTCGATGCGTCGGCAGTGAAGTCATGCAGCGGTACTCGTCGGTTGTCGACATGGATCCGACGAAACTTTGCTTTTCGGTCAGACGGCTCGGCGTCACCGGACGTGCAGTGGAAAGAACCTTGCGGGAGCGGTTCGGAATCGAGGTCGAAATGAGCGACTTGTTTAATGTCCTCTGTTTGCTGACCGTCGGCGACGAGGCGGAGGATGCCGAGGCGCTCGTTTCGGCGTTGACGGCCATTGCGGAAGAGGCGGGCGATCTCGGCGCCGGCGGGCTCGTTCGTGCAGGCGAGATCGCACCTATCTACGAACATGAGCTGGTGTTGCCGCCGCGGACGGCGTTTTGGGGCGACGTCGAGCGTGTTCCGCTGGAACAAGCCGTTCATCGCGTTGCCGCCGAGTTTGTGATGGTCTATCCGCCGGGAATTCCGCTTCTTGTGCCCGGCGAACGCATTACTCCCACCGACGTCGGTTACATTCGACAGCACCAAGCGTGGGGTTATCCCATTCAAGGTCCGGAAGATGAAACGATCGCAACGATCCGCGTCGTGCGCTGATAGAAGCGGGTTTTTCCAGGGGCTGGGGATTACGCCGCCACCGCCTGCTTGCCTCCCAAAGCGACGAGGACGATGCCGACGGTGACCAAAATCACACCGGCCATTTGCAGCACCGACAGGGCTTCGCCGAGCATCACCCGGGCGACGGAAACGGTGACAACGGGGGACGCGGCCAACGTCACCGCGGCAACGCTGACACTGCCCCATTTGATCGCCGCGTAGTAGGCCAAGTCGCCGGCGAGTGTGGCCAAAAACGCTTCAATGCCCAAGTGAAGCCAGGCGACGCCGGAAATGTTCTGCAGGCGAGACAGACCGCCCGTCGCAAAGAGCCAGAGCAGAATGAAAGCTAAGGTGATGGCCGTTCGCGCTGCGAGGCCATCCATGGGGTGCACGCTTTCCAGGCCCAGTTTTCCGAACACGGGAGCGATTCCCCAGCATATGGCACCGACCAAACCGAGCACAATGGCGAAGTGCATGGGTAAAACCTCCTGTGGCTCTACAGCGGCCCGTATTCGATCACCCGAGTCATCGGCCGGTAGGTGTCTGTGCT
>CALKAQ010000150.1 GCA_937983075.1 uncultured bacterium | reverse complement strand
GTCGCGTGCTTGTTCCCAAAAGTACTTCGCCCATACGTAGCGTTCAGGCTGCATGGCGGCCCCCCATCACGGTATGGTGTCTGCACCACGGTCGTCGTGGTACGTACCAGCAGTTTGTGATACGCACCCCCAGGGGGCAATGCTCCTTTTGGGTGATGGTACGCACCCGAGGTTGAGCTCGTATGATCCGGTACATGGGTGCACCAATCGCTACGCCGCGTGTCCGGGCGTTGTCTGCTGCGCTGAAGCAGATTCGCACCGACAAGGGTGTTGGTCAGCGAGAGTTGGCGAGGATGCTGGGTATCCAGCACGCGAACATCTCTTTTTGGGAGTCCGGTAAGCGGATTCCCGATGTCACCGATGTGGCAGCAATCTTGGCCAAGCTCGATGTCACTGGGCCGGAAAGGGAGCGCATCCTTGACCTTGCGCGGCATGCGACCGAACCGAATTGGCTGACCGCGGGAGTGCCCGGCATGTCCCCCGGGCTGGCCGGTGTGCTCGACTGCGAACGAACGGCAAGTACGATCACCGATTGGTCGCCGCTGGTGCTGCCGGGCTTGCTTCACACATCCGACTACGCGCGTGCCCTACTGTCCGCAGGATTGCCTGCAAACGAGGCCGAACCTCGCGTGATGATGCGGATGGCTCGCCGTGATGTGCTGATACGTAGCCAACCGGCGAACATGATCGCCTTGATCCACGAACGTGCGCTAGACGAGGTTATGGGAAGTCCTACGGTTCAGGTGGATCAACTCCGGCACGTCTTGACCATGGCTGAGCGGCCAAATGTCACCATTCAGGTAGTGCAGTCTGGCCAGGGCTGGCACCCTGGCATGGCGGGGCCGTTTATTCTGTTCGACTTCCCAGGCTCGCCGTCTATCGTGCACATCGAGCATCACAGGTCGTCCGCCTTCCTCTACGACGAGGCGGATGTGCAAGATTACAAGGCAGCTGCGGAAGCTATCCGCAGTGTGGCGATGAGCCCCGAAGAGTCTTTGGAGCTCATCGCCGGAACGATTACGAAATTGGAGAGTGCACTATGACGGTACCTGAAATCATGGGGCAGTGGCGTAAGTCCAGCTTCAGCAGCGCCAACCAAGACTGCGTCGAGTTCCGTCGCGTTGAGGGTGGTGTGGAGGTTCGTAACTCCAAGCGGCCCGATGAGGCGACCGTGAGCTACACCGACAGCGAATGGCGCGCGTTCATCGCTGGCGTGAAGAACGGCGAGTTCGACATCTGAACCGCTGAATAGCGAATGAACGACAGCCCCCGGCACCCTGCGGCGTTCCGGGGGCTGTTTGTTGCCACGATTGGGTGAATCCCCTTTTTGTGGTTCGTACCAGCTGGCATGGTTGCTGCCAGTCCGTCACGAGAGGATTGGAACACATCATGACCGGTGGCCTTGCCACGTTCGCCCGCGAACCACTCGCCCCGCACAGCGCGCAGTTCCCGCTGCCTGCGGGTTCGCACACGTCCGCGCCGGGCGAGACACCATCCGAGCCCGGAACCCGGCCGTGGAACCTGCGCGCGCTCACCGTCGCAGTGCCGCGCCAACCCGCCGCGATACGCGGCACCTACGACCCTATCCGGCAAATCCTGGTTACTCCGGAAGGGCGCCCCCACACCGTGGAGACTGCGGCAACGGCCAATTCCGTGAGCAACAACGACGGAGACGAGGGGCCCAGCGAGGACTGGACGTACGACTACACCCCCGATAACCCGTACGAGGTGTAGACCGGTGGCGGTGCTACTTCTCGCTGAGGAACACGACCCGAGTGCCGACCTCATGGTGCTCACGCTCGACGCCCGCGGCGTGGAGGTGCACCGCCTCGACACCGCTTGGTTCCCGCAGAGCATGACCCTCAACGCCCGCCACGACGGCGACCAGTGGCGCGGGACGCTGCGCACCGCGCACCGACGCGTACCGCTCGACTCGATCACTGCCGTGTGGTACCGCTCGCCGACCGCCTACAAGCTGCCGCCCGGCCTCAACACCGCCGAACGAGCACACGCCAACCTCGAAGCGAAGTTCGGTGTCGGCGGGGTGCTCTCGTCCCTGCCTGCGGTGTGGGTGAACCATCCCGCACGTAACGCCGACGCCGCCTACAAACCGCTCCAGCTCGCCACGGCCGCACGCAGTGGGTTGACCGTGCCCGACACGTTGATCACCAACGACGCTGAAGCGGTGCGCAAGTTCGCCGCCGAGGGACCGACGATCACGAAAGTTCTCGGCTCGTCGTCCATTGTGGAGAACAACGTCCGCAAGATTGGCTACACCCGCCTACTCGCCGACGACGACCTCGCCGATTTGCGCGGCGTCGAGGTGACCGCACACCTCTTCCAGCGGTGGGTGCCGAAAGCGCACGAAGCCCGCATCATCGCCGTGGGCGACCATCTCACCACGGTGGCCATCCACGCCGACAGCACGGCCGCTCACGTCGACTGGCGCACCGACTACGACCACCTCCGCTACGAACTCACCACCCCGCCCGAACACGTCGCCCGCGGGATCCAACAACTCATGCACGCGCTCGGCTTGCGCTTCGGTGCGCTCGACTTCGTGATTCGACCCGACGGCGAGTGGGTGTTCCTCGAAATCAACCCGACCGGCCAATATGGGTGGCTCGAGCACCACACCGGCGCACCGATCACCGACCACATCGCGGACTTGCTCACGAAAGGCACTGCATGACCACCACCCGTGGCGCTCTCGAATGGCGGCTACGAGCACAGAGACTCGCCGACCAGCTCGTGGCCTCCGGCGACATCCAGGACGAGCGCTGGCACGCCGCCGTCGCTGCCGTCCCCCGACACCTTTTGGTGCCCACCGCCTACGAGCAAGACCAGAGCGGCCGGTGGATGCCGTGGAGCACCGTCGACGACCTCGATCGCGTCTACTCCCCGGAAACACTCATC
>CALKAQ010000149.1 GCA_937983075.1 uncultured bacterium | reverse complement strand
AGCGATATTATAGCTCATCCTTACTATCCGGCCATCGTCATTCTCGTTTTGATCGGCGCATTCACCAAATCCGCTCAGGCGCCGTTCCACCTTTGGCTGCCCGGGGCGATGGCGGCGCCTACGCCGATCAGTGCCTATTTGCACTCGGCGACGATGGTGAAGGCGGGCATTTTTCTTACGGCGCTGATGAGCACGATCTTGGGCGGCACCGCACTGTGGTTTTACACCGTGGCGGCCGTCGGCATTGCGACGATGGTGCTCGGATCGTACTTGGCGGTACAGCAGCGTGACCTCAAATCGCTGCTCGCGTTCAGTACGGTCAGCCAGCTCGGCCTCATCGTCATCATGTTTGCCTTCGGCACAGAGGAAGCCATGAGCGCCGGGATCTTTCACATTTTGAACCACGGCATTTTCAAAGGTATGCTGTTCATGTTGGTCGGGATCATCGACCATCAGACGGGTACGCGGGACATTGGGATTCTTTCCGGGCTGCGCAGCAAAATGCCGCTGACTGCCGCGCTCATGTTTATCGGTGCGTTCTCCATGGCAGGCGTGCCTTTGCTGAACGGCTTTGTCAGCAAAGAGATGATCCTGGCGGCCATGTTGAATCCGCCCGTCGCCGCCAACTTGTTTACGCAAGCGCTGCCCGTGCTGGCCGTGTTGGGCAGTGCATTCACGGTCGTCTATTGCCTCATTCTCACGTTAAAGATTTTCCTCGGCCCGTTGGGCAAGGATACGCCGGTCGAGCCTAGTGAAGCTCCGCTGGGGATGCTTCTGCCCCCGCTGATTCTCGGTGGCTTCGTCATCATGCTCGGGGTGGTGCCGCAGATCGCCGAGCACTACCTGGTAGGGGCCGGGACCACTGCGTTGCTTGGCGAGCCGAGCTCGGTTCACCTTGCACTTTGGCATGGGTTGAATCCGGCTTTGTTCATGAGTGTGGCCGCGATCCTGCTCGGCGTTTTGGTTTACTACCGACTTGACGACATCATGCCGACGCTGCGCCGGCTCAGCTCCGTGCGCCTCAACGTCAATGCGATCTACGACAAACTGCTCGATATTGCCGAGAACGGCTCCAAGCGGTTCACCCGGCGCATGATGACGGGGTACCTGCGCGACTACTTCGTCTTCATTCTCGGCTTTACGGTGGCGTTGACCGTCTATGCGGCCATCCGCTCGGGCTTGGGCGAGATCGACTTCGGCGCGGTGCAGCTGACGCCGATCTCTTGGTCCGAGCTCGTCACTGTTCTCGTCATGATTGCTGCCGCCATCGCTGCGGTGTTTTTGCGACAGCGGGTTGCGATCGCTTTAGCGGTTGGCACGGTTGGGTTCATGGTATCCGTTTTGTGGTTCTTGTGGGAAGCGCCCGATTTGGCGTTGACCCAGATGATTGTGGAAACTGTGTCCATTGTGCCGCTGTTTTTGGCGTTCAGCTACATGGCGAGGCTGAAAAATTATCATTTCAAAAAGAGCGTGGTTCGGGTCAACGCGTTGGTGGCCATTGGTCTCGGCGTGGTGGCCGGAGGATTCACCTTTGTGGCGCACAGCAATCAGCTTTTTTCGTCCATCGGCCATTATTTTGTTGAAAACAGCTACACCGCAGCCGGCGGACTGAACATCGTCAATGTGCTTTTGGTCGTCTTCCGAGGATTTGACACGCTTTTTGAGACTACGGTGTTTGCCGTCGTCGCCTTGGCCATCTACACGCTGGTGCGGTCGCGACGGAACGATATCGGCGTCGTCAAGGCAGAAAGCCCTTTGATGATCAACCCTGTGATTGTGCCGGCGATCTCAAGGGTTCTCTTCTACTTGGTCCACGTATTTGCACTTTATCTGTTCTTCAGAGGCCATAACCATCCGGGGGGCGGCTTTGCGGCTGGTGTCATGTCCGCTTCGGCGATCTTTATTTGGGCGCTCGCTTTTGAGCGTACGGCAGCCATTAAATTGGTGCCCTTCAAGCCCCGCTACATTATCGGCACAGGACTGTTGGTGATCATTGCCGTCGGCCTGGGGGGCGTGCTTTTGGGCTATCCGTTCCTCACGCACACTTTTGGCCACGTCGAGCTGCCGTTCGTGGGGGAAGTCGAGCTGGCGACGGCTGTCCTGTTTGACCTCGGAGTATGGCTGATTGTCTTCGGTGCGATTTACTCGATGGTGGCGTCCATGTCCGACGGCGTTGCCCTTGAACAAGAACACGTGAAGGCCTATGCGCCTCCGGCATCGGACCCCTTGGGAAGGTGAGCTCTGGGATGGAACTGTTGCTTGCGATTGCAGTCGGCGTGACGGTGGGCAGCGGTGCTTACATGATGATGAAACGGGAAATTCTCCGTGTGATTCTCGGTTCGCTGCTCCTGTCATACGGAATCAATCTGGCGTTGTTCATGTCGGGCGGCGTGAAGACGGGAGGACCGCCTGTGCTGGGTGAAAACGGTGCGGCGGTCGGCCCTGTCACCGATCCGTTGGCTCAGGCGTTGATTTTGACCGCCATCGTGATCGGTTTGGGGGTTTTTGCTCTGCTGCTCGCTTTGGGATATCGAACCTTTGAAGAAACGTCTACGAGCGATCTCGAAAAACTGACGGGGGTGGACCATGAGTAATTTGGTCGTAGCCCCTATTGTACTGCCGCTGCTTGCGGGAGCGATGCTCCTTTTCGCTCCACGTCGAATCCGCTGGCAGCGAACCGTGAGTCTCATTGCCGCCATACTCGGTGCAGCCATTAATGCGCTCTTGTTGCACCGTGTGTGGAACGAGGGCATTCAAGCGTTTCTCGTCGGCAATTTTCCGGCGCCATTTGGCATCGCACTCGTTGCGGATCTGACGAGCGTTGCCTTTGTCTTGGCGACGTCGCTCGCCGCGTTGGCCGTGCTGTACTTTTCTTTCTTCAGCCTTGAGCGCCAACAGGAAGAGCACTATTTTTACGCCGCGTTTCAGTTCCTGCTCGTCGGCGTGAACGGCTCGTTCTTGACGGGCGACATCTTCAACCTTTTCGTCTTCTTTGAGCTCATGTTGGTGGCGAGCTATTTGCTCATCGCCTTGGGCGGGCGGCGGATGCAGCTGCGCGAGACGCTCAAGTATGCGTTGATCAACAATGTGGCGTCAGGCTTCTTTTTGCTGGGCGTAGCGGGCTTATATCGCACTTACGGCACGCTGAACATGGCAGATTTGGCCGTCCGCATCGGCATGTCGGATTCCAACGGCTGGCTGTCGGTCATCGCCGTCGTTTTCCTGGTGGTGTTCGGGGTCAAGGCGGCCATGGTGCCCCTTCACGTTTGGCTGCCCGGATCGTACTTCGCCGGGCCGACGCCCATTGTCGCTTTCTTCGGCGGCATCTTGTCGAAGGTGGGCGTGTATGCGCTGCTCCGAACCTACACGCTCATTTTTGTGGAGAATGTCGCATTCACGCACCAGCATGTCTTGCTGCCGCTCGCGTTGATCACCATGGTGATCGGCATTATCGGCGCGATTGCGCAGACGGACTTCAAGAGCATTCTTTCGTTTCACATCGTCAGCCAGATCGGCTACATGCTCATGGGCATTGCGATGTTTACGCCGCTTGCCATTGCCGGCACCATTATTTTCGTCCTGCATCAGATGGTCGTCAAATCGGTGCTGTTTTTATGTGCCGGAGCCGCCGAGCAGGTAACGGGTACGTCCGATTTGCGGCAAATGAGCGGACTGTTGACGACCCACGGATCGTTGGCCGGCCTGTTCTTGGTGGCGGCGCTGGCGCTGATCGGGGTGCCGCCTTTGTCCGGATTCTTCGGCAAGCTGACGCTGGTGCAGGCCGGTATTCAAGCAGAGCATTTTTTCAGCGTTGCGGTGGCGCTCGCCGTGGGGCTCGGTACACTGTTTTCCATGATCAAAATCTTTCGCCTGAGTTTTTGGGGAGAGTTGCGGGGCGAGCGGCTGATTGAGAAGGACAGCCCTCAGTTTCGCGGGCTGGTCATTCCGATTGCAGGCTTGGTGGCTGTGTCCGCCGCTATGGGGCTTGGGGCCGAACAGTTGATCAACTATGCCACGGCATCCGCTGAGCAGCTTTTGGGCGCGGAAGCTTACATCGAGGCCGTACTGGGCGATTTCCATCCGGCCGGGTATGAACTGTAGGAGGTGGTGGGAGTGTGGTATCAACTGCCGATCCACATGGCTCTTGTTGTGACGTGGATGGCGATGTGGGGTTCGTTCACGCCGTTTCATCTGTTTGCGGGAACCGTCGTGGGCGGAGCGATCTTGTATGGGTTAGCCAAGGGAACCGGGCAGCCGTTTTACCTGAGTCGCTTTTGGGCTTTGATTAAGTTTCTCGCCGTATTCCTGTGGCATGTCTTTCTTTCGAGCATCTTTGTCGCACGTATTGCCTTTACGCCCAATCCGAAAAACCGGCCGGGCATTGTGGCATTGCCTTTGCGCTTGAAAAGCGACGGTGCCATTACGGCGCTGGCACACATGCTCACCTTGACGCCAGGAGCTGTGCCGATCGATATCACACCCGACAAAAAAGAGATTTTCATCCACTGCCTCGATCTGAACGATCTTGACTCCGTGCGGCAGTCGAAAGAGCTGTTTGAAGACTTGATTATGGGGGTGACCGAGTAGTGTTGGAGGTGGCCATAAAGATTACGTTGGTGCTCCTCGGGCTGGCGCTCGTTTTCAGCGCCTATCGCGTATTTGCCGGTCCGACGTCGCTCGATCGTACGGCGGCATTTGATACGTTCTCGGTCAACCTCACAGGCCTGATTGCCGTTTTGGCCATTCAGCAAAAGACGACGCTTCATTTCGATTTGGCGATTATGGTATCGTTGGTTCCCTTTATGTTCAGCGTGGTCGTCGCCAAGTTTATCGTGAAGGGTGATATCATTGATCGAGATTCTAACTAGCGTCTTATTGGTCGTCGGTGCACTTTTGATGTGCGCGGGTTCGTTTGGCGTCGCCCGCTCGTCCGATTTCTTCAGCCGCATCCACCTGGCGGCGCTTCCGGCCACCCTGGGTGTCACCACGCTGCTGTTGGCTGCTTCAATTTATCTCTCGGTCCATCTGAATCAATTGTTCTTAAAACCGATCATTGCACTGTTTATTCTCTTCTTGGCAGCGCCCCTCGGCATTGAAATGTTGGCACGGGCCGGCTACATCACCAATATCGCTCCTTCACACCCTTACGTACGTGACGATACGCTGACACGAGACGTCGAACATAAAGAAGCCGTCGAATAAACGCCATACCGTATGAGCCACCTGGCGTGGAAGTTGTCGGCCGGTTCAAGGCGACGGGAGTGATCCGGTTGACGGCCGATCGGGTGTGGGTCATACTAAGGTTGTGGTACCGGTACGGGGTATAGGCATGTGTTCGGGCGAATGGAGACGGACGGCGGCATTGGGGGTGAAGCACCATGAGCTCTTACGGGAAGGATAAAGAAGAGCTTCTCAAACGGCTGCGGCGTATTGAAGGGCAGATCGGTGGTATTCAACGCATGATTGAGCAGGACAAGTACTGTGTCGACATCTTGGTTCAGATTGCGGCGGCCCGATCGGCGCTGAACAGTGTTGGAATGATGCTGCTCGAAAGCCATACCCGGGGTTGTGTTGCCCGCGCCATCAAGGAGGACAACGGGGAAAGCGCCATTGCAGAGCTCACCGAGGTGGTGCGGAGATTTGTCAAGTGAATGATGATCACGTGTCGCTGCAAATGATCGGTTGACAGTCGAAGGAACTGCGCCCTATACTTGAATCGGAACATATACCTTATACGGGTATAAGGTAAGGGGGTGAGGGCGTGCGGACAGAAGATCCTGCGTCCCGGCCAGCTTCCGCTCCGACTAGTCAGAAGGTGGCCCTGAGCATTCAGGGAATGACGTGTGCAGCTTGCGCCAACCGGATTGAAAAAGGGCTGGCGAAGCTGCCGGGGGTTGTTGAAGCGACGGTCAATTTGCCGCTCGAGAAGGCGTCGGTCACATATAATCCGGATGAGATCACGCTCGAGCAAGTGGCGGAAAAAGTGCACGAATTGGGCTACAAGGTCGTCCGCGACACGGTGAAGCTGAACGTGGTCGGCATGACTTGCGCGAATTGCGCCGCCCGGATCGAACGCGGGCTCAACAAGCTCCCTGGTGTCAAGGCGAGTGTCAACTTGGCCACGGAGTCGGCCCACGTCGAGTACATTCCTGCGTTGACCAGCGTTGCGGATTTGCAGAAAAAAGTCGCCGACTTAGGCTACCAGGCGTTCGTGCCGGAGGAGGGGGCGCCGGATGCGGAACAAGCGGCTCGGGAAGAAGAAGTCCGGCGACAAAAGTTTTTGTTCACGCTGTCGGCCGTGCTCTCCCTGCCGTTGTTCTTGTCGATGATCGGACACATCACCGACGTGAACCACGTTATCGTCGACTGGCTGCTGAACGGCTGGGTGCAATTTGCTTTGGCGACACCGGTGCAGTTTTACGCCGGCTGGCAGTTTTACGTCGACTCGTACTACAATCTCCGGAGCGGCTCGGCGAACATGTCGGTTTTGGTTGCGCTCGGGACATCGGCAGCATACTTCTACAGCCTTGCCGGACTTTTGTTCCCGGATCTCGGCGTTACCGGGCTCTATTTCGAGACGAGCGCGGTCCTCATCACCTTGATTCTTTTGGGCAAGCTGCTCGAGGCGCGAGCGAAGGGCAGAACGTCCGAGGCGATCAAGAAGCTCATGGGGCTGCAGCCGAAAACCGCACGTGTTGTCCGTGACGGTGCAGAAATCGACATCCCCATTGAACAAGTGCAAGTCGGCGATATCATCGTCGTGCGGCCCGGAGAAAAGATTCCCGTGGACGGCATCGTGCGGGAAGGACGTTCCGCTGTGGACGAATCGATGATTACCGGCGAGAGTATGCCCGTCGAAAAGGGGCCGGGCGACGAGGTGGTCGGCGCTACGATCAATAAACACGGCACCTTTAAGGTTGAGGCGACGAAGGTCGGCAAGGACACAGCTTTGGCCCAGATCATCCGCGTGGTGGAAGAAGCCCAAGCGTCGAAGGCGCCCATCCAACGGCTCGCAGATGTCGTTTCGGCGTACTTTGTGCCGGCCGTTGTCGGTGTGGCGGTCATTGCATTCATTGGCTGGTATATCGCCACCGGCGATTTCACGCGTGCGCTGCTGAACATGACGGCGGTGCTGGTGATTGCTTGTCCGTGTGCGCTCGGCCTGGCGACGCCGACCGCCATTATGGTCGGTACGGGAAAAGGCGCGGAGAACGGCATTTTGTTCAAAGGCGGCGAGCATCTGGAAAAGGCGCATGAATTAAACGCTGTCGTTCTCGACAAAACGGGGACGATCACCAAAGGCGAACCGGAAGTTACCGATGTGATCGCCTTTGGCGAGTTCGACGAGACGGCACTCTTGGAATGGGTCGCCCGGGCTGAAAAAGCATCGGAACATCCGCTGGCGCAGGCCATTGTCGCGTCGGCACAAGCCAAAGACATCGCATTGGAGGACGCTGCCGCGTTTGAAGCCATTCCGGGCCACGGCATTCGCGCTGAAATCGAGGGCCGAGCGGTGTTGGTGGGCAATCGCAAGTTGATGCACGATCACCGCATCGATATCGGGCCGGTGCAAGGAGACATGGAAAGCCTGGAAGGCGAAGGAAAGACGGCCATGCTCGCTGCAGTGGACGGTCAATTGGCGGGACTGATCGCGGTGGCGGACACCGTGAAGGAATCAGCAGCTGAAGCCATTGCCGTTCTGCAGGGGATGGGGCTGCGGGTGATGATGCTGACCGGCGACAACCGGCGCACAGCCCACGCCATTGCCCGCCAGGTCGGCATCCGTACGGAAGATGTCATTGCCGAAGTGCTTCCCGAGGACAAGGCCGGTGTGGTGGAAAAGCTGCAGGCGCAAGGGTTGAAGGTGGCGATGGTTGGCGACGGCATCAATGACGCCCCTGCACTCGCCAAGGCGGACGTCGGCATCGCGATCGGCACGGGCACGGATGTGGCCATCGAGGCGGCTGACATTACGTTGATGAGCGGGGATCTCCGCGGTATCGTGGCCGCCATTCGGATGAGCCGTGCAACCATGACCAAGATCAAGCAGAACTTGTTTTGGGCGTTGATTTACAACACCATCGGCATACCGTTTGCCGCTTTTGGGATCTTGAGCCCAATCATTGCCGGTGCGGCGATGGCATTCAGTTCGGTGTCGGTGGTGACCAATTCATCACTGCTCAAGCGATTTGATCCCCAAAAGGGTTTCCGTCGGGAGCTGCAGGCGCAAGCCGTTTGACATTTCTGGGCGGACATATCGGAGAGGAGAGCGAATATGGCAATCAAAGAACTGAAAATCGAAGGCATGAGCTGTGAACATTGCAAAAAGGCAGTGACCGATGCGCTGAAGGAAATCGACGGTGTTGAGCAAGTCGACGTCGACCTGCAAGCGGGCAAAGCGACCGTCTCATTTGATCCGGAGCGGGCTACCGAACAGCAGATGAAAGAAGCCATTGCAGAGGCCGGCTACGAGGTCGTTGAAGCATAGGCTATGCCGATGGGGCCAGGCGGAACAACCTGGCCCTTTTTTGCGCTTACACCATGTAGAGGATGTGGGCCTGCGGAAAGAACGCTGGAATGCGCCGGTAGAAAAAGTCTTGCAGCTCTTCAAAGGTATCTTTGGGGTAGAGGTACTTGCCGTAGCCAAATTGTCCCCACTTCCATTGGCGGTTTTGCTCGTCCATCGGCAAGCGATTTTGCGGATACACTTCGTTGATGATCCGCTTCGCCTTCGGAGTAAATCGGTGCGTCACGAGTTCAAACGTGAGCGATGTCGGGGATATGCCGCTCAAACGCTCCGCCAGATCGTTGAGCATTTTTGTGTAGCCCGCTTGCCAGCCTTCGTATTCCATGATCGGACCGATCAAGAAGCCGAGAGGGTATCCCGCTTCGGCGACTTTGCGTGCGGCATTCAGCCTGCGCTCGAGGCTCGCGACCGCCTTCTCGAAATTTTTGATCACATATTCGCTGTTGATGCTGAAGCGGATTTCCGTCCGTCCCCGGTGATCGGCATCGAGCAGTCCGTCAACCGCATCATATTTGGTTACAAAGCGAAAGCGTCCGTAGCGGCTTTGGGCGAAGTGCTCGATGCACGTGCGCAGAGCACCCGACCACGGTTCGACGACCACCGGATCGGATGTGCATGAACCGTCAAAGACGGTCTCTTTCGGTGCGTTTTTCTCGATGTAGCGATCGGCGCGGGCCAATATTTCGTTGACGTTTACATAAATGCGTACGTACGGTTTATTTCCCAGCGAAGTGTTGAGGTAGCAGTACTGGCAGTGGCCCGGGCAGCCAGTGACAAGCGGGAGCGCATAATCGGCCGACGGTTTGGACGTTTGGAAGTCTTTGCTGCGTCGAACACCGATGACCAGCGTACGTTTTGCAGCAAAAAAAGCTTCTCGACGTGTGTCGCCGGGAATCTTCGTGACCCGGTTGTGCGATGTGGTCATGAAGATCGGAATGCCTCGCGCTGCAAATTCTCCGCGCAATCGTTCGCCGAGCTCATATTTCAGTGCGTCCGGCTCGAAATAAACGCGATCCGGCATGAAAACTCTCACGCTGTCACCCCAACCAAGTCGATTTGAACCTCTGTGATCGGGCAGGGCGTTGGTGTTAGCATGCCGCCGTTGCGGTCTAAACGTGCTTTGCGGATTCAACCAAGTTTGGGAAAGCCGGACGGTGAATGATTGAATGCACGGCGCCAACTAGGCTGGCGGACGAACGAATGTTCTTTGAGTTCGGGCCATGCCGGTGATATTTTTGGGCACGGGTGTTGAAAAATGGATGATTTTCACCTCTCTGCTGATCAAGTTGAGGCCGGTTGGGTGTCCTGAGGGGCACTTGGGTGGATAGTACGCAAGGTCACTTATTCGATGCTTGGATCCAGCGTGGGGCGACCAAATATTCGGCGAAAAACCGTCTTTTTGGACGACACACGAAAGCCGGACAGAGTTCATATATCGGGTAATCAAGGAGGTATCCGTTTTGGGTGCACTTGCCATCATTCCGGCTCGTGGAGGATCCAAGGGAATTCCTAGGAAGAACGTGCTTCCGTTTTGCGGTAAGCCCTTAATCGCTTGGACCATCGAAGCCGCCTTGCAGGCCTCGACAATAGAGAGGGTTGTCGTTTCCACTGACGATGAGGAAATTGCTGCGGTCAGTCGTGCATATGGGGCGGAAGTTATACGACGCCCCAGCGAACTGAGCGGTGACAACGTCCCATCGGAGCTCGCGTTGCTGCACGCATTAGAACGCCTCGGGGTCTCGCAAGGAAGGATGGCCTTTTTGCAGTGTACCTCTCCGCTCACCTTACCGGCAGACATCGACGGTGCCGTGAATATGCTCGATCATGCCGATTCGGTTTTTACAGCCTGTCCCTGGCATCATTTTTTATGGCAACGTACATCGTCAAGTGTCGTTCCTTTGGGGCATAGCCGAGGTTATCGTCCCATGCGGCAGCATCAGGAACCCCATTTTCTTGAAGTCGGCGCTGTATATGCGTTGCGCATTGAGACGTTCATACGGGCAAAAAACCGTTTCTCAGGGCGTTTGGAAATATACCCTATTGCCCCGGAGAGGGCAATTGAAATCGATAATGAAACCGATTTTCTTATAGCTCAAACGCTGATGCGACAGCGCCTGAACAACATGCGTATGTCTTGTTTGCCGAAAAAACTGGGCGCACTGATTATGGACTTCGATGGTGTGCTGACCAACAATCAAGTTCAGGTGAACGAAACGGGTCAAGAGGCCGTCGCATGTCACCGCGGCGACGGCTGGGCTATCCGACGGCTGCAGGAGATGGGCGTGCCCTTGCTCGTCTTAACTTCGGAACGCAACCCGGTTGTAAGAATGCGCTGCGATAAGCTCGGCATCGAATGCCTGGTGGCAAACAGAAAACTGCCCGCACTCAAAAACTGGCTTATTCACCGCGGAATTGATCCCCGAACCGTCGTGTATGTAGGCAACGATGCTCCCGATGTGGAGTGCATGTTGTATGTAGGCTGCGGCGTAGCTCCTGCGGATGCGTATCCGGTTGCAAAGCAGGCCGCTCAAGTTGTGCTTGAAACGCAAGGAGGCTGCGGATGTATACGTGAGTTGTTCGAGTGTATCGCCGCAGCGGCGCAAGCGATTTGAGGTTAGAGGAAGATAACTAGTGAAATTTCGTTATTGTATTATAAGGATGGATTAGAGCAGGAGGGGCAGGTGGGATCGCAGACAGTGTTTATTGTATTCAGCGGCATTTTATTTTTTTTCGCGGCCGTGTTGGTTTACCAGG
>CALKAQ010000148.1 GCA_937983075.1 uncultured bacterium | reverse complement strand
GTGTGACTGGAGTTCAGACGTGTGCTCTTCCGATCTATCTGAACGGCCTATTGTCTGCACAACAATATGCGCTCGACCTGGTCGTTGTTTTGCTGCATAACGACGGGGGAGGCATCTTCTCCTTTTTGCCTCAGGCGAATTTGGAACATTCGTTTGAGTACTTGTTCGGCACGCCTCACGGGCTGGATTTCGCCCCGGCCGTTGCGATGTTCGGCGGACGATACAAGCGCCTCGAACGGCTCGACGACCTCAGCGAATCCGTTCGACATGCCTTGGATGCCGGGGGGCTGCACGTAATCGAAATGCGTACCGAGCGCGCCCGAAACGCAGTGTTGCATCGCCTTGTATGGCAAGCGGTCGACCAAGAGATTGCAGCACACCTGCAGGCTACGTCGAACTCAAAGGATTGAGGTGGCATGTACATACCGCTGGTGGGAGACCACCGCGCTGCTGTTGCTGCACGGTTTTTGCAAGGAACCAAGCAAGAATTGAAGGAAAGCAGGGATGAAACTTGACCATCGCTTGGAAAAAGACACGGGAATATCAAGATATTTTGTATGAAACGGCGGAAGGGATTGCGAAGATCACCATCAACCGTCCTGAAGTGCACAATGCGTTTCGACCGCAAACCGTTATGGAATTGATGGACGCTTTCGCGGCGGCGCGTGATGACGCCGACATCGGCGTCGTCATTTTGACGGGCGCCGGCAACAAGGCGTTTTGCTCCGGCGGCGATCAGCGGGTGCGCGGCCACGGAGGCTATGTTGGCGACGATCAGGTGCCACGTCTGAATGTGCTCGATTTGCAGCGGCAGATCCGCACGCTGCCCAAACCCGTCATCGCGATGGTTGCCGGATACGCCATCGGAGGCGGTCACGTACTCCACGTCGTATGCGACTTGACCATCGCAGCCGACAACGCGGTGTTCGGCCAAACGGGGCCGCGGGTCGGCAGCTTTGATGCCGGCTACGGTGCGACTTATTTGGCGCGCATCGTCGGACACAAAAAAGCGAAGGAAATATGGTTCTTGTGTCGTCAATACAGCGCGCAGGAAGCATTGGAAATGGGGTTGGTCAACAAGGTCGTCCCGCTCGAACAATTGGAGGCCGAAACCGTTCAATGGGCACGGGAGATCCTGGCCATGAGTCCGACGGCGATTCGATTCTTGAAGGCGGCTTTCAACGCGGACACCGATGGCTTGGCAGGTTTGCAGCAGCTTGCCGGAGACGCCACCTTGCTGTATTACCAGACCGATGAAGCGAAGGAGGGCCATCGTGCGTTCCTTGAAAAGCGAAAGCCCGATTTCTCCAAGTTCCCCCGTTTCCCGTAATGTGAGCAAGCAGGCGACTTCCGGCCCATCCCTCAGTCCGTGGCGTATTTGGTTGATGGCGTCCCGCCTTCCTACGCTGCCGGCGGCCGTAGTTCCCGTTGTCGTGGGAACGGCCGTCGCCGTCTCGGACGGCCATTTTCGCTTTTGGGCGCTTGTCGCGGCGCTCGTCGCGGCTCTGCTCATTCAGATCGGAACCAATTTGGCCAACGATTATTTTGACTTCAAAAAAGGCGCGGATACGGAAAAACGGTTGGGACCCACACGGGTGACCCAAGCCGGTCTGCTCCCTCCGCAGGCGGTGTTCCGCGGCATGTTGGTCATGTTCGCACTGGCGGTGCTCGCTGGGCTGTATTTAATTTACTTAGGCGGTTGGCCCATCCTCGTCGTCGGGTTGGTCAGTATTGCGGCCGGCATCGCGTATACCGGCGGACCTTGGCCGCTCGCTTATCACGGCTTAGGCGATGTATTCGTTTTTGTCTTTTTCGGTGTGGTCGCGGTGACGGGGACGTACTACGTTCATGCCGAAACGCTCAACGCCTCCAGCCTGATTGCTTCGGTGCCGGTAGGACTGCTGGCTACCGCCATCCTCGTCGTCAATAATTTGCGAGACATCGATACCGACCGGGCGGCAGGGAAACGGACGCTGGCGGTTCGCCTTGGACCGCGTCTGACGAGAATACAATATGCCGCTTGCCTGATCGGGGCGTACATCGTCCCAATTGTGTTGTGGCGCTTGGAGCATTTGGGCGCCGGCTTTTGGCTGGTCGGCTTGACGCTGCCGCTGAGCATTCCACTGCTGTATGAAGTGATGGACGGCGCGTCGGGGCGTGCATTGAACCCGGTGCTCGGTCGAACCGGTCGACTCCATTTGCTGTATGGATTATTGTTTTCCGTGAGTTTCTTATGGTAATGCGAGCAGACGAAACATCGGATCTTACGTATTTTCATCCTGTGATGCCCCATTGGCTGCAGCGCCAAGCGGCCACACGGGGCGACGGATTGGCTGTTCGGTGCGGTCATCAACAGCTGACGTTCAGTGAGCTCAACGACGCAGCCATGATCGCGGCCGGACAGCTGCAGGCGGTGGGGGTGCAGCCAGGCGACCGTGTTGCCGTGTTGATGGCCAACGGCATCGATTTTGTCAGCTTGGTCCATGCCGTTGCCTATTTGGGCGCGATCTTGGTACCGCTCAATTATCGTCTGGCCCCGAGCGAGTTGGCGTACCAAATCGACGACGTCGGAAGCCGTATTTTGCTTTGTGACGATACCACGGCCGCAAAGGCGTTGGAAACCGCGGCGATGCTTCAAGGCGATTTGCGCGTGTTGACGGCCGGGCCGCCGGAATCCGCCGGCGACCATCGAACGGCTTTGAAGTCATTGCGCTCGCTTCCGACACCGGAAGCACGTTTGCGCAGCCGAATCGATTTGGCTGAGATTCACTCCATTCTTTACACTTCAGGCACCACCGGAAGGCCCAAGGGAGTGATGCTCACCTATGGCAACCATTGGTGGAGTGCCATGGCGTCGGTGCTGAATCTTCGCTTGCATCGCGACGACGTTTGGCTCGCTTGCCTGCCCTTCTTCCACACGGGTGGGCTGGCGATTTTGATGCGCAGCGTCATCTACGGTATGGCCGTTGAAATCCAGCCCCGCTTCGATCCCGACGCAGTCAACGCGGCAATTGACGCGGGGAGGGTCAGCCTCTTATCGCTCGTCAGCACCATGCTGGAGAAGATCATTGAAGCGAGAGCCGGCAAGCCGTTCCCGACGCAGCTCCGGGCTATTTTGTTGGGCGGCGGACCCGTTTCTCCGGCGTTGAGGCAGCGATACATCGATTTGGGCGCGCCGGTTGTCACTTCGTATGGGATGACGGAGACAGCGTCGCAAATCGCAGCCGTCCCGTTGGAAGACGCTCCGGATCCGGACGGCGCAGCCGGCAAACCGCTGTTCCCGGCGGAAGTGTGCATTGGAGGTCCAGGGCGTTGTTTGGCAGCGGGGGAGGTGGGAGAAATTTGGGTGCGGGGCCCCATGGTCACACCCGGTTATTGGGGTCGTGGGGAAGAGGCGCGCCCGGACGGATGGTTTGCAACGGGCGATTTCGGCTGTTTCGATGCAGCAGGGCGTCTGTTTATCGTCGATCGACGCGAGGATTTGATCATTTCCGGGGGCGAAAATGTGTATCCAGCCGAGGTGGAGGCGGTCATCGCCGCCCATCCCGCTGTGGCGGAGGTCGCAGTCGTTGCGGCGCCGAGCCGACGCTGGGGCCAAGTACCGGTTGCCTTCGTTGTGCCGCGGGACGGTGGCGATCTCGACACGGTCGCTTTGGAGAGCTATTGCCGGAAGCGTTTGGCCGGCTATAAGGTGCCTGTGAGATTTTATCGTGCTGATCGACTGCCGCGCACGGCGACGGGAAAGGTGATGCGGCGTGCGCTCTCGGCTCGCCTCAGCAGCGCTCCCATGGAAGATGAACCGTACTGAGCGTGGAGGAATCATGGTGCAGCGTGGTATTCATGTGACGAAACGCGGTGCCGGGTCACCGCTTCTTTTCATCCACGGGGACTTTTCAGACGGCAGATTCGCCTGGCGCGAACAACTGGACCGGTTGTCCGATCAGCATTTGCTTATCATCGTGGATCGCAGAGGATGCGGGCAAAGTCCGAGCGAGCCCAAACCGTATACCGTGGCCGGCGAGGCCCGCGACGTGCTGCAGGCGTTGGATGCGCAGTCGGTCGAGGCCGCACATGTCGTCGGACATTCGTACGGTGCTCTTATTGCGCTGGAGGTGGCCGCGCAAGCCCCGGAGAGGGTGCGTTCACTGCATCTGATTGAGCCTCCGCTGCTCGCATTGCTTCCCAACGATGTCGATGTCCAAAACATGGCGGAATCCGTCCGTGAAATTTACCGGTGTGCTGAAATGTGGACGGCCGAGGAAATTACGTTGGCGTTCTTCTCGCATGTGGCGAGTCCGGAATTTGCGGCAAGCTTGCCCGAGAAAACGGTTTGGCCGGAATTGGTGGCAGGTGCGAAACGATTGGCGCATCAGCAGTTTCCCGGCGACTACTCTGCCGATGTACTGGCACGGATCGACAGCGAGCTGACGGTGCAAGTCTACCGAGGTGAAAAAAGCCATCCGGCCTTGCGGAAGTTGGCCGCCGCGGTGGCCGAGTCTCTTCCTGGTGCGCGTTTGGTCGACATCCCCGGGGCTTACCACGATGTCCAACGAGTGCACGGTCCTTTCCACCAGGCTCTGCTGGAGGCAACCATGGGGCGGCAATAAAAAAGGAAAACATTGCTTGAGTTGAGAAGTAGCGATGGGAAAACTTTCCAGGAGGATCGAACCGAATGAAAACAGCTTGGGGAAAGGGGCGGCTCGCTTGGGGCTTGCTCTGCGGATTATTGCTGCTCGGCGTGGCAGTTCAGGCCGCAGTGCCGGAGTCCGAGACGCCGGAAGAAGTGGTAGCCGCCGCGCTCGATGCCTTCTACCAAGGCGATATAGAACGGTACAGTTATTTCATGCATTCCGAAGCACTGAAGACGTTTCGGGAAAGTTTTTTGGATCCAGTGTTCGAGTTGTTGGAGCTTCACAACCCCGATGAAGTCGAAGTCGCGCTGAGAGAGTTTTTTGGCATGAGCAGCCTTGAAGAGTATCGGAAACTTTCCAACCGGGAAGTTTTCGCCAAGATGTTGTCGACTCTCTTCGTCCCGATCCTGAAAGAGTTTTATTCCGATTATCATGCGACTGCCTTAGGACACGTGATGGAAGGCGACCATACCGCTCACGTCGTTGTTCGAATGAACCTCGTCATGTTCGGCGCCGAGGTTTCAACGGTTGAAGTCGTATCGGTGCGTCAGGATGAAGGCCGTTGGCGCATGTTGTTGACGGCTGATATCGAAGAATTCATGACCACTCTCTTTGGCTTCGCCTCATCTCCTTTCGAAAGTTTCTAAGCGGACGGTGTAGCGGTCCAAGGCTTTTCGGTTGACCGCTACACCGATCCCCGGTCCTTGAGGGACGGGGATGCATCCTTCGGCGTCCAGTTGAATGTCCGGGAACACCAAGTCTTCATGCCAATGGCGAGCGGATTCCGGCAGATCGCCCGGCAAGCTGAAACCCGGAAGCGAGGCGAGCGCAAGATTGTGGGCTTTGCCAATGCCCGAATCGATCATGCCCCCACACCAAACCGGCACGTTCCTTTCTTGACAAAGCGCGTGGATTCGTAGCGCTTCGGTCAGCCCGCCGACGCGAGGCGCTTTGATATTGATGACACGGCAGCTTCCAAGTTCCAACGCCTTGCGGGCGTCTTCAGCCGAATGAATGCTTTCATCGAGGCAAATCGGCGTCTTCAACTGTCGCTGCAGCACGGCATGGTCGACAATGTCGTCGTGTGCCAGCGGCTGTTCGATCATCGCCAGCTCGAGGCCGTCCAGGCGCTTTAAATCTTCGATGTCCGCCAACGTGTAAGCGGAGTTGGCATCGGCAAACAAAGGCAAGTCGGGGTAACGCCTGCGAACGGCTTGCAGAGGCTCAAAGTCCCATCCCGGTTGAATTTTGATTTTCAAGCGCCGGTACCCGCGCTCGATCAGCGCGGCCGCTTTGGCAAGAAGTTGTTGGATGTCCCGCTCAATGCCGAGGGCCACGCCGGCGACAACCCGCTCCCGCGTTCCACCGAGCATATGAGCCAAGGGCACGCCACGTTGTTTTGCGTAAACGTCCCAAAACGCACCTTCGAGACCCGCTTTGGCCATGAAATGGCGACGGATCGGGCGTATGGCTGCCGCAAGTTCACTCGGATGGCTCCAAACTCTCTCCAGTGCCGTCGGAATCAGGAATTCACGCAAGATATACCAAGCGGTTTCCGGTGTTTCTTCGGTATAAAAAGGTGCGGACAGGGGCGGCGATTCGCCCCAGCCAACGGTCTCACCGACGCGGACTTCGACGAGAATGAGTCGCCGGCTGGATTCCGTGCCGTTGGCGGTCACAAACGGCTGCCGCATCGGCAAATTGACTTCGCGCAAGGTGATGGCGTCACATTGGAACGGTTTTGTCTCCATGTCATGCAACCTTCCGTTTCAGAGACGATCAACGCCGGTGTCGCTCCCCTTTTTTACAGCTGCAGGAAGAAGGGAGCGGTCGTCGAAATTCTACTGCAGGGATTTTCAAAGGCTTCCGGGCAAAACCCGGTCGGGAGCGGCAGGAGGTAGAAGCCAAGAATGGTCCGGTTCCAACGCCTGGCGTTCATCATGCTGTTGTTTGTCGTTTCGTTTGGCGCAAGCGCAGCTGCTGCGTCGGGTGAATGGTATTTCCATGACGACCCGGAATTGGTTTGGTACTGGCATAAGGACCCGTATTTCGAAATTGCGCTGCCTTTGGCTCCTGCAAGTTTCGGATCGCGCAGCGTATTCGGCGAAGAATATTTGCGCTTCTATTTGGCGGAAGGCACGGCTCCGATTCTCACCGTCGGCGTCGTACCTGCCGAACACATTGACGTGAAAGCGTTGCGAGACGCTTTGGTCGGTCGTTGGGCCTATCTGCTGACAAATATCACGGTAGAAGCGGATCAGACGCTCGAATCGAGTCGTGGTCTCGATTTTTATTTCTACCTGGTGACCGGGGATGCCCCCAATGGAAAGCGTGCCATGCTGCGCAACGTCTTTTATGAAAAAGACGACTACATCGTGTACCTCACTTTGGTCACGCACGCCGACGACTATACGGTAGGCAGCTTCGTCCGCAAAGCATGGCTTGAGGCCGTCAACTCGTTTCGCTGGCGCTAGTGAATTGCCGTCATCGCTCGTCTGAGCGATGTTTGATCATTTGCCTGCATGTTGGGGGATATATTCATTGAGTCCGTTAGTGCACGTTGCGATCGTGCTTATGCCGACATCGTTGTTGATCACCGGTTTGATTATCCTTGCGTTGTTTGGCCGCCTGGAAGTGCGGCTGGCCGCGGTGCTGTCCGGCATCATTTTTGGTATCAGCCAAGGCTATTTGCTGTGGGGCACCGGTTTGCTCACGCCCGGTTGGAGTGCAATTGCCGGTGCCGCATTGACCGCAGCCATCGGCACGTTGGTTTTTTTCTTCATCCGCAAGGGCCGAATGAACTGAGTTCGGTCATTTCTTTTTCAGCTGTCGCTGGATGCCGGCGAGAGTCGTTATGGAAAGCGCCAAGCTGACCAATTGCACGCCAGCCACCAAGATCATGGCGATGGAACGCGCGTCAAACTCTGCGAATTTGTACAGCCATACTTGAACGGGAACCAAGACGGCGGCCACCGTGGCATATGCACTGCCACGAATAATGTCTTTGACGGGATTTTGTTGCGACAACCATTTGCCTCCTAATCATCTTGGTGCGTACGCGTCACCTTGAACATTCGGGGATAGCCCCCAGAATCCTGCCAAATGGGTTATCCGGGAAAGGAAAGGGCGTTGTGAAGAAGCAGCGGCATTCGCAAGACACGGTATTTGGTTCCGCGCGCTTGTTGTTCGCTCTGGGCATTTTGGTGTGTATGACGTTGATCGGCTATTGGATCATGGCCAACGCGAACAGCTTTGAGCGCATTCAGATCGTGCGCGACGGTGCTGTCGTGGCTTCTTTCGAAGTTGAGCTGATGGCGACGCCGGAACAGCGCACTCAAGGTCTGAGCGGCCGCGAGCGCTTGCCGGAAGGACGCGGAATGCTCTTCCTTTTCCCATATGCCGCCAATTACGCGATGTGGATGTACGACATGAAGTTCTCGCTGGATTTTATCTTTTTTGACAATGATCGGGTGGCCGTGCACATTGTCGAAAACGAGCCGCCGTGTGTTCCGGGACAATCCTGTCGGAGCATTTACCCAGGCCGAGCCGTTCGCTATGTGCTCGAAGTTCCGGCGGGAACGGTCGCTAAGCACGGCATTCGCTTGGGCGATCAATTGATCCTGCCCGAATCGTTGCCCGAGGTTTTCTAAGTCCGGGGGTTGACCGCCGCCAAGCCGCATATACATGGTCGCGAACCGACCATCAGGCAGGTGAGGTGGCGCGTGGTGAAGCGAATTTGGTTTCAGTTTACCCGCAAGGCGCACGATGAAAGGCAGGCTCCCCGACAAACGATGAAAAGCGACGGCGACACGTCGGAGAAGATTCAATCCAACCGACGGGAAGGGGCGGATTCACCGCCATTCGAGGCGGACGAACCTGCTCGGGTTGAGAACCAGCCGTCCGGCGAAATGGTGCGGAAGGAAACCGACACACAGCCTCCCGTCACGCCGGGAGGAGCGGCGGCTGTGGAGCAGCACGACCGCAGCGCGGCTGTGGATGCAGTGTTATTGCGTCTGAGCGGAAACTTGTGGATCCACCCGGCGGGCGAATACCGCCGGATCGCAATTACAGCGGAGAGAGACATTAAAAGCCGCAACTCGGCGGCGTTTCCCGTGATCCTGCCGGCAGGCATTCATCTCGACGTCGGCGAGATACGGTGGCTCGGAGGGCACACGACCGCGGTTCATGAAGAAACGCGCGCGGAGCTGTCACCCGATCTGCCCTTTTCGGCCACGGTTGTGGTCCGATTAGCGTATATGGCTTTGCGCGTCGGTGAACTCATTTATCGTCCGCCGGGTGATGGCGATATACGCGGGCAGGCGGAGGACGAAGCGTTCGCTTGGGGAACCGGACTGTTGCGGCAGACGGAGGTTTATGGAACGTTCTTTGACGAGCGTTTTCACTTTGAGCAGTTGGAACTCGAACGGCTGCAGCTAATTCAAGCCGAGCAAGCGTGGATCGGGCAGCTTGCTCAAACCATTGGGGCTGCCTATGAGGGGCCGACCGGGCGTGCGTTGGTGCAGCAGCTGCGCGCCGCGCAGTCATTCGCCGATCCGCTGGCGCTCATTCGACGGATTGCGCAGCGGCACGCTCGGACCATGCAGATAAGATAGGATTTTTAGAACAGCGGAATGACGTACTGCGCCAAAAACCACAAGATCGACAAAACAATGATGACGATGGCGCCCCACTTGATGGCTTCACTGCCTACGGTATTGCTTCTCACGCTTCCGCCGCCACCACCGACATCGTCAGCGTCCCGCATGCGTCTGTCTTCGTGTTCGGACATGGCTGACACTCCTTCTGAAGACTCAGCGTTAGTTTGAGACAAACGTGCGTGATCTTATTCCGGCTCTTTCGATGTAGTGCCCCAAAAAGCCAGGAGAAACGAGCAAGCCAGCGAATACCTGGGAAAGCGCATTTCGTCCGATTGCATTTCCCACGATGAATCGGCCGGCAGCTCGGGTTATCCGATGTGGCACGACTTAGGGGGTAGCTATGTTTGAGTGAACTGGTTTTATGCGGTGGACACATCGTCAGCTCGTCGGAGGTGATGCAAGGCGATTTATGGATTGTCAACGGGCGGATCGCCGGCATTTTGGAACCCGGCGCGGGTCAGCTGATCGGACGGCGCAGCGAAGAGGTGCGCGTCATCGGCGCCGAAGGCCTGTACATTCTCCCGGGTTTGATTGACGTCCACGTGCACTTGCGCGAGCCGGGGTATGAACATAAGGAAGATTTTATGA
>CALKAQ010000147.1 GCA_937983075.1 uncultured bacterium | reverse complement strand
GAACAACCTACTTGAGTTGGACCCGAGTTTGAAAAACGCCCTTTGTGATGAGTACGGCGAAGCGTTACTTTTGTCTAAAAGAGTTCGTAGACTTATTACGAATTGCATGAGTCCGGATCCGAAAGACCGACCGCCGTTAGAAAAAGTGATCGAGGTGCTCAGAGATCCTAAAACAAAACGGACGTACTCCCATAGGAAGGATTCCAAACACCAACTTCCCCGCGAGGAGTTGCTCGCTACCGTAAATGGTGTTGTTGAATATATTCAGTCAACAATAGATACAACACGTGAGGATAGAATAGCGCCCGCCGATCCAAGTGTATTCTTTACGAATCCCCTAAGCGTCGCGTATGGGGCTGCTGGTATTAGCCTTGGACTTTACGGAATGACCGGCAAAGTGCCAAAAAAGATAGTTAGTTGGATGCTGGCTAAAGGATTTAACCCAGATCAATGCCCACCGGGCTTATACGTTGGATTGGCGGGTATTGCGTGGGCTTTTTGGGAAATGGGACTTGGCGCTGAGGCGCAATATGCACTCACTGCCGCCCATGAGCATCCACTTCTTCATACGAATCCAAACCTTTTTCTTGGCTCCGCTGGATACGGCCTCACTTGCTTGCGGATGTATGTTGACAGCGGTGATGAATTTCTGTTAGCAAAAGCCGTCCAAGTCGGAGAAAAGTTGATGCGCTCAAGGTTAGAAAATGAAAAAGGCTATTACTGGCGGGATGAGGAGGGCAAAACCTGGTTGGGATATGCCCGTGGCGCTAGTGGTATAGCCCTTTTCTTTTTGTACTTGTCCATCGCAACAAATGACCCGGAATTTTTAGAGATTGGCCGCGGGGCCCTTGCTTTCGATTTGGCACATACAGAGGACGTCCATGACGGTGTCCTGAGTGTCCCGAGAGGGCACATTGATGGACTCCTGCCAGTTTATTCACCATACTGGCTTGATGGAAGTGCCGGAATTGCGGCAGTTGTCCTCCGTTACTGGCTCGCCACCAAGGATGCAGACTATCTCAATACCTTAGAACGGCTCACTCGTGACATCTCCCGGAAACATACAGTGTTCCCCGGACTGTTCCAAGGACTTGCTGGGCTCGGCCATGTTTTACTTGATGTCTACGATGCAACTCGCAATCCAAAATACCTACGTCAAGCCTTAGATGTAGCGGACGGCATAAGTCTGTTTGCCTTACAGCGGTCGAATGGTATCGCGTTTCCCGGCGAGCAATTGTTGCGCATCTCGACAGATTTTGGTACAGGAGCAGCCGGAATCGGCCTGTACCTGCACCGGCTAGCCCATGCTGGTTCCGTGGGGAACCCAAACTTTTTCGTGGATGCCCTTTTACGGGACAAATTGCCGCAAAACGATACCCATCTCGGCATTGCAATCCATTCGTGACAGCCGTTCTTCAAGTCTCGTACGACGGAACTAATCATTTTGCCTAAATGTAAGGGCGGTGAACAAGTGCAACCTCCATACAGCTTTGCAAAAAGCTATTACATGGTGACTCGAACGATCTTCCGCTCGGCACCAATGTTGGCGGTTATTGTCGCCGTTTACGTCCTATGGACAGCCATACAACCAGTTGTGTTCGCGTTGGCTGTCGGTGCCCTTGTCGACTCAGTCCCGAATATCGTTGCGCAAGGTTTCAGCGAGGCTCTTCGGTCATCCATGGGCTTGTATCTCATCGTCGTTCTTTTTTTGTTCATTGCGGATGTAATCTTAGGGGCCGTTGCGGATCCCTTAGTTCAAAGCCTAGCATGGAAAGTTGAGCAAGACACGGGCAAAAGATTGCTCACCACGGCGCTACTCCCGGAAACAATAGGGCATATGGAGGATCCCGCGATCGCCGACCGCTTCTCTTTAGCGCGAGGACAAATTAACGGGGCGGCGGCACGAACCGCGGTATTCATGATCGTGCGAATCACCGGTCTTCGCCTTGCTGGAATAATTATGGGGATATTGCTGTTTAGGTTTCAGTGGTGGGCACCGATTGCCATCGTTGTTAGTATTTCTGGACTGAAGGTGTGGTTGCTCAGGGATATTCGCACATATGAGTTAGGATTGCAGTCAGAGGTTTCGAACCTCCGACGTGCCCACTACTTTCGGGACCTAAATTTAGTTTCAGGCCCTGCAAAGGAAATGCGAATATTTGGTCTTGTTGATTGGGCGGTTCAGCAGTTTCTCGGTCTGGGCCGAACTGCATTACGCGAACTTTGGCAAATGCGACAACAAAATCGTTGGATTATGGTTGGCGTCATTTCCCTCCATGTCGGGATTGTTGGGCTCGTTGCCTCAGCAATTTCATCCGCTGGTGTTCATGGAAACATTACTGTTGGCGAAGTAACCGTGTACTTGCAAGCGATGTTCGGTATGCTGAGCCTAATCGATGCGCCGGATGCAGAGTTTCAATTACGCCGCGCAGCGTTGGCCGTTTCCCAGGTTTCCCAGTTAGAGGAAAAGCTGTCAGTTCCAGGGGGCCTGTCAGTTCCAGGTTTGGCCCCTTCCCCGGCGAAATTGGGCTTTCCGAAAACGTGCATTCGGTTTGAAGATATTCATTTTACATACCCCCACGGTGAGCGCGAAATTTTGTCGGGCTTTAATCTAGACATGTGGGTCGGTCAATCCCTAGCTATTGTTGGACCGAACGGTGCTGGAAAAACGACGATCATTAAGTTGCTCACAAAACTGTATGAACCTCAACAAGGACGAATATACGCTGATGGACACGATCTCACTCGTACCGAGGCGTCAGCGTGGCGTCGTCATATCGCGGTTGTGTTCCAGGACTTTTGTCGATGGGAACTGTCTGTCCGAGACAACCTGGCATTTAACCTCCCAAAATCTAAAGAAAGTGATGCCATATTGTGGTCAGCGCTCGAGAAGGCAGGGGCCCTACAAATCGTCCGGACATTGCCACATGGATTGGATACCGTGCTATCGCGGGGCTTTCGCGACGGAACTGAGCTCTCCGAGGGCCAATGGCAACGGTTGGCCGTAGCAAGGGCGATCGTAGCCGTTAAGGGCGGGGCTAGACTGTTGGTGTTGGATGAACCAACTAGTGGTCTTGACATTCGTGCAGAGGCCTCATTTTATTCCATGATACTTGACCTAGCAAAAGAGTTCGGTCTGACGACCGTTATTGTCTCCCACCGATTTCCGACAATTCGACTTGCCGATCGCATCGTTGTTTTGGATGAAGGCCAGATTGTGGAAGACGGCTCGCATGACGACTTGATTAACAGAAACGGCATGTATGCTCGAATGTTTAACCTTCAGGCTCAGCCATTTTTAACGGGGGATGATGGTAGTGCAGTCTCGTAAATCCACGGCGTCAACAAACAGCCGTAGATGGCCCCTCGTCGACCTGTTAAACTCCCTTCGCCTTCTTTGGGGCACCGCATTAGGCGCGGCTCCCGGAAAGTTTGTGTTAGATCTGATCATGGAGCCGATAGGTTTTCTTTCGACAGTCGTCCTTGCATGGTTACTCAAATTAATGACCGATTCGGCATCAACGGTCAATCCAACTGTCGCCCTCGGTGCCGCATTCACTTATGCCCTGGTACTTGGACTCATGTTTTTGTTCCAAGGCATCGCGGCGCGGATGCGCATGAGCCTTGGTGAACAAGTCCATCTGGAGCTCGACGCAAGACTCGCCCGACTCGTTGGCTCAGCTCGAGACCTACGTATTTTTGATCATCCTGATTTGCTTGATCGCCTGGAACTCGTTCGCAAAGAACAGAATCGGATTTCCGAAGGACCGGGGATGCTCGTACTCACCTTCGCCCACTTCGTTCGGCTAGTGGCCAGTGTCGGTCTCCTAGGAACAGTCCATCCGGCCTTGTTAACATTACCCCTCTTTGCGTTAGTCCCTGTATTGACAACGATAACAAGCGAGCACATATTGCGTGAGGTTGAACGCGAAGCCGCCGCCCACAGGAGAAAGGCCCAACATATTGTCAATATGGTAACCTCCCCGAGCACAAGCAAAGAAGTGCGTATTTACAGATCCGAGACAGTGGTCCTGGAAAGATACTTAGAAGCGACCGCGCTTGAAGGTTCCCTTATTGATATGGGTAATTGGCGGTACTCCCACCGAGTAATCATCGGCTGGCTTGTGTTTGGTGTCGGTTTCACCGGGACGGCCATCCTTCTCGTATGGTTAGCGTCACAGGGAAGGGCAAGTCCCGGTGACTTGGTAATGGCGATTTACTTAGCTGGAACTCTTTCCGGACATATCAGCAATGTCATGTGGGCCTTTTCAGGCCTAGCAGCCATGTTGCGAGTAGCCGATCATTATGTGGAATTGGAACGAAACCTTGTTGAGATGCCGACTAATTTGGATGCTCAGGTACCCGTTCCGTCCTCGTTGAGCAAAGGCATTGTATTAGAGCGAGTTTCCTTTCGCTATCCAGGAACGGACAAATGGGTCCTGCGGGATGTCACCCTTGAGCTCCCAGGTGATTCCGTCGTTGCCATCGTCGGTGAAAATGGTGCCGGCAAAACAACTCTAGTAAAACTATTGCTTGGCCTTTATGCACCTACTAAGGGGCGCATCCTCGTGGAGGGTATTGACATGCGTAAAATGAACATGATCGAATGGCGCCTCCGTTGTTCGGCGGTCTTTCAAGACTTTGCCCGCTTTGAGCTTTTGCTCCGTCAATCAATAGGTGTTGGCGACTTACGGCGAATGGAAGACAAGGAAGCAATCTTGGCTGCTATGCGGCGCAGCGATTCGCTTGAACTACTAGACGAACTCCCAAAGGGGCTCGATACGCAACTCGGTTCAACGTGGTCGGGAATCGATCTTTCTGGTGGACAGTGGCAAAAGGTCGCGTTGAGTAGGGGACTCATGCGAACGAACCCCCTTCTTCTGGTACTGGATGAGCCCACAGCCGCGTTGGATGCGGAGACCGAATATTCGCTGTTCCACCGGCACAGCGAGACTGCTCTAAGACGGAAAGGTGCCGGCATGGTCACTTTGTTTGTCACCCATCGTTTTTCCACGGTCCGGATGTCAGACCAGATTGTTGTACTGCACGATGGTAGAGTAAGCGAGACGGGAACCTACGAGGAACTAATGCAACGTTCCGGACTCTTTGCGGAGTTGTACGAGCTACAAGCCCGTTCGTATAGCAGCTAAACCCGAATGTACGTTTGTGGGTGTAGGCTGATTTAGAACTTCGACGCCCCTTTTAGGGAAAAGGATAACAGGTTTTCGTTTGGATGTGCCCCTACTGTTGGCCGCGTTCGTGGTCGGGGGAGCACGTGGAAAATGCATTGTTGATAGGGGATGCGTTGGTAACATCCGAAGTCCGTGGTATGTTGCACGCTGAGTATACCGAAACATCGATAAATTAGGCCAAGATCGCTGACGGGACCCAACCCCAGCGGGTCCGTGGGGATCAGTTCGATTTTAAATTGGTAACAGCGTCCAAAGCCCCTTATCTGGGGAAGCGGAGAGACGATAGCATTATGTCTTTCTCTTTTCGCTTAACTCGATGCTTAGGCAAGTACACACTCGCATGTGCATGCCCATGCGAGTGTGCATAAATTGTCAGGTGCCGTTACGATTGTTCCAGCGAGGGGAGAGCTTTCGAGGTTTGATATCGGGCTGGACCCTTAATTTTGGACACTAGAGCTTAATTGGTGAGGTGCTCGCAGTTTTTCTCCCGCATGCTTCGTGATACTCGCTCGGAGTACGGTAACCGAGCGAGCCATGGATGCGTCGGTGGTTGTAGTAGTCAATGTAGTCCACGACCGGCAGTTACGCATCGGTAAACGTCGCAAACTCGTAACGGCTCAGGCACTCCTGCTGCAGCAACGAATGGAACGACTCGATGTGTGCGATTTTGTTCGGCGTCTTCGTTGAGATGTACTCGTGCTCGATGCCGAACTCGGCGCAGGCGTTGTTGAAGTCCGCACTGACGAACTGGGGGCCGTTGTCGGTGCGCAAGACCATAGGCGACTCGCCCGGTTGGATCTGCCGCTTTGCCAGTGCTCCTTGCAGTGCCCGAGCGGCCTCAGCGCCGGTGCAGGAGAGACCGATGTGGTAATCCACGACCATACGGTCGTACACGTCCAGAATCGCCTGCACGAAGAAGAGGTCACGTCCCGTCAAGTGGTGTAAATTAGGTCCCTGCGTGTTGGTCTCAAACTAGGATTTTGGTATCGCCAACAGCTCCTTGGTCCCAAGCAACTCCTCGCTGCGGTAGAGCTTGTTCATGGACTCCTGGCTGAAATAGCGCCTCGTGGCGGCGGTCCACTCATCCTGCTGCTCCACGAGGACGGCACCGGCCAAGCGGATGTTGCATCGCGTGCTAAATGGCCGTCGCGCTCGCGTGGTTTTTGGCCGCGCTGT
>CALKAQ010000146.1 GCA_937983075.1 uncultured bacterium | reverse complement strand
CCCATTATGGTACGCCCACCAGCCACCCACCAGGCACTGTGCCGAATAAGAAGGAGTGTCCGCTTATCGCCTGCTAACCGTCACCGGCAAGCCGCCTTGCGGACGAATCGACACGAGCGGCACAGGAATGACCGGTTCGTCGACGTTCCGCTGCAGTTCGAACCGCTGGGCGATGGAAGCCAAAATGATGACCGCCTCCGTCATGGCAAAATGGTTGCCGATGCATTGCCGCGGCCCGGCGCCAAACGGAAGATAGGCGCCGCGGGGCAGCGATTCGATGTGCGGCTCAAGCCAGCGCTCCGGTCGGAAAGTGTCCGGTTCGGGGAACCACCGGGCATCCCGGTGGATAACCCACGGGCAGATAAACAAGTTCCATCCCTTGGGGATCTTGCGCCCGCGGATTTCGCACGGCGTCACCGTCTCCCGGCCGATCAGCCACGAGGGTGGATAGAGCCGCATCGCTTCTTTGAACACGCTTTCGGTGTATTTCAGACGAGGGACGTCGTCGGCCGTCGGCGCCCGACCGTTCAGGACGGCATCGACCTCTTCGGCCATCTTGTGAGCCGCTTCGGGGTGTTGCGTCAAGAAGTAGATCGCCCATGTGAGGGCGGAAGCGGTCGTTTCATGCCCGGCGAGAAAGAGGGTTAACACTTCGTCCCGCAGCTGCTTGTCGGTCATGCCGGAGCCGGCGTCGTCCCGGGCGCGCAGCAACACGGACATGAGATCGTTGCTGTTGGGCGCGTCCTTGCGGCGCTGCTCGATGAAGCGATACACCAGGTCGTCCAACTGTTGCTTGTAGCGTCGGAACTGCAGGTTTTTCCGTGTCGGAAGGAGCAAGGGAATGAGGGTGGCGGAATTCGTTAAGGCGCTGAAGTTGTTCATCAGCCGGTCGACTGCCTTCTCGATGGCACCTGCGTGATCTTCGACGTCGGTGCCGAACAAGCAGCGGCTGACGATGGAACGGGTGAGGAGCGTCATTTCCCGGTGCATGTCGACGGTCGCTCCATCCTGCCAGCTATTCAAGGCTTGGTTGGTCAGCTCGCTCATCGTCGCGGCGTAAAGGGCGATTTGCTGGCGATGAAAAGCCGGTTGCATCAAACGCCGCTGCCGCAGCCAAAAGTCGCCTTCGCTCAATAGGAGGCCGTCGCCGATGACGAACCGCGTACGGCGGATGATGAAGTTCTTGCGAAAATGTTTGTAGTTGTGGACGAGCACGGCTTCGGCATCCGCCGGATCGAAAATGAAGACGACGGGACGGGGGCCGAGCCGAACCGTGACAAAGTCACCGTAGAGTTCCTTCCAGCGGCGCAGCGTCCCTAACCAGTCTTTCTGCAGCTCAGGGAGGTTGCCGAGCAGCCAGGAGCCTTTGGGTGGGGATTCACGTCGGATCGGTTGCGCCATCGTGCAGTTCCTCCAATCATTCGTGGTCGGCATTCGTCCGGTGGGATGACGGATTGCGCAGTCCGTTGAACAGGGCGTCATACGTATGCCGCACCAACGGCTCAATCTCGTCCGGTTGGGGAACGAGGGCCCACATGAGGAGAATGCCGGAATACGTTTGCATGATCAGGCCGGCGATGTGCCGTGCGGGCATTCGCCGCGTCAGTTCCCCGCGGGCTTGACCTTGTTCGCAGAGGGGAATCAAAGCCAGGCCCACTCGGTGGAAATAGCCTACTTGTGTTGCGGTCTCTTCGGGAGTTTGGAGCGTCGCTTGAAACATCGCCCGAACAAGGGGGCGGCTCAAAGGCAGACGAGTGGCGGTTTTTACCATCAGTTCCATCAATGCGTCGATGATCGAATCTCCCGGATTCGCCTCAATGCGCCGAATTTCTTCGAGCATCCATTCTTCTTGAACGGCGCCGACGTACCGCAGCACATCTCCTTTGGTTTCGAAATAATTGAAAAACGTTCCTTTCGCCACGCCGGCCCGCTGTGTAATTGCTTCCACAGTGGTTCCTTCGTACCCGTACTCGCTGAAGCAAGCCATGGCGGCTTCGACGAGCTGATTGCGGGTGCGGCGTTTTTTCTCCTCACGTTTCACGCCTTCATCCTCCTGCAAGCAATGTAGCAGAAAAAATGACCGAGAGTCAACTTTTTG
>CALKAQ010000145.1 GCA_937983075.1 uncultured bacterium | reverse complement strand
TCTGATCCGTGCACCGCGGGCCGAACGAGACCACCGTGCTCATCCACCCAGAACGAATGCTCCACAGTCGCGACGAGCGTCTCTACCGTATCCCCGGCCTCACCGTCGACATCGACGGTGACCTCCACCAGATCCTTGTGGCTGTGGCCGACGATCGTGGCCACAACCTTCTGGGGCTCGCTCTCACCGGTGTCGGGATCGGTGGCCACCACCCGATCCCCCGAGCTCGACCTCCTCGATCGGCTTGGTCGAACCGTCGGCCAGCAGCACCCGCGCACCAGGCGCGAAACTCTTGCGCCAAAGACGCCGTCGGCAAGATTACCGTCATCGCAGATGGCGGCTACCGCCGAACCGGCCCCTGGTCATCCCGCACCGCCGCGAGTGGGGGCGGCCCGAACTTCAGGCATGGGAAAAGCAAGACCCAATACCTCTCACCGCACAGTCCATGCCCGCGTCGAACACGTCTGCGTCCGGATGAAGGGCTGGAAGATCCTGCGCGATTGCCGTCTGAAAGGCCACGGCGTCCACCACGCCATGCTCGGCATCGCCCCGCCTCCACAACCTCGGCCTCACCGGATGACCGAGGAACAACGCTGACCACCAGCCCGCCATCGATCTTTTACGGGACCATGCTCAGGTGCGGACGGGAGCAACTACTTACCAACTCCCACAACTCGTCTCGAACCATCCGCAGCAATGACCGATCACTCAGAATTATAATCATTCCACACATTAACCACTACGCGAAAAGCTCGCTACGTCGACCTCAATTTCCCCTACCAAGGCGCACCAGTACAGGAATCAACCTACATACTCATATCCTATAGCGCGAAGAACGTCAGCAATCCACACATAGCCGTATCCAACGGTCGCATCCCTGTCAGAGGTGACTTTTTGCGCTTGCGCCCAGGATTCAGAGACACTACCTATAGTCAATTGAGGATCCCCTCCCAACTCAAAAGCGTCATCATTCGGGACAGTCCAGAACTCATCCACATCTACAGTCACCACCGGCCCCACATTGCGGACTGTATTTTCTATCAAAACATTGATAGCAGCACGAAGTTTTTCAAGATCAATTTCCATTTCAGCGCCCTCACAAGCAGCCCTTCTTGACTTTTTCAATGTTAGCCCTAAAGGTTGCTATCTCTTTCTCCAGGTGGTTTTTCCTCCCGTTGATGATCCTCTGTCTCACTTCCTCGTTCGGCGCGTTTTTAAGAATCCCCTTGTTGTCGTAGGCATCCGGATCCGCGAGATAATCGGCGAGTTTTTCTCATGCTCCTGAATCAGCTGTTCGTACGATCTGATCTTTTTTTGCTGGTCTGCAGTTAATCCTTCGTCCGCATTATGCGTTAGAACACTCTTTCCGTCAGCTCCCACATAATACGTGTGGATGCCGTTGATGGTGAGGTTGTGGACCCGGGTTGTGG
>CALKAQ010000144.1 GCA_937983075.1 uncultured bacterium | reverse complement strand
GGGGGAGGTGAATTTCGTGAATAATGCAGAGATTGCAACTGAAATTCTTAAGGAACTATTGAAAGCAAGAGGGCATGCTATTGCGGGAATTGATCATATCGCAACACAACAAGAGTTGATGAAAGAATATTTGAGTGATGAAGCAGTAGCAAAAACATACAAGGAAATTCTCAATGCAGTTAGACGACCGTATGAGTGATGGCGCCAACAGGCGCCTTTTCTTTTGAGAAAGGAGTTGATCGCATGGCAGGAGGTCGGAGCAAATACCATACACACGTCGAGCCGAAGCTCCTGCTGGTGGAGGCGTGGGCTCGCGATGGTTATATTGACGCTGACATTGCCAAAAAGCTGGGCGTTGCCTATTCCACATTTCGCGAGTATGTGAAGAAATATCCGGCACTTGCGGCAACCCTAAAAAAGGGCAAGGAGGTTGCCGATGTTGAGGTTGAGAATGCACTTTTTAAACGGGCGATTGGTTATAAATACGATGAAGTGACACGTGAAGCCGTGACTGACCCTAAGACCGGCAAGACGATCATGGTCGAGACAAAACGAGTCACCAAAGAGGTGCAACCGGATGTCACGGCGCAAATATTTTGGCTAAAAAACCGCCGACCGGATAAGTGGCGCGATCGTCAGGACATCAATCACAGCGGCAGCATGGAAGTCAACAACCCCATGAAGGGGCTGACAACCGAAGAGCTGAGGAAGCTGATTAAAGATGGTTGATATGGAGACCATCAAACGATACGCGAAGATCGAACTCGCCAGGCGCGAGTTTTTTTATTTCTGCCAGGCAATGGCGCCGGACTTTTACCGGGATGATCGGCAGTATCTGATCGACCTGTGCAACGAAATGCAGGACTTCTACAAGTCAGACGACGACGTAATGGTCATTAACCTGCCGCCGCGGCATGGCAAGTCCAGGACAGCGGTGCATTTCGCACAGTGGGTGTTTGGTCAGAACATCCGTGAGAAGGTTATGACTGGCTCGTACAACGAGACGCTTTCCAACACATTCTCAAAGGCCGTGCGCAACGGAATAAGCACCACCAAAGCCGATCCGAACGTGATTGTCTACAACGACATCTTTCCGCATGTGCGGATCAAAAAGGGCGACGGAGCCATGAATCTGTGGAGCCTGGAAGGGGCGCACAACAGCTATCTGGCTACGTCCCCTACGGGCACGGCTACTGGATTTGGCGCAACCATCATGATCATAGATGACTTGATAAAAAACGCCGAGGAGGCCCATAACGAGAACGTGTTGGAGAAGCACTGGGAATGGTTCACAAACACGATGCTGTCCAGGCTCGAAGAAGGCGGAAAGATCATCATTATCATGACGCGCTGGGCTACCGGAGACTTGGCAGGCCGGGCGTTGGAGCACTTCGCCGAGGAAAAGAAGCGTGTCCGCCATCTGACCATGAAGGCGCTGCAGGACGACGGAACGATGCTCTGCGAAGACATCCTGTCCCGCGAATCGTATGACATGCGCGTACGGGCGATGGGTGAGGATATCGCATCGGCTAACTATCAGCAGACTCCAATCGACATCAAGGGCAAGCTGTACAGCTCGTTTAAGACATACGAGCAGCTGCCGACGGATGCCGCCGGAAATCCAATGTTTACTGGTATTTACTCATACTGCGACAGCGCCGACCAGGGCGATGACTATCTGTGCAACATCATTTGGGGCGTGTACAACAAAGAGGCGTACGTGCTGGATGTCATATACACCAAGGCGCCGATGGAGGAAACGGAGCCAGCTGTTGCCCGGGCGCTGTACAAGCACAAGGTGAACAAAGCGAGGTTCGAATCCAACTCAGGCGGCCGGGCGTTCGCTAGAAACGTGCGCAGGATCCTGGAGGAGGAATACCGTT
>CALKAQ010000143.1 GCA_937983075.1 uncultured bacterium | reverse complement strand
TTAGAATGACATCTGGGTCACCATTTCGTTTCACGAATCGAACCGTAATCTCTTCGGTCGAGGCCTGCCGGCGAAGGAATGATGCTGAGGCCACCGGGATAGATGGACGAGCCGAGGTTTGCGTAGAAGACTTCCTCTTCTTCGTCGTAGATCAGGCCAAATGCGAATTCGTGGAAGTTGCCGCTTTGGTCCCAACCGGTGACGACCGTGCGATATTCATTGATGATGCCGTCGCCATCGTGGTCGATGAGCTTGGTCAGTTCGTGTTCTTGCAGCACGTAAATTTCGTCGTTGACCACTTTCAGGCCCAAGGACTTAAACAATCCCCAGGCGATTTCCGTTACCGTAATAGCTGAGGGATCGTCGCCTTGGACACCGTCGTAGATCTTTACGCTGCCGCGTGGATCCATGTATGTGACGACCAGACGTCCGTCCGAAAGAAAATCCAAACCGCCGACCATCGGGAGTTCGTCGGGCGGGTGGATGGTCATCAAGTCGTAGCTTGGATGGTGGGAGACGAGTGAGGCTTGGTCTCCCGGCGTGGGAAGCGGCCATTGTTGGCCATGTGCAGCGAGAGAAAGCGCAAAGATCAAACTGAGCGAGAACACCAACGAGAGACCGACCCTGCCGGTTCGATGAACCGTGAGCATACTTCCGAACCACCTCTCTTTGAAAGATCGGACGAAATCGATGCGTCCGTCTTGTTCTATTATTGCTCAATTATTGTTAAGTTAATGGTGGAGTCCTCTTTTGCGCGTAGAATCAGAGAGAGGGATCGGTTCGTTGGGCGTATTCTCGCTTGGCGGGTACGGAAACGCATTCATGTTCAGGATAGCGGTAGGCGGTCAAACGTCCGCCGAAGACGCATCCTGTATCGATGTTGGCGGTTTTGTTGACGATGCGCGGTTCTTCCACGACCGTGTGGCCGTAAATGACCCATGCTTCGCCGCGGTAGTCCTGCGCCCAGTCGCGTCGGATGAGTTTGCCGGCTTTCAACGCTTTCTTGTCGACGTCTCCGTATTTGCAAAACGCTTCAATTTCGGGGGTGAGCCGGCCGATCATGTCTTCCCGGATGCCTGCATGCGAGACAACCAAGCGACCTTCATCAAGTACGACGTAGGGGTAAATCTGTCGGGTGCGATTGAGAGCAAGGACTCGCTCCCGGATGGATATGGCTTCGTCTTCCGGCAGGTCCTGGAGCTGTTCAACCGTTTTTTCGAGACCGCGAATGATTTGCACGGGATTGCCGCACAAGTAGCGGATGAACTTATCGTCGTGGTTTCCTTTGATCCAAATGGCTCGTTCGGTTTCGACCAAATCGAGTGCGAGGCGAAGGACCGCAGGCGCATTGGGGCCTCGGTCGACCAAATCGCCGACGAATACGAGTGTCCGTCCGTTTGGCGCCGAAGGCTGCACATGGTGTGGATCGTGGCCGAGGATCTCGAGAAGTTCGTACAATTCATCGGCGCAGTTGTGGACGTCGCCGATGATGTCGAACGGGCCGGCCAGCGAATAAAAGGCTTTCGCAGGATGTCGCTCCATGCTAGTAGTCTACAGCGCTCGCATATTTTTATCCAGAATTTCGCTGCACCGACTACTTGACGGCATACTGGCGGCGCAGACGCCACATGCTGACGCCCAAGAAGAATGCGGCCAGTACGCTTAGGATCGCCAGCTCGGCGAAAACGCTGCCGACGCCGGCGCCATGTCTGATGACGGCGCGCATCGCATTCGTCATGTGGTAGGTCGGGTTGTAGGGCATGATGGCCGCGATGAACGGTGGGGGATTCTCCAGGGGCATGGCGGCGTTGCCGAGAAAGAACATCGCCATGACGATGGGCATGGTGACGGCGACCGCCGCTTCTTCACCTTTGACCAAGGTGCCGACGAGCATCCCCATCGACAAGCTTGTGATCGTGCTCACGACAACGACGACGGCCGTTCCAAGCAGGTTGCTCGGGGCTCCGACGTTAAACGCAATGCGTGCAAACACAAACAGGATGATGCATTGAACGACGGCCATGGCGAGGTTCGCCACAATTCGGGCACCTGCCCAGCCGCCAATGGAGAGCGGTGTGCTGAAAAGATGGCGGAGGACGCCGCTTTCTCGTTGGGAGGCCATAGAAATGCCGATCGTGATGAAACCAGCGCTCAACAGCATGACCGCTAGCTGCCCGGGGATCAGATAATCGAAAGCGTCGATCTCATACCCGTCTGTGGCAGCCGGCGTGTCAGGATTGGGCACGCCAAACAGGCCGCCAAAAATCGCTACCATCAGCACCGGAAAGATTAAGTTGAAGAACAAGGCGAGTTTATTTCGGTACAAGGTACGGAAATGAAACAGCGTCATTTGTATCAGGCTCCGGGCTGTTCGGTTCATTGCTGTGCACTCCTTCCGGTAAGGGCGATGAAGACGTCGTCCATGCTGGCCGACCGCGTTCGCAGATCGTCAAGAGGCAGATCGCATTCTTGGGCGTAGGCGGCAAGACTCATCAGCGTGGAAGCCGTATGGGAGGTATGGAGCAAAATGTATTCGTCGTCGACTTTGAGTCCGGTGACGGCATCCAGGCGGGACAGGGCGGCGGAATCGACATCAGGCTCCGCAAGTCGGATTTCAATCACGCTTTCCGGACCATAGGCGTTCATCAGTGCACGAGGGGTTCCCTCAGCCAAGATGCGCCCGTGATCTAGAATGACGACGCGGTCGCACAATTTTTCGACTTCATCCATGTAGTGAGTAGAGATGATGATGGCCCTTCCCGCATCCTTCGCGCCGCGAATGAGATCCCAGAGCGAGCGTCTTGCTCGCGGGTCGAGCCCCGTCGTCGGCTCATCAAGGAAAAGTACTTCCGGACGCCCGATGAGGGCTAAAGCCAACACGAGGCGCTGCCGCTGTCCACCCGAAAGCCGGCCGATACGTGTCGTCGCTTGCGCGGTCAGTGCAAACCGGTGCAGCAGGTCGCCTACCGGAATGGGATTGGCGTAGAAACTGGCGTATAGCCTCAACATCTCCAGAACCGTCATTTCGGTGGGCACGTTGCTGTCTTGCAGGCTGATGCCGATTCGCTCACGAACGGCGTGGTTCTCTCGAATGCTGTCATAGCCGCAAATCGTACACGCACCGGCGTCAGGCTTGCGCAAGCCTTCCATCATTTCAATGAGTGTCGTTTTGCCGGCGCCGTTCGGGCCGACAATGCCGAGAATCTCTCCGGCGGCGACGGTCAGGCTGACCCCGTCGACAGCAATGACTTCGCCATATCGTTTCGTCAATCCGTTGGCGACAACGAGCGGCTTCCTCATCTGGCATCCCCTCTTCGAGCTTCGGCTTTTGCACTGATTATCGCGTATCTCGGCATGCCTCACCTATCGGGCATGCTGGTGGTGAAGGGGAGAATTGTCGGTGATCCGTCCATCACCCAAATGGGTGATGCGGCGCGTTCGGTCGTCCGGCGGGAGCTTGGCCGGGCCGATGCCGGCTGACACGCGCCTTGCTGCCACTGAACACCGCAGGCATCCTTTTTGGCGCCTATACAGTTCTGCTTCATTGCGTGTGGGATGGCTGGCGGAAAACTGAAACATGCACGTCTGAGCATGGAAGCACAGGTTTAATCGAGCGTGATCAAGCCGAGGCGCAATGCCGTCGTCACGGCCTGCGTGCGGTCGTTAACCCTGAGTTTTTCGAAGAGGTTGCTGATGTGGGTCTTCACCGTATTGTCACTGATTGAAAGCGTCGCGGCGATCTCTTTATTGGAAAGACCTTGGGCGATGAGATGGAGAATTTCACGTTCCCGTTCGGTCAGCTGTTCTTCATGTTCGGTGGGGTTTGGGCCACCTTGGCGGATGACTTCGGTGAGTCGGGCCAAGATTTCCTGTGAGATGAGAGTTTCGCCGGCCGCCACTTGGCGAATTGCCCGGAAAAGATCGGCGGGTGGCGCATCTTTGAGCAAATACCCCTTCGCTCCGGCTCGGATGGCACCCCAGATGAGTTCATCGTCATCGAAGGTGGTGAGCACCAAAACTTCGGTGTCTGGGAGGAGCGATTTAATGATCTCCGTAGCTTTCACGCCATCCATGTTGGGCATTTGCAGGTCCATGAGGACGACATCAGGTTTGAGCTCGGCAGACAGTCGGGCGGCTTCGTCGCCGGTACCTGCTTGTCCGACGATGGTGAAATCGTGTTGCTGTTCGAGCAGCGACACCAATCCGGCACGGACGACTTGGTGATCGTCGGCCACTAAGAGGCGAATTGTGCGTTTCAAACGTGATCACCTCGATCCAAAGGAATACGTGTAGTGATTTTTGTGCCGGCGTTGGGGGCGGTATCGATGTCGAGATCACCACCGAGCAGACGGGCACGTTCGCGCATGCCTCGCAGTCCGAAACCGCTGCCGAGCTTGTCGGGAACGATGTTCGCTGCATCGAAACCGACGCCATCGTCGGTGATGTCCAACTCGATGTCTTTTTCGCCGACGCGTAGGCGAACGTGCACTTGTCGGGCATGAGCGTGCTTGACTACGTTATGCAGGGCTTCTTGTGTGATGCGAAGCACTCCCGCGGCTTGCGGAGGCGGAAGTGAATCGGCGTCTCCGATGATTTCAAGATGAGCGGACAGTTCCCCGGGCTGTTGGATGCGTTCAATTTCGTCTTGGAGTGCACCAGCGAGTCCACGCCGTTCAAGACGCTCGGGACGCAAGTTCCACACCGAGCGGCGGGCTTCCTCCAGCCCTTCTTGTGCGAGCATTTCGGCTTGTACACGATGCTTTTCGGCGATTTCGGCGCTTTGAGCACCTTGCAGCGCTCGAAGATGTACCAAGATTCCCATGAAACTTTGGGCCAAGGTGTCATGGATCTCTCGCGCGATACGATTGCGTTCGGCAGTGATGGCGAGGCTCCGCAGGTGTTTTTCCGCTGCAAATAGGCGGGCGTTTTCAAGAGCGACGGCGACTTGCCCGGCGATGGTGCGAACGGTGAAGATGTCGTCATCATCGAATGCAGTGGCTTGGCGGCTTTGCACCACCATCGCACCGATGCTCCGGGTGCCCATGCGAATCGGGACGATCAGTTCGGTTTGGGCCCGAATTGTGTCCGAGATGGGGATGGGTTGGTGCGAGATGATTCCATTGCCCTTCATTCCGTCGCGGAGAAAGGCAACGTCCGGCGAACGGACGGAGTAAACACGGCCCAGAGGGACTTCCTGGACTCCACGTGCGGCACACGCCGTGAGGACGAAATGGTCGCCTTCATCCTGCATGACGGCAACGAGGTCATATGCGAAGGTGCCACGCATGACACGCACCACGAAGTGGAGCAACGACGCCGGATCCAACACGGCGGCAACTTCGCGGCCCACTTGTCCGAGGGCCCTCAGCTGGTCGGCTTTTCGGTTGAGTGCCTCGGTGCGTTCGGAGACTTCCTTGTCGAGGTGCCGAAGTGTAGTATCCAATTGGTCGGCGAGACTTTCCATGACGGTTGCAATGTCGTCCCATGGTTGCGGCAATCGAGCGGCAAGACGGGCATGGAGCTGGCCGTTGCGCATGCGTTGTGCGATGGCTGCGAGTTCGCGTACCGGTCGGCTGATCCATTCGGCAACGAAAAACACAACAACCAAGAGAGGAGGGATGAGCCAGAGCCCTTGGGACTGCATCACGCCCAGAGCCCAAAGCATCAGCAATGGAACGGTGCACAACCCAGCGAGAAGCAAAAAAGTTCGCGTTCGAATTGACGTTTGCAAAGCGGGACGCCTCACATAAGGCTATGCTACTGCAAGATTCCGCAGCGCCGGAATGAAATCCTTTTGATGAGTTTATACCGTTCTGCTCCATTCCGTGTGGGGCAAGGGCTAGGGGGGCGGGAACATGGTTTGTGCCATATACCGTTCTGCTTCATTTGGTGTGGGTATAAAAGACTCACCCCACACAGAGTGAAGCAGAACGGTATAGGAAATGAAAAGGAAGTCGAGTCATCCCACACGCAATGAAGCAGAACACGATGGGGAAAAATCGATACATCATGGGCAACAGCTCGCAGGGCGTCGGTGACTGACATATTGATAGCACTGCAATCAAGCAGGCTATGATAAAGGCAGCGAAGGGATGAATGACCTAGGAAACGAAAGATTCCCTCAGGTCATACGTCACGAAAGAAGGGGAACAGGGCCTCTTTCGGCGGCATGGCTGAATTCTTACAATAAAACGCATAGCGACTCATACAAGGAGGTAGTTGGGCATGAGCACCTCGGCGCGGAAGTTGCAGGGTCCGGCTAGTGTTCCAGAACCCCCGATATCACGGTTTTTGTTTGCAGATACACGGCTTTCGTGGTTGTGGCTGCTGCTGCGGGTCTGGTTAGGATGGCAATGGCTCACGGCAGGCTGGAACAAAGTGGGGGCATCTGCGTGGACAGGCGAGAACGCCGGTGCGGCAGTCCGGGGATTTCTCAGCGGAGCACTTGAGAAAGAGCTTCCCGGATGGTATGCGTGGTTCATTGAAAACCTCGCACTCCCGAACGCCCCGGTTTTCGGATGGCTTGTCGCCTATGGCGAGGTTCTGGTCGGGATCGCACTCATCCTCGGTGCGCTGACGGGCATAGCGGCTTTCTTCGGCACGCTGATGAATTTGGCGTTTCTTTTTGCCGGCACGGTGAGTTCTAATCCGCTCATGTTTGTGGTTGGAACTTGGCTCGTACTCGCATGGCGCAACGCGGGCTGGTACGGATTGGACCGCTGGCTGTTGCCTGCACTGGGGACACCGTGGCAACCGGGCTATTTGCTTCGGTCGGAAGCTGAAAAATAAAAAAAGGGGCTGACCCAGCAACGTTGGGACAGCCCCTTTTCACTTGCCGAAGGGATTAAAATAGGGCTTCGTCTTCGTAGAGAAGGAGAATTTCTTCGGCAGAGAGGGCTCGCTTGTAAATGTTCACCTCGTCGACTTCACCCTGCATCTGGAATGCGTTGAGATCCCAGGGAGCGACGCCGATGCGGAGAGGCGAGTTGGCGTTGTCCCCCATCGGATAATCGTCCGTGGGTACACGAACAACTTCCTTGCCGTTGATGTAGGCGATCAAATAGTCGTTCTGCTTCCAGGTGATGGCGAGCTGGTTCCAGACTCCGGCTTCCATGGAGCCTTGACCTTGCGATTGATGCAACACACCTCGGCTGTCCCAAACCTCAGGATAGATGGCGTGCTCAAACCCGAGTACCCAGCCGTTCGTGGTGTTGGTGCGTCCGACAATCTTTTGGTTGGCGCTCGTGGTATCCAGATTCACCCATACGGTGACGGTGAATTCGGAGCCAAAATTGAAGTCCGGAGAGCTCGGAACCTCAATGTAGCCGCCATTCAAGCGCACAACTTGCCCACCGCGTCCAGGGACAAACTCAGCGCCGCGCATCAGCTGTCCGTGATGGCCGTTCAGCGAACGATCGGAGACGATGACATCGTCGCTGTCGTCTTCGAACGAATAGCCCGCGACGAGATCAGGATGGACCGGCGTCGGGGTTCCGACGACTTCTTCCGAAGCCTCGGATTCTTTGCCGTCAATGGTCACGGCATGGACGACATAGTAATAGTCGACGAAATTCTCCAAACCTTTGTCTGCGAAGATGAGATCTTCGGTCGTGCCGACGAGTTCGTACGGCCCGCCGGGTTGCAAGCTGCGCATGACCTTGTATTCGGTCGCACCAAACACGCGCTGCCATGTGATGCGGACTTCTTCGTCATGGCCTCGGGCACGCACTCCGCTGGGAGCCTCAAGACCGGGAGTCACGAAGGTGCCTTCCATGGCGATGCTGCTGCCGCCTATCCAGTCGGAGAGATGAATGCGATAGTAGTAGACGGTGTCTACCATCAAATCCTCGAGGATATGACGGTGGCGGCGATCAAGCGCGACGAAGGTTCGCGTCTCCTGCCCGTATTCCTCGGTCGGCCCGTATTCGATATGGGACATACCGGGCTGTTGCGTTTCGAATGTCATTTCCATTTGGTTGTCAGCGTTGAGACCAATGTTCGGTCCGCTGGTGATGTCCGAGTTGGCCAAAGCCGAAACAGCCGTAAGCAGGAACAACATGCAGGCGAAAATTGCTCCCATGAGTTGAAGCCGTTTTGGTGCAACGATGACTTGCCTCATCAACCAAAGCCTCCTTAAAGCCTACTCAATGGTTCATGCTGTCGCTTGTGTGCGCAAAAATCGTCCATTTGGTGATATAGAGAGAATTATCACCCCCTACTAATCCTGGGTAATTCAACAAAAAAATGTATATACCTGTTTAGATTTTGAAGGTCGGCAAGAATGCGGTCTAACGGGGAGCGCTTCTTTTATTCGCTCGAAATTGAAAGGCCTCTGGCTTCTTAAGTCGAATAGATGTAAGGGCAACCCGAGGGGTGATCCCGGTGCTCATACCACGTCAAGCTCGTTTTTCGCTGCGGGCTTTTTTTATGTTTCGCCGGAGTACAGGCGTTTGAAGGGTTCGATTTGTTTGCAGGCGACAGCGGCATGGGATGGGCCGTCGGCCTGCAGAGACAAAATTGCGTTTTAAGGGAAGGCTCCTGCCAGGAGGCTGTTTCGAAAGGAAGGTTGTAAGATGGTTCGGGTTTTGTTCGTCTGTTTGGGAAATATTTGCCGCTCTCCCATGGCGGAGGCCGTTTTTCGGGCCCGCGTCAAGGAAAAAGGCTGGGAGGATCGGTTTGAGATCGCTTCTTGTGGGACGGGAAAATGGCATATCGGTGAACGACCTCATCCCGGAACTTTGGAAATTTTGGATAAGTACGGCATTCCCCACGAGGGCATGCGGGCTCAATATTTGACCGGCGATGAAATATTGAGCTACGACTACATCATCGCGATGGACCGCTCGAACGTGGAAAATTTGGAGAAAATGGGCGTTCCGCGCGAGCGCGTGCAAATGCTCACCGATTTTGTACCCGGCAGCGAAGGAATCGACGTGCCGGATCCGTACTTCGACGGGCGGTTTGATTTCGTTTATGATCTGGTTTCCACCGGTACCGAAAACTTGCTCCGCGCTATCGCTGAAGAAAAAGGATGGGCGTAAAGATTGACGTGTGTTGCCGGCATGTATGTGAAATCCTTAAACAAGGCTTGGGTCGATGAACAAGAAGCGAAAGGAGCCGGCTATGTCATTATTTCGTTCTGGTCGTGGGCGCAGCGGCGTGCTGCCCGCGCTTGTAGGAGATTTGCTCGTTTTTTTGGTTTTTTCTGCGGTGGGCAGGTCGGAGCATGACCTCGAAGTCACCCTTGAGGATACGTTGCTGACGGCGCTGCCGTTTATCGTCATGTGGCTGATCATCGGCACTTTGCACGGTGTATATGCCTCCGAAGCGCTGCGGTATCCCGGGGCGGCAGCGAAACGCACGCTTGTCGCTTGGCTTTTCGCCGCACCGTGGGCGTTGCTGCTCCGATCGGTCATCCTCCGGAGTCCGATTGTTGTTGTCCAGTTTGCCTTGATTACCATTGGGCTCAATCTCGTCTTGCTGACGGTGTGGCGTGTTGCTTATGCGTGGCTGCGCCGTTGATTTGCCCGTCTGCAATTCGGCTTTCAGATGACAGAGCGCGGCGACATGGCTCCACAGGAGGATCAAATGTCGCTGCGCTCCCGACCGCGCCGCAGCACGCGGCCGCCGAACCGCATATTGATGCCATCCATAACTTCAGCAAGGCGGTCGCTTTTTTCATCGAATTCAAACAGTGAAGGCTGGGACATGTTCTCCAACTTGCTCACGTAAACTCCCAACAAGCGGAGAGGACGACGCAACTTCAGGCTGTCCAGTATTTCGGATGCCGTCCGGAACAATGCGTCGTCATCGCGGACGGCACGGGACAACGTGCGGCTGCGCGTCAATGTTGTGAAGTCGGGATACCGGGCTTTCACCGTCAAGGTGCGGGCATAGAGCCCCAGCCGCCTTAAGCGCCAGCCAGTTTCCGCGACGAGATGCGCAAGATGCCAGCGCAGAATCGGACCATCCCAAAGGTCCGTGGGGAACGTCGTTTCCTTTCCGAGCGATTTGGCCTCCGTGTAGGGCTCGACCGGGCGATCATCGCGGCCGTGGGCCAATTCCCACAAGTGTCGGCCGAGTTTGTCGCCGAGGAGGTCGATGAGCCGTTGGCGAGAAGACTTCTTCAAATCGTTGACGGTGATGATGCCGACCTGCTCGAGGAGGCGGCTCGTTTGCGGTCCGACGCCCCACAGCGAGCGAACGGGCAGATCGGCGAGGAATTCGTCGACGGCGTGAGAAGGGACGACAACGAGACCGTCCGGCTTTTGCCGATCAGAAGCCAGCTTGGCGAGAAATTTGTTCGGAGCGATCCCGACGGATGCCGTCAGGCGAGTGGCTTGTTTGATGGCTGCCTTGATGCGCTGGCCGAGATCCGTTGGACTCGTGTAGAAATGTTCGCATCCCGTCATGTCCAAAAAGGCTTCGTCGATGGAAATGGGTTCGACGACCGGCGTAAATGCGTCAAGTACTCGGCGGACTTGGGCGGCGACTTCACGGTAGCGGCTGAGGCGCGGTGGAACGACGATGGCGTGCGGACACAGTTCCAAGGCGCGCCGCAACGGCATGGCTGAGTGAATGCCGTACCGTCGGGCTTCGTATGAACACGTCGAGACGACGCCGCGGCTGCCGACGCGCGGCCCGCCGACGATCAGCGGTCGACCGGCGTAACGCGGTTCGTCGAGCACTTCGATTTGTGCAAAAAAAGCGTCCATGTCAACGTGCACGATGGTCCGCTCTTCAAAACCGTGCGCTTTCCAATCAGCGAACCACTTGGCCATCATCGCATGTCACCTCTCGCGAGTAAAGTTTAGCATACCGCTTGGTCCATCGTGTATGAAGCCTGCAAGGAGGAACATACGATCGTTCAGCGAATCGATTGGGTCAAACGAGGGCAAACGGTCCTCGCTTTTTGGCTGTTTATGAGCCTCGGTGTGTCGAGCGTCATCTACGGATTGACCATACCGTATATTCAGACGCACTATCACCTCTCGGCCGCCGTGGTCGGCTCACTTGTCATGCTGTACGGCATCGGCAGGCTAATCGGGTCGATGCTGGGCAGCAGCGTTTTGGCGCGCTCCGGCATCCGGCGCGCGATGTTTTGGAGTACGGTGGGCATGTTGGCAGGGCTGCTCGCATACGGAGCGGCACCGGCATGGTGGATGCTGCGTGCGGCGAGTTTCGTCATCGGCTGCGCTTTCGGAATCTTGGACGTGGTTCTAAACGCCGTCGTAGTGACCAACCATCCCGGCAGGCGTGGACTCGCTCTTTCGCTTTTGCATGCTTGTTACGGTACGGGGGTATTCGTCGGTCCGTTCTTGTTGGCGTGGCTGCCGGAAAGCGGTTGGGATTGGCGAAGCATTCCGTGGGCGTCCGGGTTGCTGTTCGGCCTCGGCATTTGGGGGTGGCTCGGGGTGGAGCTGGCATTTCGCCGGCTTGGCATACGGGGAAATCCGGGCAAACGGGTTCGTCCGGCGGGCGGCGCGGGCATGTCGCCGGAAGGCGGAACGGATGGCGGGCCGTCGAGTGAACCGATCGGCGCGGGCTCGCTGCTGCGGAGCCGAGTGTTTGTGTTGGCCGGATTGATCGGCTTCATCTACCAAGGGATATCATGGGGTTTGAGTGTGTGGCTGCCGACGTTGTTTCTCGATGTGCACAACGCCACCCCTACCGAAGCTTCCCGCGGCATATCCGCCCTTTTCGTTGGCATCACGGTGGGGCGCCTGTTGAATGGTTTTCTTCGCTCCTCCGACACGGCGGCATATACCCGCATGTTGTTCATGGGGTCGGCGACCGCTTGTGTCAGTTTGGCGGCTGCATTGCTGGCGCCGACACCGACGGCGACCCTTGTCGGGGTGTTTCTCACCGGCATCGGGCTGTCGATCATGGTGCCGCTGGCACTCGCCGTCATCACCGCGGAGTGGCCGCATGCCGTCGGTTTGCTTTCCGGCGTTTTTGCCACACTGAGCACGGCAGGCATCATTTTTTGGCCGCTGGCATTCGGGGCGTTGAGCGACGCATGGGGATTTCAGGCGGGACTGGGGGCCGGGGTGGCGGTGCTTTTCGCCCTCATCGTCATCGCAAGCCGGCTTCATCGTCTCGTGCGTTTGCGCGCCGGAACCATGAAATCATCCGGAGCTTCGTAACGGTAGGCTGCGTGCAAAAAGAGGAGTTTTTCACCTTTTCACGAATTCGACCATGGAATGACTTTTATAGCAACAAATGCCGGATTTGCCCACCAAGGATCCAGGGAGGGGTTGGATGGTGCAGCATTCGCATGAAGTTCCGGACGCAGCCGGCTCCACTGGCTGCATCAAGCAACAGCAAAGGTGTTATGATCTTGTTGGGCGATATTCAAAGCCGCCGACTCAATCGCTGCCTGCAGCGCAGCGCAGTCTCGCCGAAAGGCTCCGGGACATTTCCGAGACGGTTCGCTTCATCCATTCGCTCGATTCTCCTTACGAGATGATACGGGCCATTAGCGAAAGAGCTTGCGGCGTCTTTGAATCGCACGTGGCCATCGCAAGTTTTGCACCGCCGGAAACCAACGCCTCTCCTCTGCACACCGTCTATTCCCTGTCGCCGCCCAGCGGGCGCCATGAGACTCGAATCCGCATCGAACGCTCCCTAATTTATCAGCAGGTCCGCAAAAACAACCAAACCTTACGACTCGACCGAAGCACCTTCCGAACGCATCCTGATTGGCAGCGCAAATTCAGCAAGTTGATCGGCAGTCAACGGCCGACGAGCGGTATTTTGGCGGCCCCTTTTGTCGGGCAAGACGATCGGAATATAGGTATTATTTTGCTGCTGGAAAAACTCCGCGGCGATTTCACCGCTGATGACGAGGCCATGCTGACGCAGTTGGCCTATATGGCTGCCACGGTCATAGAAAATGCCCGTCTGCATGAAGCCGTGCGCGAAACGAAAAGCTGGCTGGAAAACATTTTGTCCAGCATCACGGATGCTTTTTTCACCATCGACCACGATTGGCGTTTGACCTACATGAACCGGGCTGCAGAGCGGCTGCTCCGGAGGCCGAGCCATGAGCTTGTCGGCCGGCGTTTGTGGGACGCCTTTCCGGGTACGCCGAGTCTGCACTTGCTGACGAAGTACCAAGAAGTGCTGTCAAAACAGCAGACCGTCGAGTTCCAAAAGTATTTTCCGCCCCTCGGCATTTGGATGGATATCCGAGCTTATCCCACGAGAGACGGTATCGCCGTCTATGCGCGTGACATTTCCGAGCAGCGGAAAACAGAGGCGGAGCTGCGAGCATTGAACAAGGAATTGGAAAAGCGTGTGCGAGAACGAACGGCTGAACTCGAGGCCGCCAACCGGGAGCTGGCGGCTTTCAGCTACTCCGTGTCTCACGATTTGCGCGCTCCGCTGCGGACGATCAACGGTTTCGCACAAGCTTTGATCGAGGATTATCGTGATCAGCTCGATGAAATCGGCCGCGACTATTTGCAGCGAATTCAAAACGCATCACGGCGGATGGGCACGTTGATCGATGATTTGCTCTATTTGGCTCGGGTCAGCCGGAGTGAACTGGTGCGGCAAAAAATCGACCTGTCGCTGATAGCCGCTGAGGCGGTGGCGATGCTGCGGGAAGAACATCCGGAACGTCAAGTCACCGTCGTCGTGCAGCCGAACCTGATCGCTTACGGCGATCCCGGGCTCCTGCGGGTCGCCATTGAGAACCTGTTGTCCAATGCATGGAAATTTACCGCCGAAGTTCCCGATGCCTGCATCATCATGGGAATGCAGCACGACAAGCTCGGTGCGGGCGAACCCGTGTTTTTCGTACGCGACAACGGCGTCGGTTTTGACATGGCGTTGGCCGATCGGCTCTTTCAGCCGTTTGAGCGCTTGCATCCGGACGAAATCTATCGGGGCCACGGCATCGGTTTGGCCACGGTCAGTCGCATTATCCAGCGGCATGGGGGGCGGATTTGGGCGGAAGCGGCCGTCGGAGAAGGGGCGACGTTTTACTTTACGGTCGCTTGATGCCGATTAGACGAATAGGGGCTGTCCGGCAAGAAAAACCACAGCCTGTACGTTCAACATTCGGGGGTCATTTTGAGCGCTAGCTGTAGGCGCAAGGGGAGAGGGAGTTGAACTTTGGATCGAAAACGCATTCTTTTGGTAGAAGACAACGACGATCACGTGCTGCTGATGCGGCGGGCTTTGGGTCAATTGAATGAGCCTTATGCCGTCGATGTCGCACGTGACGGAGCGGAAGCCGTAGACATGCTGCTGCCTCAAGACGTGCCGGAGGGGAGGGACGTCTTACCGTTGCCGGACGTCGTTCTGCTCGACTTGAAGCTGCCGAAACTGCACGGCTTTGAGGTGCTGCGGCGATTGCGCGCCCACAAGCGAACCAAGTTGCTGCCTGTTGTCATTCTGACGTCGTCCGATGAGGCGAGTGACATCGCGCGAGGCTATAGCGAGGGGGCGAACAGTTATCTATGCAAGCCCGTGGATTTCAACGAATTTGTCGAGCTGGTTCGTTACGTCGGCACGTATTGGCTTTCGCTCAATGAGCCGGTGCGCACGCAAAAGGGATGGTCCGTGTGAAAAAAACGGTGCGAATCGTCTTAGTCGAAGACTCACCGGACGATGTACAATTGCTTTTGCGTCATTTACGATCCGGCGGGTACGATCCTGTCTACAAGCAGGTTTATACGGCCGCCGGTATGCGCGAGGCCTTGTTGAGTGACACGTGGGACGCCATTATCGCCGACTACATCGTGCCCGGTTTTGGGGCCTTGCCCGCACTGCACGTTTTGCACGATTTGGGCCTGGACATTCCTTTTATCGTCGTTTCCGGCGTCGTCGGGGAAGAAAGCGCCGTAGCCGCCATGCGAGCGGGAGCTCACGACTATGTGCGGAAAGACAATCTCTGTCGGTTGATTCCCGCGCTGGAACGAGAGATGCGGGAAGTGCAAGAGCGCAAACAGACGGAAGCGGCGTTATGGGAAAGTGAGGAAAGATACCGGTCGCTTGTGCAGGCGACGTCGCAAATCATCTGGTCGGCCGATGCCGACGGACTCGCTCAAGTCGAAAGCCTCGAGTGGCTGCGCTATACGGGCCAAACGGCGAAAGAATATCTCGGGCTCGGGTGGCTCGACGCCATTCACCCGGCGGACCGTGAACGGGTCAGGCAAACGTGGATGGAAGCGGTTCGGAGCGGGACGACGTACATGGCGGAATATCGCTTGCGCAGCCGTGAAAACGAATACCGATATTTCGTCGCTCGAGGAGCGCCCATTCGTGACCGTGCCGGGCGTGTGCGGGAGTGGCTGGGCACGTGTACCGACATTCACGTGCAAAAGGAGGCCGAACAGTCGCTGCGAGCGGCAAACGAGGCCAAAGATCAATTTTTGGCCACGCTTTCCCACGAGCTTCGCAATCCGTTGGCCGCTATAGCGACGGCGACCGAGGTGTTGCGCGCGACACCGCAAACCGATCCCGCGGCGCAGCGAGCAATTGAAATTTTGCGTCGGAACATTGAAATCCAAACGCGCCTCGTCGACGATTTGCTCGATTTGTCCCGGATCACGCTGGGGAAAATGCGCATTCTCTTTCAACATATCCGGTTGGATGAAACGGTCCGGCGTGTAGTGGAACAAATACTGCCGAAAGCGCGCATGCACGGACTGACGGTGTGCTTGGAGTCCTTGCCCGAAGCTTGGGTCAAGGGGGATACGACGCGCATCGAACAAGTGTTGTTCAACTTGCTCGACAACGCTGTGAAGTTCACGCCAAGCGGCGGCCGAATCATCGTCAGCCTGGAGGCTGATGCGGACATGCTCCGCCTTGCGGTGGAGGATACAGGTGTAGGTTTCAGTCGTGAGAAAGCCGAAACGCTCTTCGATCTGTTCAAGCAAGGGAAGGCGGCTGAGCAGCACCGATCCGGACTGGGAATCGGTCTCGCTTTGGTCAAGCGGCTCGTCGAACTGCATGGCGGGCAGGTTCACGCCGAAAGCGACGGCTTGGGGAAAGGCTCTCGTTTCGTCGTTGAACTGCCGACCGTTCCGCCGCCGGGGTTCGAGGTGAACGGCTGTTCGCAGTCCGGAGGCAAGCGAGCCCAAAACTTTCACGTTTTGCTGGTCGACGATAATCGTGACTTCCTCGTTGTCCTGCAGGAAATGCTGGAAATGAGCGGTTTTGCCGTCACCGTCGCCGGCCGGGCCGAGGAAGCGCTCAAGGTGCTGGCGGACGGTCAGATCGACCTCATTGTCACTGACTTATACCTGCCGGATAAAGACGGGCGCACTTGGATTCGGGAAGCCCGTCAATCGCCCAAATGCAAAGATATTCCTGCTCTAGCTCTGACGGGAGTTGGCGACCGATTCACCCAAACGGAAAAAGACAACGATTTCGCCGGCTATTTGCTCAAGCCCGTCGGAATGGAAGAGCTGCTCGCTGCGATTGAGTCCATTGCGTCCGAGCGGCAGGAATGACGTCACGGTTCGCAGCGTCGGCAGAATGGAGTCCGCAGCAGCGCTTCGGCGCTGCTGCGCTGCGGGCCGCTTTCCATGCGGTCAGCGTGTCGTCGTTTCCTTTGGCTTGAAGGTCTTGCAGTTCGTTTCGGTCGAGGTGGTCGCAAGCGTTTCACTCAAGGCGCCGATTTCCATTTTGTCATCGTGATATCGCAGTTTATCGTTGGTCGTGATCAAAATGGCTTCTGCAGCGCACCGATTCCCCTTGTCCCAGTACACACAGTTGCTCACCGTGCAACGGACGTTTTCCGGCATGCTTGCTTGCCTCCTTTCCAAGGCCCGTACGCAAGTAGTCTTCCCTTTTTGCGCAAGTTAGCCCGAAAGAAAAAGCTTCACTTCGCTGATCCCATAGTTAATATTTGGTACAATAAGCACGGCGCGCAAACGTGATATACCTTATATAGCTGAACTGTGCGGCCAATCGGCAATTGGTCGCTGGTTTGGAAAATTGAGGAGGGGACAGGATGGCAGGAGATCATGTGTTGACCGTGGATGCCGTCGTGAAAGAGTACGGCTCCAAACGGGTCGTCGACCGCGTTTCGCTCGACGTGAAACGTGGTGAGATCATGGGATTTTTGGGGCCCAACGGTGCCGGCAAGACGACGACCATACGGATGATTATGGGAATTACGGCTCCCGATGAAGGAAAAATTGTGTTTCACCTGAACGGCAAGCCGAGTTCTCAGATACCTAAAGCGCGCGTGGGGTATTTGCCGGAAGAACGTGGTCTGTACCGAGAAGCTCGGGTCATGGAAATTTTGGTGTTCTTGGGCGGCTTGAAGGGACTGTCCGCACAGGAAGCCCGCAAGCGAGCGAAACAGTGGCTAGAACGCATGGGGCTCGGCGCCTATGCCAACGCGAAAGTCAATGAACTTTCCAAAGGCATGGCGCAAAAGGTGCAGTTTATCGCCGCGGTTATGCACGATCCCGACCTGGTAGTCCTGGACGAACCGTACTCAGGTCTGGATCCGGTCAATCAAGATGTTTTCAAACGGGAAATCATAGCGCTGGCGGACCGCGGCTGCGCTGTGCTTCTTTCGAGTCACCAAATGAATTTGGTTGAGGAAACTTGTCATCGCTTGTTTTTGATCAATAAGGGCAAGCGGGTGCTTTACGGGCCGATTCGCGAAATCAAGGCCGAATACGGCGTCCATCGGGTCGTCATGGTTGTCAACGATCCGAAATGGCGCCTGCCTGAGTCGAGATCCGTCGAGTCGGTACAGCGCGACGGGCAAAGGTGGACGTGTTTGCTGCGCCCCGGAACCGAACCCGTCGACTTCCTGCGTGAACTGCCGCCCCAGAGCCCGATTGAAGAAATTTCGGTCGCGCGCATTTCCTTGCACGACATCTTCGTTCGTATTGCCCAAGGGGGTGAGGCCGCATGACGGGCATTGGCCGCGTGATTGTTTGGGAAGTTGGACGGCACCTGCGCAACAAGCAGTTTCTGATCGGGATCTTTTTGATGCCGGTCATCTTCGTCCTCATCGGCGGGATTCCGTCGCTCATCGAGTATTTGGATACGCCGCGGCAAGAAGTGTACGGTGTCATCGATCAAATCGGTGCTCTGCCGATGATTGAGACGCAATTGGAAGGTACGGAAGTTCGAGTCGTTGCCGGCGATGATACGCAAACACTGGCACAAGCCGTTGCCGACGGGGAGATCGACGGCTATTTCGTTCTCGATCCGGCGTTCATCGCGACCGGCGAAATCCAAGTCGTCGCTGAGCGGCCGACGCGAGTCAATCGGCAGCTGCTTACGCAAGCGCTCTCGTTTGTCATGCAGCAGCAGCGCCTGGCCGAAGCAGAAATCGGCTGGGAGCAGCTGGCATACGTGACTGCACCCGCTCGGGTGGAAGCCGTCAGCTTGTCGACCGTCGTTTCCGCCGACGGCGAAAATGGCGGGAACGCGGAAGACGCTGAACAAATGGCGCATACGGTCATGGCCATCGCTTTCGCGGGTGCGCTGCTCATCCTCATCGTCTCGTCGGGTTCCATGCTGCTGCAAAGCGCGCTGCAAGAAAAGCGCGACCGCATGATCGAAGTCGTCTTGTCATCCATCGGACCGGATACGCTTATGTTCGGCAAAATCATCGGCCAATTTATCTTGGGCGTCATTCAGCTCGGCTTTTGGGCGGCTGTCGGTCTGCCCATCGCTTATTTCGCGTTTGACGTTCCTATCGGCGACTTCATTGACCTCAGCCTGTTGCCTACGTTCTTATTCTTCACGCTGTTGGGGTACTTATTCTTCGCAGCGATTTTTGTCGGCATCGGGGCAACCATGGAGGACATTCAAAGCGCCGGCAATTCTCAAGGCATGGTCTTTATGCTGCCGGTTTTGCCGTTCGTCGTTGTTGGACCGATCAGTTCAAACCCGGATGGGCTGATTGCACGCATCGCCACGCTGCTCCCGATCACCAGCCCCACCGTCGCGATTTTCCGCATGGGATTCACCAAGGTGCCGGTATGGGAGCTGCTGACGGCCGGTGTGCTGTTGTTGGTCAGTACCTTTATTGTTGTGAAATTGGCCGCAAAACTTTTCCGGGTAGGCATGTTGATGTACGGAAAGACGGCGTCCATTGGCGAAATGGTGAAATGGTTGCGTCAAGCTTGAGCGGCTGTGGATGACATCCGAGGCATGGGGGCCGCGTGAGGCCCCTATGCTCATGTCACGAGATTTTGGAGGGCATGTCGATGAAAATGCATGAGCCGACCGCTCCACGGGAACGCTTGCCTGAAATCGACATATTGCGAGGGATCGCTCTTCTCGGCATCATTGGCGTCAACATGTACATGTACGCGGCACCCGCATCGTACTGGGCGTTGGCGGGCGTGGAGCCTTTTACCGGCACGTTCGATCGCATCGTGACGTTTTTGATCGACACCGTCGCCCAAGGCAAGTTTCTCCCGATTTTCGCTTTTCTGTTCGGCTTTGGAGCGGCGCTGCAATGGAAGCGTTTGATGCGGCGAGGTCTGGACGATCCGGCGGCAGCTGCCGTGCTGCGTCGGCGTTTTATGATTTTGCTGCTCCTCGGAATCGTGCACGCGAGCCTCATCTGGGCCGGAGACATTCTCGCGGTTTATGCTGTGTTCGGTCTGATCGTGCTTGCTTGGCGACGCTGGCCCACTCGGCGCTTGCTTGCGATCAGCGGTGCGCTGTGGGCGGCGTTGCTTGCCGCTTCGGCCTGGGTGTTGATCGCCGAAGTCATTTCTGGGGGCTCGGGAGCAACCGGAATGAGCGAAATGCAAGCTTTTTTCGCCGATCAGGCTGCCATCGCCCTCGAAACCTATGCGAAAGGAAGCTTCGCTGCCATAACCGCTCAACGTCTTTTTGATTATGTCATGTCGCTCGCTCTCGGATGGCTAGCGTTGTTGATTCCGTTCGGGTTGCTGCTTGTCGGATTTGTCGCGGGGCGTGACGGCTGGTGGGATGAAGACGGCCGCCTGCGCGCCGCGGGCCGTTTGGGCGCATGGGTGCGTTGGGCCATGCTGATCGGGCTGATCAGCGAGGCGGTTGGCTCCGCCCTTCGACTGGATTGGTTGGGCGGCGGGGCAGGATGGACGAACCATTTGGCCGAGCTGCTTTATGTCGTGGGGACGCCGTTGCTGGCGATCGGTTACATCGGTGCGATTCTCCGCCTGGCAGAGAAGGCGGCGTGGCAGAAGCGCCTGGAACCGTTCGCCATGGTCGGAAGGATGTCGCTCACCAACTATCTCATGCAAAGCGTCATTGCAACGACGCTCGTTTACAGCTACGGATTCGGTTTGTACGGGCGTATCGGTCCGGCGCTGAGCTTCATCATCGCAGTAGGCATTTATGTGCTGCAGGTGGTCGTAAGCGGGGCCTGGCTGCGCCGGTATCGCTTCGGCCCGGTTGAATGGCTGTGGCGCAGCTTCACCTACGGTGAGCTGCAGCCGATGCGTCCGGCAGCTCACCGCGGCGGCTGACGGTTGTGCGGGAAGTTCAAAAGGAGTCGTCGACGTCGGGTTACCTGCGAGCGCATCGCGTCGGTGCGCATCGGCCGGATAGAAAGAAGGCGTCCCTCAATCGGGACGCCTTGTACATTCGGTATGTGGTATTGACGATAAGGTGGAGCGATTGTCATCGGCCGGTCGCCTGAAGTATGGTCTACAATGTGCTGTGGATGTCTTGCCATGGCGTGTGGAAGGTGCCGGGCTTGTCCGTGCGCTCGTAGGTATGCGCACCGAAGTAGTCGCGCTGCGCCTGCGTGAGGTTTGCCGGAAGCCGTTCGCTCCGGTACGAATCGATATAGGCCAGGGAGGCGGACAGCGCGGGCACCGGAATGCCTAGCCGTACGGCGGCAATGACCGTCTCGCGCAAGTCGGCGATCCGTTCGTTGACGTGCGAAGTGAACGGCTCGGCAAACAGCAAATTGTGCAGCTCAGGATCGTCTTTGTATGCTTGCTGGATCGGATCGAGCAGCACCGAACGGATGATGCAGCCGTCTTTCCATATACGGGCCACTTCGTGCATGGTGACTCCGTAGTTCTTTTCAATTGAGGCGGCGGCAATGAGTTGCATGCCTTGCGCATATGCCGCGACGACGGAAAGATAGACGGCGGCACGAATGGAACGGGTGAGCGCGTTGACGTCGAGATCCGCAGGCTTGTCCGGATGAACGAGCTTCTGCGCCGCCTTTTCCCGGTAGGGTTTGAACGACGAAAGAATGCGGGCATCGACAGCCGCCGTAATCGTCGGTACGGGTATGCCGAAATCGAGGGCGCTTTGCGAAGTCCACTTGCCCGTGCCTTTTTGCTGCGCTTGGTCTTTGATGACGCTGACCAACGGCTGACCGGTATCTTCGTCCATGCGTGCGAGAATCTCGGCCGTAATTTCGACCAGGTACGAGTTGAGTTCGTTGGCGTTCCACTCGGCGAAGTGCTTTTGCACTTCATCGACCGTCAGACCGAGGCCGCGGTGCATCAGGTCATAGCTTTCGGCCAAGACTTGCATGATGCCGTACTCGATGCCGTTGTGCACCATTTTGACGTAATGGCCAGCGGATCCGGAGCCCATGTAGGCGCAGCAGGGACCGTCGTCGGTTTGGGCTGCGATGCGGCTAAAGATGGGCTCGACGATTTGATATGCTTCCGGTGTGCCGCCGGGCATAATGGAGGGCCCGTGCAAAGCACCGTATTCGCCGCCGCTGACGCCGGTTCCGAGGTAGTGCAGGCCCGCCGCCTCGACTCTTTCCGTACGGCGGTCGGTATCTGCGAAAAACGAATTTCCGCCGTCGATGATGACGTCACCCGGTTCGAGCAGCTCGAGCAGCTGATCGATGACGGCGTCTACGGCAGCCCCCGCTTTGACCATCAGCATGACCTTGCGGGGCCGCGCCAGCGACTGCACGAACTCTTCCAATGTATAGGCGGGGAAAATATTTTTGCCTTCGCCCCGTTGTGCCATGAATTCCTTGGTTTTTTCACCGGTGCGGTTGTAGACGGCCACTCGAAAGCCTTTGTTTTCCATGTTCAAGGCTAAATTTTGGCCCATCACGGCTAAACCGATGACACCGATGTCTGCGTTTACACTGCCACTCACTGCCATCCCTCCGATGGTATCCATACCCTCTTATGATACCACGGGCCGCCGGAAGGGAAAAGGCGCATCGCGATCGGTGGCTTGGACGGTAGAGACAGGAAGAACGTGTCAAGCATAGAATAGCAACTGTGAGGCGCCCGGCAGCGGGACGCTCGGAAACGGTGTTCAGGAAACAAGGCATTCAACTGCATAGACAACAAGCGCCAGGACTTGCAGCCGGAAAGGCGGCAAGTTGACGAGGAAGTGGCTGATCGAAATTTTCGGCGGATGGCCACTCGGCCGGTCACGGTCGTCAGAAACTCGACAAAACCTGCGGGCGACCGCAGCGACAAAGCGGGTTTCATGTGACTATCGACGATCTCAATTTGTGCGAAACACAGCCCGAATCATGCCTGCATTCCCAAAACGCCACTATCCGAGAGTCGTCTGCTTGCGCGCCTACGTCACAACTGCATGGGAGGCGTGCATCCATGGGGATTGTTGGCTACGTAGGATTCCGCGCTGCAGCGGAGATTTTGCTGGGCGGTTTGCGCCGTCTCGAATACGGCGGGTATGACTCGTCGGGTATCGCCGTCGTCAATCATTCACTCCATGTCGTGAAAAGCAAAGGCCGTTTGAAGGAACTCGAAGCGAAGCTGCAGGAGAATGCTTTGCACGGTTCGATCGGCATTGCACATACACGTTGGGCCACACACGGGGCCCCCAGCGATACGAACGCGCATCCGCACATCGATTGTTCGGGCAGCATTGCCATTGTGCACAACGGCATTTTGGAAAATGAGGCTGAGCTGCGACAGCGGCTTAGCCAGAAAGGACATCGGTTTGTATCCGAAACCGATTCGGAAGTGTTTGCCCACTTAATCGAAGAGCACTATGAAGGAGATTTAGTTGCCGCTGTGCGCGCGGCGTTGGCTGAAGTACGAGGATCATATGCCCTCGCCGTCATGCATCGGGACCATCCGGATCACATTGTCGCCGCACGCAAGGACAATCCTGCCGTCATCGGTCTCGGAAAAGGTGAAACCTTTTTGGCTTCTGATATTCCCGCCGTTCTTGAACATACGCGCCGGTTTGTCGTTCTGAAAGACGGCGAGATTGCGCAGATGTTTGCCGACCGGGTCGACGTGTTTGCGGCGGACGGAAGGAAAACGGAACAAGAAGTGCTTACCGTCGATTGGGATTTGGCGACGGCTGAAAAAGACGGCTACGAGCATTTCATGCTCAAAGAAATACACGAACAGCCCCGAGCCATCGCCAACGCCCTGCGCGGCCGACTGCGGAGCTCGGCGTCGCAAAACGGCGCTGCGACGGCCGACTTCACGCTGGAAGGCATCGGATTGCCGGAAGAAACGGTGCGCGCACTCGACCAAGTTTATTTGATCGGCTGCGGCACCGCATATCACGCCGGCTTGTTGGGAGCCGCGTTCATCAAGCGCCTCGCGAAGCTGCGCGCGGAAGCGGACATCGCCTCGGAGTTTCGCTACAGTGATCCTCAAGTCGGACCGGGAACGCTGGCCATTTTCGTCAGCCAATCCGGTGAAACGGCCGACACGCTCGCAGCGTTGCGCGAGGCGAAGCGCCTCGGCTGCGTTACGCTCGGCGTCGTCAATGCCGTCGGCAGCACCATGGCTCGCGAAGCGGATTACGTGCTGTACACGCAAGCGGGGCCTGAAATCGCCATCGCGTCGACGAAGGCGTATGTCACGCAGGTAACGTGCCTGCTCCAAGTGGCACTCTATTTGGGGCAATTGCGGGGAACGCTGCCGGCCGATGTCGCCCCGTTGATCCAGAGCTTAATGGAGCTGCCTGCGTTGGCTGAACAAGTGATCGCATCGTCGGCCGAACCGATTCGCCGTTTGGCGCAGCGCTGGGCGAACATGCGTGACGCCTATTACATCGGTCGAGGCATCGATCTGCCGGTTGCAATGGAAGGGCAGCTGAAGCTCAAAGAGGTGACGTACATCCACGCGGAGGCGCTTGCGGCCGGCGAACTCAAACACGGCCCACTGGCGCTCATTGAGCCCGGCATGCCGGTCGTCGCCCTGGCTACACAGGCTGAACTTTACGACAAGCTTGTCAGCAATGTCCGCGAAGTGCGCGCTCGCGGCGCCGACGTGCTCGGCATCGCTGCAGCGGGCGCTGACGGCTTCGACGAAATTTGCAACGAGGTTATCCGGATTCCGCAGACGCATGCCTTGTTGACACCGCTGCTCGCCGTGCTGCCGCTGCAGCTCTTGGCATACGAGGTGGCGGTTGCTCGCGGCTGCGACGTCGACAATCCGCGCAATTTGGTTAAAAGCGTCACCGTGGAGTAACGAACGACTCATCGATCGGGCCGTCGACGTCGGAACGGATGACGGCACCGGTGTTGGGCGGGGCGTGCCGCGGCTTGGCACCGCAGGCCACGCCCCTTATTTTTTCTCTTGCTCCGTGGACCGATTGGGGGGCTCTGTGTCGCTGAACCGAATGTCTTCGCCTTCAGCGATGCGGTCGTACATCAGCATCCCCAACGTCGGATAATGATCGCCGTGGGCCTCGCCATAACCGAATGTGGTCCCGCGTTGATTGCTGTCAACGCCCATTCGTCCCACTTCCATCCGTGCGCCGCCGGACAGGGCTTCCATTGTGGATGCACCGCTTTCCGCCGACTTTTCGTAGGCGATGAGAATGACTTCCCGCCCGTATTTCTGCGCCAGCTCTCGTTCCAGCGCCGCCAGCTTCATCTGATCTTCTTCCGCTAAAGCGGCGAACGCATAATCGTCGTACACGGTTTTCGCCTCCCGAAGTTGCTTGTCTTAGCATGCCCTCATGAATGAAAGATTGGTCGGACAAGTTTGCTTCGGATCGTGTACAATACCTACATCACCTCTATTGCCGGGGCACGCATTGCGGCGTACGGCAGGTTGAAGATGAGAATGATTATTGGGGGATGCATTTGGAAGCGCCGATTTATATTACCGGTCTGGTTACCGTGATGCTGCTCGCTTTTGCGGTTCCGCCCTTGCTCAGCCGGATTAAGATGATCCGGATTCCCAGTGCCGTGGGGGAAGTGCTGGCGGGTGTGATCGTCGGGCAGAGCGGCTTGAAGTTGTTGTCACCCGATCCGTCACTCGACGTCCTGCAGTTCCTCGGATTGTTGTACCTCATGTTTGCAGCAGGCGTCGAGGTCGATTTCCGGGCACTTTCCGGCGGCGACACCGGCTCGTCGTCCCATGACGCGCAAGGCGGCAAAGTCAACGGCCGGACGGGGGGATCAGCTTTTCTCGCCCGGCTGCATCATCCGTTGTACCTCGGGGTGCTGTTCAACTTCATTACCGTGATTTTGGCTTATCTCTGGGCCGCCCATTTCACCGATCGTTCGCTCATTCCGTATCCCTTGCCGTTTGCATTTTTGATGGCGACCGTCGGCTTCAGTATCATCATGCCGGTGCTGAAAGAGACCGAGCGCTTGGCGACTCCGTTCGGTCAAATCCTGGTTGCCGTCGCCGCGATCGGTGACTTTGTCCCCGTCATTGCGATGACCGTTTTAGTGACGCTGCACCACCGTGGGACAGCGCACGATCTGCTGCTTTTGGTCGCATTGTTTTTGGCGGCGCTCGCATTCTATTTTGTCGCCCGTCGCTTTCGCAACGTACAGGCATTTGGTGGACTGACGCAAGGTACGACACAAATCGACGTGCGAGGCGCAACGCTGCTCATGTTGGCCTTCGGTCTGTTGGCGCAATGGCTCAACGTGGAAATCATTTTGGGAGCGTTCCTTGCAGGTTTGCTGATTTCCGCTTTGGTGGGAGAACGGCGCGAAGAGCTCATCCACAAAATGGACGCGGTGGGGTTCGGTTTTTTGATCCCGATCTTCTTCGTCATGGTCGGCGTGAATTTTGACCTCAGCGTTTTGTTTGCCAATCCGGCGGCGCTCGCGTTTGTACCGGTTTTGCTCTTCGTGTTGATCGTCATCAAGGCGGGTCCGGCTCTCCTGCTCAGACTGTGGCATCCTTGGCGGCTGACCTTGGCCGGCAGCGCGCTGCTCACTTCACAAATGTCGGTGACGGTGGCTTTTTCCTCCGTTTTGCTGCTCGCCGGCATGATTGGCGAAGCGATCCATGCCGCGGTCGTGCTGACGGCGATTCTCACCGCGATCATCGGTCCAGTCTTGTACACACGCCTGCTGCCCGACGCACCCCGTGAGAAGCCGCGTTCCGGCGTGATCTTGGTCGGCGCCGGCCGGGAAAGCATCTTGATTGCCCGGAATTTACAAGAGACGGGTGAACCGTTTGTGTTGGTCGACACCGATGCCGAAAAGGTCGCTGCGGCCCGCCAGGCCGGCCTTCATGTGATCGAGGCCGATGCTACACGCGAGGACGTTCAGGAACGGCTCGGCGCGGCAACGGCGCGCGTCATGGTTGCACTGACTGGAAGCGACGAGGTCAACTTGGCAGCCTGTCGCTTGGCTGCTGAGCGTTTCGGCGTGGAGCGGACGGTGGCGGTAATTCGAAACTCCGCCTACATGGACGAGGTCCGGTGGCCGGGTCTCGAAATGATCAACCCGGGGTTGGCGACGGCCGCACTCATTGAAATGATGGTGACAAGCCCGGCGACGGCTGGATTGCTGGCGGGAAACACCAAGGAGCATCGGCTGATCGATGTCCGATTGCGCAACCCGCGGTTTGCCGGACGGCGTTTGCGTGATGCCGGCGTACCGGCGGAAATCCTGATTGTGTCGGTACTGCGGGGAAATGAGCGTATTTTGCCGCACGGTGATACGGTGCTGCGGCTCGGCGATATATTGTCCGTGGCGGGGCCTGCCAAAGAGTTGGAATTGGCGAGAAAGTTGTTTACGTAGGTTTTGGGTGCAGTCAATTTGATTCTAATTTGATAAGGGAATGTTATCCTTTTGCGTGAGGAGATGATGCTACAGCAGGGGAGGGGCTGATAACGCTGGTCGAAGATGAATATATGATACATCTTTCACCGGTTCAACCGCTTCGAGTGGTATTGTCCGATCCGGATCCGCTGGCACGTGAAGGCATTCATATGCTTTTGAGTGAGGACCAACATATTTCCGTTGTCGGAGTGACGCCGGATATCGAGACTCTGCTGGGCGTGCTTGCGAATCCAAGCCATCCGGTGGACGCGGTATTAATCGACTTGAGTCTGCTTGAGCGCGATAATTTTTCACCTCTCGTGACGCTTCGGCGTATTTTCCCGCAACATCGCGTTGTCGCCTTGGGCACCGTATCCCGAGCGGATTTGCTTTTAAAAGCGTTTCGATTCGGGGTCAGCGGCTATGTTCTCAAATCCGGCTCCATCAGCCAGTTTCGGGCTGCGCTGCACGAAGTGTTGGTCCGCAAGAGTCCGGTGTTGCCTGAAATGGCTCAGCAGCTGCTTGGCCACGTCATTCAGGAGGGGACGCCGACGCACGAAAATTTGCCCATCGCGTCGCTCTCGCGGCGTGAAAGGGAAGTTTTAAGTTGTTTGGCGAAAGGCATGAGCAACAAGGAAATCGCGGAAAAACTCCAAGTAACGAATCGCACCGTAAAAGCTCATGTGAGCAAAATTCTGCTTAAAATGGGGGTGGCCGATCGAACGCAAGCCGTCGTCAAAGTGCTGCAGGCCAAAAATTCCCATCCTATCGTCTAACTGGCAAGTCAGGCGTTTCGCGTGATCATCGAGGGCTGTCCCGAATCGAGGGCAGCCTTTTTTCTTGCTCTTCTTTACTTGTCCTAAGGTACATGTACTTTTGTTTCAACCGATACATGTACCACGGCGCGATAAGAATTCAGACGAATGTACAATTGAGCACCTTGTTGGGGGAGTGTATAGTCATACTTGAGTTGGAACCAATCCGTCGAGTGCGGTTCCTGCTTTCGTCGGAATGGAAATCACGGAGGGGACAAACGTGCGAGTGGCTCAGAAGCAAAAGTTCTTGTTGCCTCTTGTCATCATGTTCATCGCGCTGCTCGCCGGCTGTTTGGCAACATTGCCCGATGCCGGTGACGGGGGAGATGGCGGGTCGGGGGCAACTGTTGTCGTGCGGGAGTATCCGATTACGCACGGCGAGGATCACGGTTGGGTGGAAGTGCGGGTCGATTCGGGCGAGGTACGGGTAGCTTCGTCCCCGGCGGCCATCTGGTTTGGCGGTTCTCGCTATGACTACGATGCGGATGCCATTTTCCGCTGGCGAAATGTCGATATCCCCCGTGGGGCGACCATTTTAGAGGCCAAAGTGGTGATGTGGCATCGACCCGTACCGGCGGGTCAAGGCATCAATCAAAAGCCTGTAAAAGTCGACATCCATGGCTTTGCCTACGGCAATTTGCCACGTTTTAGTCAAGTGCCGGATCCGACCCAGCTTGAAAGAACGGAAGCAAGTGTCCTTTGGGTCATCGAGCAGCCATGGTCGACGAAGGAGTCGCAGATGCAAGAAACGCCGGATCTTCGGGAAATCATCCAGGAAATCGTCAATCGACCGGACTGGAAGGCCGGCAACGCACTGGGCATTGCTTTTGACACGGGTGCTCACCGCAACGCCGAGCGCTACCACCGGGAAATATGCGTGCTCGATTCGCTGCTGGAAGATTGCCAAGGAACGAACGCACCCTTGTTGTACGTCCGTTTCCAACGATAAACAGGTTGGCAGTCTTCAATGGGAGGTGAAGTCAGGTGTCTGGCAGGATGAAATGGTTTGTCCCGATGGTGATGACGATGATCGCAGCATTGGCTGGAGCGGTTCTAACGAGCTCGGCGGCAGAAGAATCAGCGAATATGCTCGGTTTCACCATCCGTTTTAAGGGTGTGGAATATGACGCCAATCTAGATCAATCCACTTGGTATTACGAAGTCGAGGTGAGCCCAAGTGCACCACACGACCTCAGTCACTGGGATTTAGCTTTATGCGCACCAGGCCTCGTTGTTGCTGAGGCGGGGGGGCGGTACAAGACGTCGCATCCCATGTGGACTGAGGTTGGTCGGAATCCCCATACGTCCATTATGGGTATCAAGTTCGATGTCGAGGTGGATAAAGGGGAAACGGAAGAGTTTTGGTTTGTGTTGCAAGGAAACTGGGAAATTGGGGAAGTGGAAGTTGGGGCGAAAGGCGGCCGGTTTGTAGAGGTTCGGACAATTCAAGGTCCTTCATGTGCTCCGGTCATCTGCAAGGTGCAATACAGTGTCGAGTATGGACGAATCGATTTTCGGGTTTTACAACCTGGGACTTACGCAAGTTTGTTTGGTGAGATTCATCTTTCGGGCAACAGCGGTGCCACCTTGTTCTTTGAAGACTTCGATCATGCCGCCTATCTCTCGAATCCAGCGCGCCCTCCCATAGAACTTCGATTTGGATTCGGGCGGTCGCTGGACGAGGTGGATGCTTCCGGGTGGATATCGGCCGAAGAGCTGAATAACCGAGAATTGCATTTTAGTGCATCCGAAATCAAAGGAGGTGTTGAGCTCACCATTTGGATTCGATTGCTCGTAGAAGAAATCCATTCCTCGTCAGACTATGAGGTATCCGGAAAGATAGGTATCTTAGCGGAATGTCCTCGTTAACTGCAAGCGCGGGGAACGCCGTAGGGGGTTGCCGACTCCCCGGAAGAAGCGGCTGAAAATATAAATAGGGAGGTTTAAAAATATGAATCGCAAGATTCCGTTGTTTACGCTCCTTTTGTTGGCTGTTGCAGCAGTCGGTGCCTTCGCTGCAACCCCGGGTGTCGGGTTGCCGGAGGGAGCTGCCGAAGTTGATGTGTACATGTTGGACAATGACGGCAATTGGGTGAAAACAACGTACGCGAGAGCCTGGAACAGCATCGCTGCTGATTCGGACGGCTTCAGCAACAAAGAGGTGCATAGGTTCGAAATTATCAATCACGTCTCGGTTGCCCAGTGGGTCAAGTTCCACGTGAGCGGTACCCGCAAAGACTGGCGTGTATTGCGTCCCGGCACCTATGCTTCGAACTCCGTCACCGCTCAGATTCAGAGCAACAACGACGTGGTCATCGAGTTCTGGGCGGAGGACCCCGTATATCAGTCGGAGGGCGGCGTCACCCGCACGATCCCGAAGTGGTTCGGTTACAGCAGCGATGGTATTGACCAAGTCGAGGAGAACGGCTGGCTGCCTGCTTCGTCAACCTCCGAAGATGAGCCGTTCACCTTCACCATTCCCGACAGCGCCCATCTTCACTCAGGACTGACCTTCAAGATCTGGGAGAAGATCGAGGTCGTTCCCTCGAACAGCTCCTCGGAATATGAAGGCCGAGGCTGGGTGACGATCAAGCTGACCAATATTAAGCACTGGGTCGATCCGGCCACCGGCGATTTCCGTGAAGGCGGCGGCACGCTCGATCCCTAATGGGTCCGAATAATCCTTAATCAACTCAGTGTGCTTCAAGGGGAAGTCGGCACACCCCTACGGCGTTCCTTCGGTGTACCCTTACAACTCAATGAGGGGGAGAACTCTCCCCCTCCTTATTTTGCCCGAGGTCTTGCAAAAAACGGGCGACAGAGAGGAGTGCTCGGCAAATGCGAAAGTTCACTGCTGCTCGTCAAAAGAGTTCGCTCGGATGCGTCACGATGTTCTTGATTATGCTGTTTACCGGCTCGGTAGGTGCACAAAGCGACGTGCGCATCATGTACGCGCCATTGGTATTGGAACTCGCCGGTGAGCGAGGCTCGAGCGTGCCGTTTGAAATCACGATTTTAAATGACTCCCAGTTTGCAACGGCACACTTTCAAGCCGAAGTTTACGGCTTATCCGAAAGCCGTTCCGGCGTCTACAATTTGCGAAAGGTCGATGACTGGGAATATGGCGCGAGTTCCTGGGTTGAATTGGCTGAGACCGAGTTCACGGTACCGCCGGGAGAATATTACGTACTGCGGGGCATTGTGAGAATTCCGCGGCAAGCTCCGCCTTCAGGCTATGCAACCGTGGTAACTGTGCTGGTCCCCGAGGAGGCTCCTGAGGACGTACCGGTTTCCACAGCCTATTATCAACAGTTTCCGGTGGCGTTGGAAATTACCGTGGGACAAATGCACCGACGTTCGGCATTCATCTCCGAACTTCGCGTCATTCCGACGGCAAGCTCACCCGAACTATACTTGCCATACGGCACGACGTCCAAACTTTGTTGGTGTTTCG
>CALKAQ010000142.1 GCA_937983075.1 uncultured bacterium | reverse complement strand
GGTGATGATGAATGAAGCCCGCTGACTACTGGAAGAAACGCTCGGAGCAGATCGCTAAACGCCAACATTTGAAGGCCGATCGATATGCCTACGAGTTAGGCCGTGAATACGGACGGGCAATGCAGTCGATCCAGCGCGATATTGAGGCGTTCTATGGACGATTCGCTGAGAATAACCAGATTGATCTAGCAGAGGCGCGCAGGCTGCTTACAGCAGGTGAATTGAGAGAGTTCAAAATGACCTTGGAAGAGTTCACCGCGCTAGCGAAAAACAACGCAGATGGCCGTTGGACTCGAATATTAAACAACGTCTACTATAGGACGCGAATTAGCAGGTTGGAAGCTCTTCAGCTGCAAATCCGTCAACAAGTCGAAATGCTGGCCGCCAACCAGCAAAAAGGAATGCGCGAGCTACTTGGTGACGTTTACGAGGACACTTACTACCGGACTCTCTTCGAAATCCAACGCGGTACCGGGATAGGAGCATCGTTTGCAAAGATCGATCAGCGGTCAATGGAAAAAGTGCTCGGAACAGAGTTTGCTGGCTCCAATTGGTCAAAGCGGATCTGGAATGATCGGGACAAATTGGCCCGTGAACTTCATGTCCAGTTGACGCAGGCATTCATTCGCGGCGATAGCGTGGACAGAACCGTCCGGATTGTGCGGGAACGGTTCGGGGTATCGCTGTCCAATGCTCGGCGACTCGTACAGACGGAAACAGCTTTTTTCACCGAACAGGCGACAATGGACGGATATAAGGAATCGGGTGTTGTGGATCGATATGAGATTCTTGCCACTCTAGATAGTCGGACATCGCCGATTTGTCAGGAAATGGACGGCAAGGTATTCCGACTGTCCGAAATGGATGTCGGAGTCAACTATCCGCCATTTCATCCAAACTGCCGGACGACAACCGTGCCGTATTTCGATGAGGAAGATGTAGGAGAGCGGATCGCTCGCGACACGTCAGGGCAAACGTATTACGTACCAGGTGATATCACGTATACGCAGTGGAAGAAGCAGTATGTTGACTCGTCAGAACCACCAAATAGTGGTATAATAAATTACAGACGATTTGAGACAGAACAGGAAGCTGAGGACTGGGAGAAACAAGTCACTCCATCTTGGATTTCTAGGCTGACTAACGATGAAAAGGATGCCGTCACAAAGTATTCTGGTACGAGATACCGCGCGATAAATGAACATCTACGGGGGATTAGGATAGACCCTACCCAGGAGCCGATTATTGAGTCGATAAGCAACGCGTTACGAAAATTTGAGCTTAAGGAAGATATAACGGTGTACCGTGGGTGGGATATCGACATATTTAATCTCCCAGTCGAGAAACTGAAGGGATTAACGTATCGCGATCCTGCATTTTTTAGTTCATCGTTGTTGAAAGAGAAGGCTGAAAACTTTTCTAAGAAGTTTTTAGCTGAGGTACGTGTACCTGCCGGTACTGTAGGGGCACTGATTCGTCAGCTGAGTGAATTTCCCAACGAGTATGAAGTGTTGATTGATAAGGGTACTGTATTTCGTATTATTGATGTTAGAGAACGATCGGATGGAGTAGATCTTATCATGGAGGTGGTCAGGGATGAGTGAAAATAAGTTTTCTTTGCGTCCAGGAGACATTGAAATATTACATCATCCTGATCCTGAAGTATTGAAAAAGGCCAAAGAGTTCCAAGAAAAATCAAAGCACGAGCGAATCAAAGAAGAGAATAAAAGAAACTAGAAGCACTCCCGCAAAAATATGCGAGGGTGCTTTTTTATGCCCAGAAAGCGGGGTGAAGGAATGCCGGTTTATCAATATAGACGGAGTCTTGTTTGTCAAGCGATTCAATTTAATGATCCTTCGCAAGTGCAAGAGATTATCGATTTCGTTGGTTTACCTGTTTCAGTTGACTTTACGGCCGACGGAGTTCGTCTCCGAGTCATTCGTGGAGCGCTTGATGTGGTCGTAGCGGAGCCAACGGATTACATCGTCAAGCACAGCGATGGGAAATTGGAAGCTGTGAATCAGGATATTTTTGAAGAAGAATATGAACTGATGTAATAGTGGGCTCCTGATGAGACTTCAGGGGCCCTTTGTGTTGCCCACTTTAAAGGTTCGGGGCCAAACTGAACGCAAGCCGATTGCTGGCGGGTTACCAGCTTAAAAACCTAATCGGGAGAGTGATTGATGTGGATTTGAAAGAGTTATTGGGTGAAGAACTCCTCAATCAAGTCTTGGCCAAACTCGGTGATAAGCACAAAATCGCTGTTGTGTCAGATGGAAACTGGATTCCGAAGGACAAGTTCAACGAAGTGAATGAGGCGAAGAAGCAAGCCGAAGAGGCGCTGAAAGAGCGAGACAAGCAGCTGGCTGATCTGAAGAAAGCAGCAGAGGGGAACGAGGAACTGCAAAAGCAGATCGAAACGCTTCAAGCTGAAAACAAGGCGAAAGAGCAGGAATATCAGGGTCGCCTGCGGGATATGGCGATCACGACCGCGATCAAGCTGGCCGTGGCTGGTGAGGCGCACGATCCCGATTTGGTGGTGAACCTGATCGACAAGAGCAAGGTCGAGGTCGACGAGCAGGGGAATGTCAAGGCCGGTCTGGAGGATCAGATCAAGAGCCTGCGCGAGAGCAAGGCTTTTTTGTTTGTACAGAAAGGAGATGGAGGCGCAAAGTTCAAAGGTGCCAAGCCCCCTGAGGGAAGTGACAAAGGCGACAAAGGCGGGCAGAAGAACCCCTGGTCTAAGGAACATTTCAACTTGACCGAGCAGGGTCGTATTCTTCGGGAAAATCCCGAGCTGGCGAAGCAGCTGAAAGCTGCCGCTAAATAACAATTACTATGTTGAGGTGATAAAACAATGACAACACGTATTGCAGATGTTATTCAACCCGAGGTTTTTAATGATTATGTAATTCAGCGCACGATGGAACTTTCGGCTTTGATCCAATCCGGCATTGTGCAAAATAATCCTGAATTTGATGAGTTGGCAAGTGGCCCGAATACGCTTGTCAACATGCCGTATTGGAATGATTTGACTGGCGACTCCGAGACGATGAAAGATGATGGAGCACTAACTCCCGGTAAAATTGGGTCCAATATGGATGTAGCTCGCAAGCATGGTCGAGGTCGCGCATGGGGCGCAAACGGTCTGTCGGCGCTGTTGTCTGGTGACGATCCGATGCGGGCGATCGCAGATTTAGTAGCTGCGTATTGGGTGCGTGACGAGCAAAAAGTATTGTTGGCAACGCTTGATGGTGTATTTAAGTCGCCATCGATGTCCGGTCATGTGCTGGATATCTCTGAAGAGAGCGGTGATGATGCACTCGTCAGTGGGGATAGCTTCATTGATGCAACTCAACTGTTGGGAGATGCAAAAGGGTTGCTGACAGGTGTCATGATGCATTCTGCCGTTGAAGCATACTTAGCCAAGCGACAACTAATTGAATACGTGCAGGAAAAGGATCAGTCTGATCGAGTGCCGTATTTCATGAACAAACGTGTCATTGTCGATGATGGTGTTCCGTATGACACATCCACCAAAACCGGAACGATGTATCTGTTTGGCCAAGGTGCAATTGCTAAAGGTAATGGTAAACATCCGCGGATTATTGAAACCGAGATTGCTCGGGATTCCCTGGCATCGTCCGGTGAGGATTTCCTTATCAATCGCCGAATCTTCATTTTGCATCCTCGAGGAATCAAGTGGACGGAATCATCAGTGGCTGATGTGTTCCCGGAAAACACAGAACTGGCTATGGGCGAAAATTGGGAACGCGTGTACGAGCCGAAAGCTATCCGCGTAGTCAAGCACGTATTCAAAATCGCTTAAGGGAAGCCTTAGGGTCTCTCTCTTTCTAGGAGGTGGAACTACCTATGGGGATCACGAATGTTTCTGGTTTTCAGCGTCGTAGACGTGAACTGGCGGCTAAACTAGCAGATGAGGAAGCAACGAAAAAGACTACCGAGATCAAAACAATTGATGAGATGACGGTAGCGGAACTCAAGCAGTATGCAGCCGAAAACGGAATTGACCTGGGGACTGCCACAAAAAAATCCGATATTCTCGCGACGATTCAGGCAGCTCAGAATGATGGTGGCGGACAGACAGGGCGGGATTGATTATGTCGGAGAATAACATTTTGACATTGGTCAAACTCAAACTCGGGATCACAGATGACTCGAAAGATGCGCTGATTGACTCCTATGTGCAGGAGATAGGTCAGCGCATCCTGCATTATTGCAACCTGAAGGAGATTCCGGTAGAGCTGAACCACACCTGGGCGGCTATGACGATTGATGCACTTCGGATTGAGCAGCCGAATCTTCCCGAGATTCAGGAGACAAGTGGTGAAGGAAAGCAGATTAGCATTGGAGATACATCATCCGCGCCAGCTCAAAAATCCGGTCTCACCAACACGGCGAAATCGGCGATCGATCAAGTGGTGCTGAATTACCGTGTTGACCTGAACCGCTATCGAAAGCTGAGGTGGTGAGCATGGACCTGGAAAGCCACCGCCGAGCAATCGAACGATTGTATACGGACCGAGCGACGATCTACCGGTACCAAAAGGTCAAGGACCCGGTCACAAAGGAAACGAAGCTCGTCCCACAACCGGTTTATACTGATCAGCCCTGCCGTATTTCACAACGTACGCTCGGGCAGAACAATCAGACCGAGGCGCAGAACGAGATTGCCTATGAAACAAAGCTTTTCATCGCGCCGGAGGTGGAGATTCGGCAAGGGGATCTGCTTGAGGTTACCCGCGGCACACTGACGCGCCGGTACACTGCTGGAGAACCATTCCTGTATCCGACGCATCAGGAAATCAGCGTTCAGCGGAAGGAATGGGCCTGATGCCCAAATGGGGAAAATTCGATTTCAGCGAGTTTGAGCGGCTGGCAAATACTTTCAAAAAAGCCGTTGACGAACGTGTCATTGAGCGGTTCATCCAGGATTTCCTGTTGGAGATGGCCTACAGAGCGGAACGCAAGATCAAAAAGCGGACGCCGGTTGATACTGGGGAACTGAGGCGAAACTGGAAAGTTGGCCGGGTAGAGCGTCGGGGCGATACGTACCAAGTCGAAATCTACAACAACACGCATTATGCACAGTTCGTTGAATACGGCCACCGCACCGGCGCAGATTTAACCAAATGGGTTGAAGGCCGATTCATGATGACGATCAGTATGCAGGAGATCGAACGCGAGTTGCCGAGATATCTGGAGAAGCGAATGACCAAACTGCTCAATGATTTAATGAACGGTCGGCCGCCGAAGAAAGGGTGATGTGGATGCAGGTGACGATCAATGACGTTCGATATGCAGTTCATGCTGCGTTGGATTTCGAGTTCCCGGACATTCCAATTGCCGGTGAAGAAATCAAGCAGAACCTGACACCTCCTTGCTTCTTCGTGAAGCTGCTGGAACCGGAACACACGCAGGAACTTGGCCGGAGGTTCATGCGCTATCATCCGTTCGATGTGCATTATTTTGCATCCGAACGCAGCAATGATGACATGTACGAAATGGCTGAGAAACTGACAGAGGCACTGCAGTGGATCCAGGTGGCCGACCGATCTGTTCGCGGAACCGGGATGCGGTTTGAGATCCTCGACGAGGTTTTGCACTTTTTCGTCGAATATAATTTCCATGTCTGGGCGCCGAAACCGGAAGATCCGGCGATGGGCAGCCTGGACGTGCAGGAGGGGTTGAAGTGAGTGAGAAGGAAAAGAAAGGCACGCCAAAGTTTTCAAAACAACAGTTTATGAAAGCGGCGAATTTTACAAGAGTTGAACGGGATGCGCTCCGTTTTCTGATGAAAGATAACGAGACGTATACTCTTGAGCAAGCGCAGAAAATGCTGGCTGATTATGCGAAAAGGAAGGTGACATAACATGCCGGGAGGCACGTGGACAGTTCAAAACAAGTTACGCCCGGGTGTGTACATCAATTTCAAATCCGAAGCCCAGGTTTTTGGTACGCTCGGCGAGCGCGGCATCGTCAGCCTGCCGCTGGCTCTTTCTTGGGGCCCGGCAAAACAGGTTATCGCAGTTGAAGCCGGCGCAGATACGTTTGATACGCTCGGTTATTCGATCACGGCGCCGCAGTTGCTGCTGGTCCGGGAAGCGCTGAAAAGGGCCCGCATGCTCCTGCTGTACCGGCTCAATACCGGTACGCCGGCATCGGCCACGGTCGGCGGTCTGACTGTGACGGCGAAACATGGCGGAGTCCGCGGGAACGATATCAGCATCATTGTTGAACAGAACATTGACGATCCGGCCAAGTTCGATATCAAAACGCTGGTGGATGGGCGCGAAGTGGATTCCCAAACGGTTTCCGCGATCGAGGAATTGCAACCTAATGCTTGGGTGGAATTTAGCGGAACGGGTGCGCCGACTGCTACCGTAGGAACGCCGCTTACAGGCGGCACAGACGGCGAAGTGACAGCGCAGGACTACCTGGACTACCTGGAAGCAATCGAAGTTCACGATTTCCATACCATCGGGCTGACGGCGACAGATACGACAACCAAAGGCGTGTTTGTATCGTTTGCTAAGCGGCTTCGGGACGATGAAGGCAAGAAGATCCAGGTGGTAATGGAAAACTACCCCACGGCAGATTACGAAGGCGTGATCAGCGTCAAAAACGGCGTGGCGCTGTCCGATGGGACGACGCTCACTGCTGCGCAGGCGGTTGCGTGGGTGGCCGGGGCGACGGCTGGTGCTGGGGCGAATCAGTCGCTGACCTACGACGCCTATGACGGTGCTGTGGACGTGGCCCCAAAATACACGAACAGCCAGATCATCACGGCACTGCAAAACGGCGAATTCGTGTTCACGGCTATGGATGGCAGGGCTGTAGTGGAACAGGACATCAACACGCTGCACACGTTCACGCCGGAGAAGGGCAAGGCTTTCAGGAAAAACCGTGTGCTGCGCGTACTGGATGGTCTGGCCAATGATTATATGCGTATATTCAGCCAGTCCTATATCGGCAAAGTGGCCAACAACGATGACGGCCGCAACCTGTTCAAAAGCGAAATCATCAACATCACGAACCAATACCAGAACATTGGCGCTATTCAAAACTTTGATCCGCAAACGGATCTGGAAGTGTTGCCGGGCGCTGACACGGACGCTGTCGTCGTGAATCAGTGGGTGCAGCCGGTGGACAGCATTGAAAAAATCTATATGACCGTGACGGTCCGGTAAGGGGTGAAGTGAGAAATGGCCTTTTTCCGAAACCAGGACGCAATCAGTGGCAAAATGGCGCGGGCCTACGCGACAATAAACGGTCGGGTAGAGGAGTTGTTTTACGCCAAGTCCATCGAAGCGACGATTGAGAAGAATAAAGTAGATGTGCCGATCCTGGGTAAGACGAACACCTCTCAACGATCCGCCGGTTGGAGCGGCAGTGGCACGCTGACTATCTATTATGTTACGTCGCTTTTCCGGCAGATGATGGTGGATTACGTCAAGACAGGGCGCGATTTCTGGTTCGACTTGCAGATCGTGAATGAGGACCCGGTATCCAGCGCAGGGAAACAAACGGTTGTGCTCAAAAACTGCAATCTGGACAGCGTGGTGATCGCTCAGTTTGATTCCACCAGTGACGACATGCTGGAAGAAGAGTTGCCGTTCACTTTCGATGACGTGGACATTCTGGACCGGTTCAATACGATTACGGGCGCCTGATTTCTCGGGCGCCTTAATTTTTAGGAGGTATGATTAATGAGCACTCTTCAGCAATTTTTAAACGCGAATCCCGTTGAAGGAATGACAAAAGAAGTTGTTATTTCTGATCGATTCAAAGATAAAGATGGAAAAATTCTAAAATTTAAGATTCGTGCTATTTCCCCGTCTGAATTTGAAGAAATACGCAAAAGAGCACTTATCATTAAGCAAGGTGGAAAAGGCGTTGAATTTGATAGCGGTCAATTTAATCTAAGTTTGATTATTAACTGTACTGTCAACCCGAATTTCAAACATGCTGAAAGTATTCAAAAATTAGGTTGTTCTACGCCTGAACAATATGTGAACAAAGTCTTGCTTGCGGGTGAAGTGGAAGAACTGGCTAATCAGATTCGAATGTTCAGTGGATTTGACAAAAATCTTGATGAGTTGGTCGATGAAGCAAAAAACTGATTAGAAAAGGGGATAGTATGTCGATATACGCATACTATGCCCTTCATAAATTAAATATTAGGCCGCGTGAATTCATGAACATGGATATTCGAGAAAAAGCATTTGTAATCGCGGCAATTGATGAAAGAATCAAAGCTGAAAAGAAAAAGATAAGCAAAAAATGAATCCCTCCATTCTCGCTTTTTTGGTAAAATGAAATAAAATGTTGTCAGCAGGGAGGGGGATTTCTTGTATTATTTTCTTGTATTCTTATGGTTCATTACATGTATTTGCTTTTTAATTTGCCTTAGTGTGATTAAAAAGCGAAAAAAGGAAAATAAAGATTATCGGGGCGCGAAAATGGGAGCATATGTATTTCTTTTTGCTGCTATTCTTCTTTTTATCGCTTATTCGGTTATAGGGAATTCACAAGAAGAAAACAGAAATGTACCTCAATATACAATTTTTCATACAACCGAAGATGAAAAAGCGATATATGTGAAAACTGAAGAAGTGACAAAGGAAACAGCAAAAGAAATTGTTCGTGACTTGTATGCTCGATATGGAGAAAATCTAATGCACGTTTCTATATATGACGCTGATCAGCACATTACACATGGAAAAATACCCGATTATCACCCAAAAGCGGAATATTATAAAGCTGGGGATATGATCACGGTGTACACAAATGAGGGAGCAGAAAGTTTTACGCTAAAATAACGGATCAAGTAATCCAACCGCCTTTTTAGGCGGTTTTTTTGTTCACTGAAGGCGGTGAAATAGTATGGCTTCTGTAACTACGACATTAAAAATGCTTGACGCGATGACGCCTGTAATGAAAAACGTTGCAACTTCAATCAATTTAACTTTATCCGCAATGCAAGACATGCAAAAAAGCATGAATAAATCGTTCAATACAAAGTCTGTCGAAGCGGCAAGAAAAAGTATTCGACAGGCGGAAGCGTCTATAAAGAAATTAGCGCAGGAAATTGAGAATGCAAAAAGGCGACAAGAAAAATTTAATCAAGAAGTTAGACGAGGTTCGAAAAATATATCCGAACTGGGAAAAAACGTTTTGGTCGCTTTTGGTGCGTATTCTGTATTGAGGCAGGCAAACAGTTTGCTTGGTGATATGATCAAGAGGGGCATCAATTTTCATGCGCTAATACAAAGTTCCGAGATCGCATTTACAACGATGCTGGGGAGCGCTGAAAAGGCAAAAAAAATAATTGATGATTTGTATTCGTTTGCTTTGACAACGCCTTTTCAGTTTCCTGATTTGCTCGTTGCTGCTCGAAATCTTATTGCGTTTGGTATGGATGCAAGAAACGTTATTCCTGTTCTAAAATCTATCGGTGACGCGGCGGCAGCAACAGGCGGAGGTTCAGCTGCTTTAAATTCTATTGCTGATGCTTTCGGTGCGATTCAAGCGTCTGGAAGACTATCTATGCAGGAAATCAATCGATTATCCGCGCATGGTATTCCTGCATTGCAAATTTTAGCGAATCAAGCCGGAGTTTCAGCAGAAGAGATGCGCAAAGCAATTAGCGCTGGTGCAATTGATGCAAACACTGCTATTGCCGCGCTGGTGACAGGTATTCAAGAAGGCACAAGCGGTATAGCGGGGGAAACCGCCAAAATGGGCGGTATGATGATCAACTTGAAAGGAACATGGGAAGGTGCAATTGACTCTTTGAAAGCGGCTTGGCGTAATGCTGGTGCGGAGATCACCGAACAGCATTTTGTCAAGCTAATTGACGGTGTTCGCTGGCTAACGGATGTTGTTAGAAAAATTCCCGATGTGGTTGGTCCGGTTGTGGATTTTTTGGTTATGTCAGCACAATGGATAGCAGAACATTATGCGATGCTTGAGCCTATTCTATATTTCTTGATAGGACTTTTTGGCGTTTTAACCTTTGTTATCATGGGGAATATCGCCGCCTGGCTTGGATTGAATGCCGCACTACTTGCAAATCCGTTCTTTTGGATTGCTACATTAATCGCTGGGTTGATTATTTGGCTGATTAAGCTGTGGAAAACTAATGACGAATTCGCAATCGCATTAGTCCGCACATGGCACAACATCTTGAACTTTTTTCATAGAATCCCGGCTTATTTTTGGTCGTTTGCTGAATTCATGATGAGGCCGTTTCAATGGTGGGCGGAAAAAGTTGGAGATATTTATGATGCAGTGATCAATGGAATTATTAAGGGAATCAATACGGTTCTTAGTTTGATAAATAAAATCACAGGTTCATCGTACGAGCTTCAAGCTGAATTTAGTATCAAGCGCGTTGCTGACGCCGCTATGTTAGCGGTTGAAGCAAAACGAAATGAAGCATTTAGAAAAGCGCTTGAAAAAGAACAAGAACGGGAAAGAGAACTGCAAAAATTTATCGATAAAAGACAAGCGAAAAGACTTGAAGCAGAAGCGGCAGAAGCTGAAAAACAAAGAAGACGTGAATCTGTTGACTATACGATGACAGAAAGCATGATCGGTGCGCTTAATAATCTGAAAAACCTACAATTTGAAGACCTTGAAAAAGTCAACAAAGTTGATTCTGTCGGTCGTATTGAAGATACAGTAGACATTTCCAGCGAGGACTTGAAACTGATGCGCGAACTGGCCGAAATGAAGTCGATCCAGAACTTCGTGACGCTGACGCCGACGGTGCAGGTGACGACGGGGCCGATCCAAAACGGCTATGATGTCGATACGATCATCGCGCGGATTGAAACGGCACTGACTGAGCAGATCGCGTCATCTGCGCAAGGGGTGTATGGAGTATAAAAACGGGAGGGGATTGGAATGGAAATAGTGATTAGAATATCGCCTGATGACATAAAAACATTGAGGAAATTGGCAAAGATGAAAAATGTTCAGGATCTCGTAAAGCTCACGCCGACGGTCAATGTTCAAGTAGGTGATAATCAGAAACATCTTGATATTGATACCATCATCGAGAACATCACTAAAAGATTAAGGGAGGAAATCGCTGCTTCCACAAAGATTGTTTGTGAAGTAAAAGAGAAAAATCGTTTCGTCGGAACCGTAAAAATAGATGACAGCATAGTCACTGCCATCAATGAAGCAACTGATGAATTAAAACGGTTGGTCGAATAAAAAAATACGGGGCGCGAGATTAGTTATTTACCGAATTTTTTGAAGGCTTTTTCTAAATTTTTCAGGGTCTTATCAAACTTTCTCAATGCCTTGTCGGCGTCTGAGAGAGTTTTCTTTGTCGTCTCGTCGTGGTTCAGTTGAATGTTTACCTGGCAATGCGGACATTTTACGATGCTTCCATCATTCATGATTTCTTCGAATTTGACTTTGAAGTTCGATTGACATTGAGGGCAATCAATGTCGATTTCCTCGCCACCAAATAATGATTCAAGATCGATTTTGGGCATAAGCACCAAGCCTTTCTTTTTCGCGCCCCGCCATTTACAAAATTCTGCAGGAAAGTTTTATTTACCTGCCGGGTAGGTGATATTATGGCTGATCGCTATGGCGTATGGCTCAGCTGGAACAACCAGGAAGAAGGCTTTGAGCTTCCTATCCTTCCCCGCGAAATCGGCCCATCCATCCGTGGTGATGGAACCGAGCATGATGTTTCCAAGCTAGGGAAAATCAACGTGATCAAGGACCGGGGATTGGCCGGATACACAATCGAAAGTATATTTCCTGCACAGTGGTATCCGTTTATTACTGCGGAAATTGTATTGCGGCCTATGGATTATGTGAACTATATCATGAAATGGTGGGAATCCAAACGACCAATCAGATTTGTTTACGTGGGCGGTAACGCCTATATCGATGCAGAGGGGCGTACAATTTCTGAAATCAACATTGCCGCCAGCATTGAAAACTTTGAATGGAAAGAGGTTGCAGGAAGTCCTGGCGATATTTCGTACTCGCTTCAACTCAAAGAATATCGGTTCTACGCTGCTCAACGAGTTCCGGTGACACAACAAACTGGCGGAACGACAACGATTCAAAAAACGAAACCGAAACGTCCAGATGAGCGCGTGCCGCCCAGAACGTACACGTTGGTTACTGGGGACAATCTTTGGAAGGTGGCACAAAAGGTGCTGGGTGACGGTAGTCGGTGGCGTGAGATCCAGCGGCTGAACGGGATCAGCGATGCGCAATTGAAATCATTACCAGTGGGAATGGTATTGAAACTGCCCACGGGAGGCGGGACCGTTGCTTGAAATCCTCGTTGATAACAAAAATGGTCGCGTCTGGGATGTTTCAGAGATCGCGAAAGATCTGACATGGACGACCTCGCGTGTCGGCCGACCGGCAAGTATCGAATTCTCGCTCGTCGGCAGCGGCATTTACCAGGATAGGGCGTTCAGTATCAACAACGGCGATATCGTTCGGGTGTGCAAAGACGACGTTAATGTGTTTTACGGGTATGTGTTCAGCGTGAAGCGAAATCAGGACGCAGAGATCAGCATCAAAGCATTTGATCAGGTCCGGTACCTGCTAAACAAGGACACATACATTTTCAAAGGTGCAACCACCGGCGACGTCATCCGGCGGATCGCTGCAGATTTCAACCTGAAGGCCGGCCGGATCGACGACACTGGGTACCGCATCCCGTCCATGATCGAGGACGGGCAGACGCTGCTCGACATCATCGAGAAGGCCAACACGCTTACCATGTCGGCCACAGGTCGATTTTTCGTATTCTTCGACGATTTTGGCGCGCTTTCGTTGCGGGATGTGACCGGATTTCAGGCTGGCTTCTACATCGGCGACGGCAGCCTGATGACCAATTTTGACTATGGCCGCGACATCGACCAGGACACATACAACCGGATCAAACTTTACAGGGATAATCAAGAGACCGGCAAGCGTGAAATCTATATAGCCCAGGACAGCGTCAACATCGCCCAGTGGGGCGTGTTGCAGCTGTATCAGTCGGTTGATGAAAACATGAACCCCGCACAAATCCATGAAATGCTGACGCAGTTGGCGCAACTCCATAATCGGGAGCGGCGCACGCTTAAACTTCCCAACATCATCGGTGACATCCGGGTTCGTGCGGGAATGTTCTTGCCAATCGTTATCGAATCTCTTGGCATCAACCAGCCGATGATGGTGGACGAAGTGACGCATCGTTTTGATGGCGCCGACCATACCATGAGTCTGACGCTGAAGGTGATTTGATATGCTAAATGCGATCAAGCTAGCAGCACTTTCGGCCATGGAAGCTGGAAATCCCGTCGCCGTCTTGTTTGGCGAAGTGACCAAAACAAATCCGCTTGAAGTGAACGTCGATCAGAGGTTCACGCTCGACGCGGATTTTTTGATTGTGCCAGAGTCGCTTACACGGCTCGAGATCGACCTGCGTCACAGTCACACATCGCCCGACGGAACAACAGGAGAGGCGCTAACGCAGCCGATCGTCATCCGTCCCGGGTTGCAAGCCGGCGACCGGGTGGTGCTGCTCCGGGTCCAGGGCGGCCAGAAATACTTGATCTTGGATAAGGTGGTGGGCGGATGATACCGACAGGAGGAACGCTTCAAAACACACAGGTGGAAGAAGTTCAGCAACCAAGTAAAACGTACAGGTTGGATTTTGAAAAAGGCCGCATCTTTGGAATGACTGACGGGCTGGAAGCTGTAAAACAGGTGGTGTTTAAAATCTTACAGACGGATCGGTTTCGGTATCTCATATACAGCCCAGACTACGGAATGGAGTGGAACGGGCTTATCGGTGCCAATCCTGCTTTCATTCGTTCGGAATTGCGGCGGCGCATCACCGAGGCGCTGATACAAGACGACAGAATTGAGGATGTAACGGACTTTCAGATTGATGTGACTGGGAACGCCGCGACCGTGCGGTTTACAGTCGTGTCTTCATTCGGATCCTTCACCCAGGAGGTGACGACAGGTGTATGAACATCAAACTTATGAAGCAATCCTTCAACGCATGTTAGGCCGAGTGTCCAACGACGTTGACAAACGGGAAGGCAGTATTATTTATGACACTCTTGCGCCCGTGGCGGTTGAATTGGCGCAAATATATGCTGATTTGGACGTGTTTCTCAATCTTACGTTTGCCAGAACGGCGGACGGCGAGTTTCTGACGTATAGAACAGCGGAAAGCGGCGTTAATCGCAGGCCTGCAACTCCTGCTATTCGGAAGGGTGTGTTCGACGCCCCTGTGCCGATTGGAAGCCGTTTTAGCGG
>CALKAQ010000141.1 GCA_937983075.1 uncultured bacterium | reverse complement strand
CAACCCGAGAAGAGCCGCCTACAATCGGTTATACTCACGAACGACGAAAGGATGTTTGACGTCGGTCATCGCGAGGTTGGGAATTCTCCTCATCGCAGCGGTGGTACTCGCAAGGGCATGGGGATAAAGCACTCGGCCGAACATGCAAAAAAGGACGGATCCGCATTGGCAAAGGCAACGCTCAAACCAAGGCAAGAACAGCGCATCCTCAGCGGGCATCTTTGGATTTATCAGGGCAACGTCGCAAAAGTGGAAGGCGAACCGGCGCCGGGCGACATCGTCGATGTGTACACGTCCCGGGGCGACTTTCTCGGCCGGGGCTACTACAATCCGCACTCGCAAATCGTCATCCGCCTGTTGACCCGCTCAGAGGAAACCATCGACGACGCCTTTTTTCTCAAGCGCATCCAGCAAGCTCGGGAATGGCGCGCCCGTATGATGCCCGACGCCACCTCGTACCGGCTGGTCTTCTCGGAAGGCGATCGGCTGCCCGGATTGATCGTCGACCGCTACGAAGACGTTTTGGTGGTGCAGTTCCTCACGCTGGGGATGGACGTGCGCCGGGAGATGATCGTCCGGGCCTTGGTGGAGGTGGAAAGGCCCCAGGCGGTGTACGAACGGAGCGACGTGCCGAGCCGCAGGTACGAAGGACTCGATTTGCGCGAAGGTCTCCTGTGGGGCGAGCTTCCCCCGCAGCCGATGGTCATACGGGAAAACGGCCTGGCCTTCGAAATCGACGTGACGGGCGGGCAGAAGACGGGGTATTTTCTCGATCAAAAAGAAAACCGCCGGAGCTTGGCGCCGCTCATGCCGGGGGCTCGGGTGCTCGACGTGTTTTGCCACAACGGGGCGTTTGCGGTCCACGCACTGCACTACGGCGCTCAAGAAGCGGTCGGCGTAGACAGTTCGGAGCAGGCCATAGAGCTCGCCCGTCGCAACGCCGAGCTGAACGGATACGGTAATGTGGCCCGCTTCGTCGAGGCCAACGCGTTTGACTTTTTGCGGGAGATGGATCGTTCGGGCGAGCGATTCGATGTCGTCATCCTCGACCCACCCGCCTTTGCCAAGAGCAAGGCCCACTTTGAGTCGGCCCGGCGCGGATACAAAGAGGTGAACTTGCGGGGCATCAAGATATGCCGTCCTGGCGGCTTTTTGGTGACTTGCTCCTGCTCGCACCACATGCCGACAGACGAATTCTACCGCCTGGTGCTCGAAGCGGCCGCCGATGCGCGTCGTCAGCTCCGGTTGGTCGAACAGCGAGGACAGGCCAAAGACCATCCCGTCCTCGCCGGCGTGCCTGAGACGGAATATTTGAAGTGCTTGGTGTTTCAGGTGCTCGAGTGAGCTCGGGTGGGGAAAGGGTCCTCGCGTTGAAAAGGCCTTCCCGCCGGCCGCCTCATTCCGTCTGCAACGGGAGTCGGATCGTGAACAATGCCCCCTTGTCCTTGTTCTCCGCCGTGATGGTGCCGCCGTGCCGTTCCACGATGTGCTTGGTAATCGCAAGCCCCAGGCCTACCACGCCGCGCCGCCCCTTGTAGAAACGCTCGAAGATGTGGGGCAGATCGTCGGGGGCGATGCCGGGACCGTCGTCGCTGATCGTCACGCTGATCCAACCCGGTTCGTCCTGCTGCACGCGCACTTCCACCCGGCTGTCGGCGTAGCGTATGCAGTTCGTGAGCACGTTGAGCAAGGCCCGGGCCAGCTTGTTGGAGTCCGCATAGATAACAACTTCGCCGATGCCGTCCAGCTCATCTCCGCCTGAACCACTCAATCCGGCAGGCACGTCAATCGCTTTGCCCGCTTGGGACGCCAGCGCTTCGGCCCGCTCCAAGGTGTGGCGTACGACGTCAGCCAGTGGGACGACTTCGAAGCGGTAAGGCTCCTCCAGCGCGTCGAGGCGGGAGAGGTACAGCAGGTCTTCCACCATGTGGGTGAGGCGCTGGGCTTCCTCCACGATCACGTCGGCAGCCTTTTTCTCATCGACCACGCCGTGCTTGATCCCCTCGGCATAGCTCTGAATGGCCATGATGGGCGTGCGGAACTCGTGCGAGACGTTCTGCAGAAACGTCTTCTGGGCTTGGTCGTAGCTTTGCAGCCGTTTTGACATGGTGTTTACGCTATCGACGAATTCTGCGAGCTCCATGTCGACCGGTACGTCAATCTTTTGCCCGAAATTGCGGTCGGCGATGGAACGGATGTGACGGCTCAGTGTGGCGAAGGGAGCCGCGATCCGTTTGGACAGCAGTGAAGCGACGAGCGCACTGATTGCGGCCGCACACAGCAAAATCGTCGCCAAAATCAGCGTTACGGCCAGACGCAGTTCGTTTAACCGTTCCAGGCTCGAGTAGATGACGATCCAGCCGACACCGACAAGACCCGTCACCGGATGGACGAGAGCCAGATACTCGGTGTCGTCGACGTGCAGGCGCACATGGGATTCGTTCGTGAAATCGGCCGTCTCGAGCAGTTTGTCGACGATCCGCCGGTTCTCGGCGGTGTTGGGCAGGGAGAGCTCCGCCGGCAGGACGGAGATGATCTGTTTGTTCGGATCGAGCAGGATGTAATCGGCGTTCACGACGTTCAACGGTTCACGCAATGCCCGGTCGAGTCCCAGGTAGTACCAGAACGGATCGTCAGAACGGGGCAAAGGAGGGGGAAAGCCCGGACCCGGCCCGAACCGCTGGGCTCCTGCTTCCGTGCGGTCGGCGATGCGGCTCAGCTGCTCGATGGTGTCACGCTCTACGTATGCACGCAGCGCGAGGTTGAAGGCGACGCCCGTGAGCACGATCAGGCACAAAATGACGAACAAGTTGTATTGGAAAACGCGCCAGGTGAGGCTCCTTCGCTTCATAGCTAATCCCTTTCACGAACGCGAAAGCCGAATCCCCAGACGGTGTCGATTTTCAAGCTGGAACCGGCTTTCGCCAGCTTGGCCCGGATCCTCTTTACGGCGTCGTCAGTGGCTCGGGTTTCGACTACCGTTTCGAAGCCCCACACTTCGTCCAGGAGTTCGGCTCTGCTGACGGCCCGGTAGCGATTCATGACCATGTAGTGCAGAACCGAAAACTCGAGTCCGGTCAGCGGCACTTCCTGCCCGCGGCATGTAACCGTCTTTGTGTTGGGATCAATTACGACATCGGCCACCTGCAACGTGCGGAGCCTTTGCTGGTTCGTGTCCATCTCCACGCGGCGGAGCAGAGCCTTCACCCGGGCAACGAGCTCCATGGGGCTGAAAGGCTTCGTCAAATAATCATCGCTGCCGATGGTGAGGCCGGCGATGCGGTCGGCTTCGGTGTCTTTGGCGGAAACGATGATGATGGGCACCGAACTGATTTGCCGCACTGCCGCACATAAAGTGTAGCCGTCCATTTCGGGCATCATGATGTCGATGACAAGCAGCGAAGCCGGCCGGCGCTTGTGGGCTTCGAGAAGATCCGTGCCGTTCGTGAACGTTTCCACCTCGAAGCCTTCCCGCTCCAGGAATACTTTGATGATATTGAGGATATTCACCTCGTCGTCCGCAATGTAAATCAGCTTCCCCGCCATGTACACTGACCTCGCGCGTTTGGCTCTTTTCGTGCCTCTTTTCGACGGTCCGCGCCATTCTCCATGCCGCACAGCCAAATTTGCCACAATGTTGCCCCATTTGAGCGGAGATTTGGCCGCAGTTTGGGGTGTAAGATTCGGCATGTAAGCTCGACACTTCACCAGCATGACATCACCAGCCGGACGAGGAGGCGATGGCTTGTCCAAATATCGGCATGAGCTAAAGATCCCCATCAATGCGTTGGACAAGGCGGTGCTGTCCAGTCGGCTCGGTGCGGCGCTCGCACGCGACCGTCACGCCGGATCGGACGGTACGTATACGGTGCGCAGCATCTACTTTGAGGACTACAAAGATACGGCGCTGTTCGAGAAGTTGACGGGCCAGCTGAACCGGGAAAAGTTTCGCATACGCACGTACGGCCGGGGCAGCGACGTCATTCATTTGGAGAGAAAGGTGAAGCGCGGCAACCTCGGTTTCAAAGACCAGGCGCGTTTGAGCATCGATGAGTGCCGCCGGCTTCTCGAGGGCGAGTACCGGTTCTTGCTCGAACGGACGGAACCCGTTTGTCAGCTTCTGTATACGAAGATGGCGACCGGCCTGTTTCGGCCGAAAACGATCGTGGAATATGATCGGGAGGCTTACGTGTGGGAACCGGGCCGGGTCCGTATTACGATTGACAGCAACATTCGCGGTGGGCTGCGCTCGACCGACTTTCTCAACTACGACCTGAAGCTGACGCCGATGGTGGGCGAGCCCCTTTCGGTTTTGGAAGTGAAGCACAACGGGTATTTGCCCATCCACATTCTCAACTTGATCGAGCTGCGAAGTCGAGAGGTCAGCTCGGTGTCCAAATATGCGCTGGGCAGACGCTTCGGCTGATATCCACGTGGGGAGGGCAGACGATGAATTTTGGCGATCGTTTTACGTTTTCCGATCTGTTTCGCTCGAACTTCTTGCAGAGTTCGATCACCAGCTTTTCTTTGACCGACGTCGTGCTCACGATCTTGGTGGCATTCTTGATCTCGCTCTTCATTTATTTTGTGTACAAGCGCACATTCAGCGGCGTGCTCTATTCGAAGAACTTCAACGTGTCGCTCATGGCCATGTCGCTGATTACGGCTCTGGTCATTATGGGGGTCACGTCAAACATCATTTTGTCCCTCGGCATGGTGGGCGCCTTGAGCATCGTTCGGTTCCGCACGCCGATCAAAGACCCCATCGACATCGTGTACTTGTTCTGGGCCATTTCCGTTGGGATCGTCACCGGCGCCGGACTTTACATGTTGGCTATCTTCGGTTCGTTGGTCATCGGTTTGCTTTTGCTCATCTTCAGCTCGCGGACGGTGAGCGACATTCCATATCTGATCGTGGCCAACTGCGCAGACGGAACAGCGGAAAAGGAACTGCTCAACGCGCTCCATTCCAAAGTCAAGAAGATGGGGGTGCGGTCGAAGGCGGTGCGGAGTGGGCAAGACGTGGAGCTGACGGTCGAGGTTCGGCTGCGCGACGAAAACACCGACTTCGTGAACGAGCTGTCGCAGCTGGAGGGTGTGCATAACGTCGTTTTGGTGAGCTACAACGGCGAACTTTCGGCGTGAGGAGGGAGCGTATGGACAAGGGCTTGTGGCGGATCGTCGCTGTGATGGTTCTGTGCGGCGCCCTGTTGGTTGTGGCCGGGATGTATCTGCCGAACGAGTGGGTGGACGGTGCGCAGCTAGCCCGGGCGGAGTACGTGAGACGCTTCTTCCCGGCCGATCGTGTCATCGACATTTACATTGAGATGGACCCTGCCGACTTGGAGGACATGCTGGCCAATCCGCTGCGGGAAGAGTACAAGCCTGCGGACGTGATCATCGACGGTGTGCACGTTTCGACGGTCGGGGTGCGGACCAAGGGCAATTCCAGCCTCATGTCCGTGGCGAACAGTGCCTCGAATCGGTATAGTTTCAAAATCGACTTCAACCAGTACATCGACGCGCAAACCTTGTGGGGCCTGACGAAGCTGAACTTGAACAACTCGTTCAGCGACCCGTCGTTCATGCGGGAATATTTGTCGTATCAGCTGCTGTCCGCATTCGGAATTCCGACGCCGGCGGTGGGCTACGCCAATGTGTACTTGAACGGCGAGCTGTGGGGGCTGTACGTGACCGTAGAGGGCGTCGAAGAGCCCATGCTGCGCCGGTATTTCGGAAACAACTACGGTACGTTGTACAAGGCGGACACGGGAGCGACGTTGGTATATGACGTCGGAGCCGACGGCGAAACGGGGTCCGGCGGTGCTCCCGGCGGTGGTTTCGGCCCGGCGGGCGGTGGTGCAGGTGGGTTTCCGGGCAGGTTTCCCGGTGGGTTCGCCGGCGGTTTTCCCGGCGGCGCTCCGGGCGGCGCTAGGGAGGGCACGAGTGATCAAGTGTACACCGGACTGCGTCGGATGACGGATGAGCGGCCCGGGGCGCAAGAGCGGTTGATGGCAATGTTGAAATCCTTGAACAGCGGCACCGACTTGGAGCGCTACTTGAATGTCGACCAGATTTTGCGCTACTTCGCCGTCAATACGGTGCTCGTCAACATGGACAGTTACGTGGGCAATTTCGCGCACAACTACTATTTATACGAGCAGGACGGCGTGTTCACGATATTGCCTTGGGACTACAACATGTCGTTCGGCGGGTTCGGCGGAAGCGTTTCGCTGAGCATTGACATGCCCCTGCAAGGCGGATCGCTCGCCAGCCGGCCTTTGCTGGGACAGCTGCTCGCCGTAGACGAGTACAAGGAGCGCTACCATCGGTACATCGAGGAGTTTATTTCGGGCCCCTTTGCGTTGGAACGGATGGAGGCCGAGATTGCACGCATTGCGACGATGATCGCTCCCCACGTGGAGAAGGATCCGACGAAGTTCTACACCTACGAGCAGTTCCTCCAGGCGGTCGGTTGGGCGGAGCTGGCTGCGGCGCAGGGTTCGGGCGACGGAGCTGCTGGGGGTGCGGGTGACCGGGCCAGCTTTGCTGCGAGCGATCCGTCCAACCGGCAGGCGGGGGATGTCGTAGGACCGGGTATCGGCGGTGTGGGCGCTCCGGCGGGACAGCGTATGGGCGCTCCGTTTGCAGGCGGGCAGCGGGGGCCGGGCCTGGGCTTTATGATGGGCAGCAACTCGATGAGTCTGCTCACCTTCATCGCTCAGCGCATCGATCACGTGAAGATGCAGCTGAGCGGTGAAATGAATTCGGCTGCGGTCGATACGCCCGGAATGTTCCCTGGGCCCATGGGGGCGTTTGCAGATCGAAATTTGCTGCCTGGCGGGGATTTGTTTGGTGGTGCGAACTTCCCAGGCTTTGCGGACTTCCCGGATACCGAGGGTCCACGGCAATGGCCGGGAATGCAAATGTTCCAAATGCCTGCTGAGCCGGGAGGTCAGGTGCCGCCGGTGCCGGGAGGGCAGGTGCCGCCGATGCAGGGAGGACAGATGCCGCCGATGCAGGGAGGACAGATGCCGCCGATGC
>CALKAQ010000140.1 GCA_937983075.1 uncultured bacterium | reverse complement strand
CAGCCGCATCTGGACGATGACCTGTTGAAGAAGCGGGTCGTATCGCAACGGGTGCTCGAAGGGGCGACACTGGAGTCCGCCTTCCAATCCCATATCGAACGCCGCGAGTTCCGCACCGCTGCACTGGTGCTGGACGAACTGGTCGCGGATGGACTCGACGACACCGCCCTGGCGGAGCAGCTGCAAGATGCGTGGCTTGAGGCTGCGGCCAGCTTGAAGCGTCACGTCGCACGCACCCGGGAGAAAGTGGAGCAAAGCTACATCGAGCACGTCCTCAGCGAGGAACAGAAGTCGGAGTTCGACGCGATGCTGTTGCACATCGAGGACAAGCTGGCCGGTGCGGAAGCAGAGATCAACCTGGGCGCTCACTTCAAAGAGCTGGCCGTTATCGAGGACCGGCTGGAGGAAACCCGTGCCGCGCGGATTCACTCCATCCAGACCTCGATCGACGAGCATCTGGCTGACGGCTCGGAGCTGGTGCCGCAGGCGCAACACTTCATTCAGTTGGCGAAACAGGCTCTGGAGGAAGGCGACATCCCCGTCGCCGACGAGTACATGAGCTATGCGGAAATGGCCCAGGCGGGCGCTGATCCCCAGACCTTCCAGCCGCCCAAGTTTGAGAACGTCGTTCCCGAGTTCGTCGCAGCCATGGATCTCATCAGCAATGCCCTCCAGGCGGCCCAGGATCGCCACCAGCCGCAGGCGGTCATGGAGCGCCTTGCCGAAGGCCGTTCCATCCCCGGCATTCCGATGAACCGAGTGCCGGGCTCCCGCCGCAAGGAGGTCCGCGACGGCCTGTCCGCCTACTACGCCCTAAAGCGCCGGCGGCCGGCTACTCCCGAGCGGCTGACCCGGGAACTTCAGCGCCTGCTGGAATACATCGGTTTCCGCGTCAGTTCGGTGGCCTTGAAGAACCATGGCAGGGAATCGCTCCATTTCCAGGCCCGCATGTCGGCCGGTTTCCAGTCACCTCTGGCCGAGTTTGGATCGCTGCGGCGCGGCGTGTATGACGTGGTCGTCTTCTACGGACGGCCGACGGCCACTATGATGGGTGAGGAACTGCGTCGGTACATGGTCACGGAAAACCGGCCCATCATCATCCACGCGGGGCGGATGACGCCGCTGCATCGCGAAGAGTGGAGTATGTACTGCTGGGAAAACCGCCTGACGGCCCTGCTGCTGGACGAGGTGCTGTTACACTTCCTGGCCGGCCAGCGCGAGACCCGGCTGCCCGCCGCCGTCAGCTGCGGCGTCGCGTGGGGCTACTGCATGCCCTATCGCAGCTTCGGCGACATCCCGCCCGAGCTGTTTAAAGGCCGCCACGCGCTGGTGTCGGACATCGCCGGCCCGCGGCGCACGGGCATCGTGTACGGCGGGCGACAGTTCGGCAAGACCGCGTTGCTGCGGACCGTGGAACGACTGGCGCACCACCCGGAAAACCGCACCTTCGTCATCTTCGAAGATATAAAGCACCTAGGCCATCCGTCGGGCCAGGACCAACCGGAGCGACTCTGGATCCATATTCGGGATCGGCTGGCGGAGCACGGCATCGTCAACAAGAGCTTGAGGAAGACCGAGAGCATTATCGACGAAATCGTCGCGGCCGTCGATGAGGATCCGAGCCTCCGCATCATTTTGCTGCTGGACGAGGCCGACTACTTCCTCAACGCCGATGCGCGCAACCAGTACCGAGAGCTAGAGCGGATCCGTACGCTGCAGGACAAGACCAATGACCAGGTCAAGTTCGTTCTCTCCGGCCTCCACAACGTCCAGCGATTCTACAAGGACAGCAACCACCCGCTGGCGCAACTGGGCGGGGCGATCCCCATCGGCCCGCTGCCGACCCACGGCGCCCGGGCACTCATTCAGGAGCCGTTGTACGCGCTGGGCTTCACCTTCGGGGATGACTCGGGCTCGGACCAAGATTCGGGGGAGCGGGTCATCCTCCGCATTTTGTCGTATACCAACTACCACCCGGCCCTCATTCAGCACTTCTGCGGGGAATTGGTTAACCTGGTGCGCCAGAAGCGCACGGCGCCGCCGTACCGCATCACCATGGACGACGTCGAGTCGGTGTACCGCAAGCCGGAAGTCCAGGCTATGATGAAAGAACGCTTCGAGTGGACCATCGCACTGGACAACCGCTACAAGGTCATCGTCTACGGCATGATCTTCGCACAGCTGTATCACGGCAACGGCTTCCGCAAGACTTTCAGCGCCCGCGAGATCTACGAAGAGGTCAAGACGACCTGGCCGGAGGGCTTCGCCCACGCGCAGGCCGACGACATCCAGGCGCTGCTGGACGAGCTCATCGGTCTAGGCGTCCTCGTCCGACTCGACAACGGCCGCTACCGCTTGCGCAACGGCAACGTGGTGCGGGCGCTGGGCACGCCGGAAGAGATTTTCATGAGTCTTGAGGCCGCGACAAAAGAAAAGCCCGAGGAGGCACAGGATCCGGGCCGCTTCCGCCTACGGCTCTCCGAAGAGCGGCGCAGCCCCCTCATCGGGCGTCAGGTGCGGCAGCTCACCGAGCCGGGCTCCGGAGTCGGCATCATCTTCGGCAGCGACGCGCTGCTGGGTGACCTCGTCGAGGAGACGCTTCAGACGTACGTCGAATCGGTCCTCTCGGACACGGCAGAAGTGGAACTGCACGTGATGCCCCTAGAGTGCGTGGACCGGGACCCGATGCTGCGTTTTGTCCATCAGCTGTACAACCAACGGGGGCGTCACGTCGTCTACTGCCCCAGCGACCACCTGCTCCTTGCCAGCCCCGATTTCGGCGGCATCCTGGGCGAGCTGGCGGACCAGCTGAGCAAGTGGCGCAGTCGCCGCAAGTCAGTCCGCGTGGTCTTCTCACTGGGTCCGTCGCAGACGTATCGGCTGTTCAGGTCGCTCGGCGATGACTACGCGAGCTTGGAAGCCAAAATCGTGCCCATCACCATCCCGCTGTGGGACGCGAGCGCGGTGCGTCGCTTCTTCGTTGACGAAACGCCCGGTCTTCCCTACACGTTGCAGAAGGTGATGGACGTAACGGGCGGCTGGCCTTACTGGATTGAAAGGATCCGCCACGCCCTGCACGGCGACGGCCCCGATGGCGACACCTCGACAGCGGACGCCGTCGTGCAGCGCCTGGAAAATCTGCAGACTCTCGACAACCCCTTGCGGGACGAGTTCTTGAAGGCGCTGGGCGTTCACGACATCCCGCTCGCGCTAAGCATCCTGCGGCTTTTGAAGGAGCTCGGCCCAGTAACGTGGTCCGACGTCGACGAGCTCCCCGAAATAAGTGACGATCCATCGGTGCGCCAGGCGCCCGGCGTAGACGTGGCGGCTGCCACCAATGCCCTGGTGCGCCTGCAGATGCTGAACGAAACCACCGACGGTTTGGTGGTCAATGATTTGGTAGCCCGGGCGATCAGCGATGCGGAACACTGACCTGCACCAGATCGCAGCGACGCTGCCGCGGCCCCGCCGCCGCGCCGAGGAGATGCTGAACGCCCTGCTTGACGGTAGAAGCGTCATCTGGACGTTTCCAAAAACAATGGAGCCTTCCAGCGTCATCCGCTGGTTGATGGATCAATGCGCCGAGGATGGATACACCCTCAGGGAAATTCGCATCCCGAGTGCGGACGCCGATCCCGAGACGGTGCTGGCCAACGCCATCCTCGGCGTCAACGGGGCGGCTGACGCGGCCGGCGGGTCAGATCACAGCCTGCTCCGGCTCCTGTTCTGCAGAGCGCCTGACGTCATCGTGCTGTACGGGATTGAGACGCTGAGTCCGGTGGCCGCACGGTCATGGGCGCGGTTCTTGTCCCGTTGGTCCACGCAAGTTCGGAGGCGGTCGACGGACGACTTCATTTCGAAAGCGTTTCTCGTCCCGACTTCGGACTTGACGTTCGCCGAAGCGGTGCAGGAGGAGCCGTTCGTGCTCCAGCGCACCTACTGGGGCTGGATCGGAGATATAGAAATGCGGGTACTAGCGCGGGAGCTCGCACACTTGCGGTCGGTGAGGGGGACCGAGCGGCGTTGGCTGGAAACGTCACTCGTGGGCGTGGCCGGCAGCGACGTGGACGTCCTGCAATGGCTCACCGACCGCATGGCCACCAGCGACTCGGCCGCAGGAATCATCGCCAATCTGGCCGAATATGGGCGCAGCCGGGGCTGGGACAAGCTATTGGAAAAAGAGCCAGAGCTCCTGCAGCAGGCCGTCATCGGCTCCGGGCTTTGGTCGAACCCCGACGACCGTTACGCGCAGGACCCGCCGGTGGCGGGCCGTCGGCTTTGGCTCGAAGGGCTCCTGGACAAAGACCGCTACGAGGGCATTTGCCTGCACTCGGCCGCGGCGGCGCTGCGGGGCGACACGCACCTCGTTGAGCACCGGATCTGGCGCGGCCAGGCCCGTACGCTCCTTCCCGTCTTGGACGCGGTCCGTCTGGAGGTGTGCGAGTACTTGTCGGATCGGCATGCGGCCTGGCGGACGTACGAATTCTCCCCCACCAGACCGGCCGACGATGAAGCATCCCTGCCCCGTGCCGGGAAGGCAGCGTGGAACGGAGCGGCCAAACTGGACGAGTATCCGGCCATCGTGGCCTTCGTGGACGGGCTGCGGAAAAAGTACGGCAAGTACCGGCCGCTGTACAATGCGGTTAAGAAGTTGCGGGACAGCAGGAACCAGTTGGCTCACTACAATCCTTTGAACAGGAGCCAATTCGATCGTTTCTGGGAAGCCGCCCGCACGGCCCGGGACTTTGTGCGCGACAACTAACGCAGCTTGTGCGAGTGGGGGTGGCGCCGTGTTGGCACTCCGCGGTATGGACCAGCTTCGGCAGACGGTTTCTCAGTGCATCGAACTGGACCGCTCCTTGCTCGTGCAACTGCGTGAGGAAATTCGCCCGCTTAAAGGGACGACACGGCGTATTCACCCGCGGACGACCACGTCCATCTCGCTAGTCGCCACGGACGGGGGCAACAACCAGTTGCGCTTTGACCCGTTCCTGATACAGTTGGTGCGCGTCGTCGACAGCAGCCACAACGAGTACTGTCTGGAAGCCGTCTCGCCCACGACTCCGATCGACGAACTCACACGCCGCCAGTTCGACGAAAGCGGCCGCCCTCGCACGGCACTGGGACGTATGATGGAGTACCTGGGCGTTTCAACCCTGTCCGACCTGTCCCACATGATTCGTCCCACGAAGCCAGGCGCGCCGGTGTCTCCTGGATGGGTTCAGGTTTATCGACAACTGGTTGAGTGGTCGGTTGTGTTTTCCCTGCTGGAGATGGACTTTGCCACCGACACCCTCATCGTCCTCGACGGCTTGCTGCGCAGCAAGGTGTTCGCGCGAGACTTGTTCCGCAAGCTGATTAAGGGTATGGAAGCGCGCATCCAGGTCCAGTACGATATGAAACGCCGCCGCATCTATCTCGTAGGAATCGCGAAGCGCAGCAAGGTGCTGGAGCGCTATCGGCTCGCGATGGCGCTGGAAGGCGTGCTCCAAACCGGTTATCCGGCCTACACGCCCGTGCCGCGTGACATCGAGGAGCGGGCCTACGTGTGGTCCGAATATGCTCGCGGTGAGGACCGCGAAGTGAAAGGGCGCGAAATCAACAAGTTCGTCGGCGGCAAGATGTTTCTGGTCAAGTTCGGCCCAAGGCCCAGGGATCCGGTGTGGCCGGTGGACATTTTCACGCCTCAAGCCGACCAGGCTCCCGTCATTCTCGGTTCGCTACTCGCCGACGCGCTCAACGGTTTTCCCGTTCCGTATTACCCCATGTGCCTGCAAAAGGCGCACGAAAGTGCGGCCTTGGTCGACTTCGACCTGGAGATTCTCCAGGACTTAATTTTCGAAGGCATTCGCGAAACGCTGGGTGACGAAGTGCCGGCGCTGGACGTCTTCCGTCTCCAGGACGGCAATCCATCGCAGAGGCGGTACGGCTGACGACCCGTGACGCCCGAAGGGCCCGCTGCAGGAGGTGCCCCTCGTGCCCGACTTGGAATTGTTTCCGAAAGAAAACATCGTGGGGATTTTTCGCGGGTTTCAGCAAGGCGGACTGGAATTTCACGCCGACTTGGTGCTCCCCTATCGCAACGACTTACAGAACATCCCCATGCACGGTCAGTTCGTCCTGGTGCAGCTGGAAACGCCCGACGAAGCGGTGCTGGGGCGTATCGCCTCCTTCTCGTCCGAAGGGCGTCTCTCTTATGGCGCCGGCGAGGAATTCAACATACGGGCCGTTTTCGAGGGTCGAGAAATCCCGGACAATTTGCGAGAAGACTACCTCCGATACCGGGTGAACATTCGCGTGTTGGGCGTGGTTCGGAAGCAGACCGGCAACCTTCTGTTCGTGCCTTCGCATCGGCGGCTCCCGCACGTCGGCAGCCGCGTGGCGTTTCCTTCCGGTGAGGTGCTGCGAGAGGTAGCCGGGCACAACGCTGAGGGAGCCGTCCTCGGTCACCTGGCCTTCGGCGAATTCATCTACGCCCAGGACAATCCGCATATCGCAAGGCAAGACTGGATGCAGATCAAGTCTCCAGAGGTGACCATTCGATTCCCGGTCACATCGTTGGTTTCACGCCGCACCTTCGTGTTCGCACGAGCAGGTTTCGGCAAGTCAAATCTTAACAAGCTGTTGTTCAGCCACCTGTACAAGCAGACACCCACGGTGACAAAACGTGGCGGCAAACAAGTCCCGGTGGGTACGGTCTTGTTCGACCCCGAAGGCGAATACTTCTGGCCGGACGATCGAGGCCGCCCAGGCCTGTGTGACGTGCCTGAACTCGAGGACAAGCTGGTCGTTTTCACGGACCGCAAAAACCCCAGCCCGTTTTACCAGTCGTTCGTGGCGGGCGGCGTCAAGTTGGATATCCGGCGCCTAAGCCCCTCGGACGTCATATCCATCGCACTCAGTCCGGAACGGCAGGAGCAACAAAATGTCCGCAAGCTTCGCGGGCTTACACAAGAAAATTGGGAACACTTGGTAGACCTGATCGCTCGGCACGGCAACTCGGCACCGCTGAATACGATCCAGAGGCTGCTCGAACTTGAAGCAAACCAA
>CALKAQ010000139.1 GCA_937983075.1 uncultured bacterium | reverse complement strand
AGCGGGTTTTTGTCGATGACGACGATGTCGTGTCCTTCGGCCGCCAGGCGATCGGCAATTTCGAACCCCACTTTTCCTGCGCCGACAACAAGCACTTGCATGACGCTCACGCCACTTTCTCAGCCATTTCACACTCAATTAGCCGCAATTATACCATGTTTCACAAAAGGCGGGGAGTCCAACAACGGCGTCCGCCGATCGCATGTCGGACGCTTTGCCCCTCGGCCGGTTTGCAGCAGGCAGCGGCCTTACGGATTATTGTGCCGCGCACGCTCGGGACGGTAGCAACTTGGTGCCCTCCTACGTAGGATACGAGAGCTATATCAGCCAGCAGGGACCATAACAACCAACAGGTGGCGTGTGGCATGCAGACAAACGCGAGGCGTTCACTTTTCCCTGTACTCGTCGAAAGCGGCGCAGGCCGCTCAACCTTATATGTGCCGGCGGACCATCCGCTGGCTGCTCGCATCCGGAACACGGCAGGCCATTGGCTGCGTCTGCGTTTGGGGAAGCTGCCGCTTTTGGCCGCCCTTCGGCGCGCTCCGGCGGGCAGTGAAGCGGCGCGGCTTGTCCTCGGGCGCAAAGTTCCCTGGCCGCGTTCGGGAGCGCTGCCATTGCAAATGCGGCGGCTCAAATCGGGCGTGTGGCACGTCGGGCCGGTGATCGGCATCCTTTCGCGCCGTTATCGGGGAGCGATTTTCGGGCCGCAGACGGCGCTGTTTCGTCGCATGATTCGGGAAGCCGCAGGCATTTCTGCCGCCGCTTTTACGTTTACGCCGGGGTCGTGGGTTCCGGCGCGGCGCCGCATGCTTGGCTACCGACCGGCGGCGGGACTGCGATGGCGGCGGGTGGCGTTTCCTCTGCCTGACGTCGTATACGACCGGGCGTTTCGCAGTCCGGCGGTCGTCGGCACGCTCGTCCGGCTGCGCCGAGCGGGCGTCCGTGTGTTCAACGGGCGGCTCGGTTCGAAATGGCGGCAGACGCTCATCGTGCGCACCGATCCGGAGCTGCGGCCGTTCGTGCCTCCGACAAGGCGCTTGCGCAGCGCGAGCGACTTGTCGCTTTTTCTCAGTCGCTACGGTGCGGTTTATGTGAAGCCGACGGGAGGCGGGATGGGGCGGGGAATCTGGCGCATCGAACGAAGCGGCAACGGCTATCTCGTGCGCCATACGGACCGGCATGCCCGGGTGCACGGTTTTCGAGCCCGATCGGTCGGCAGCATTTACCGTTCCATTCGCCGCTATGGCGGACCGTTCATCGTGCAATCACGGTTGCAGCTTATCCGCTGGGAAGGTGCCATCGCCGACGTGCGAGTGCTCATGCAAAAAAACCTCACCGGTCAATGGCAAATGACCGGGGCGGGGGTGCGGGCCGGCAGGCGGGCGGGAATCGTGTCCAATTTGTCGGGCGGCGGCCGCAGCCTTCCCTTGAATGTCGTGTTGGAGAACGCTTTCCCCGGAGAGACGGAGCGGATCCGGGAGATCATCCAGCAGATCCACACGTTAGCGTTGCGCATCGCACGCCGTTTCGATCGTTTCATCGCTTCGCTGGGCGAGTTGGGAATCGACCTCGGCATCGATACGCAAGGCCGCATTTGGTTTTTGGAGGTGAACTCGAAGACGGGCCGGAGACTGTTTCACCATTTGGAAGGAAGCACGGCCGGTCAGGATGCAGATCGTCGCCCCATGGAGTATGCCGCTTGGTTAGCGGGGTTTGGAACCCCAAATGAGGAGGGAGAGAACGATTGGTTACCATCCAGCTCGTAAACCGACGACATGCTGCGGGCTCAGCAAACGTTCTTTGGCTCAGTGAGGATGAGGCGGAAGCTCTGGGCATCCAGCCCCGGGAAATCGTGACATTGCATATGGGGGCATGGAAAGATCGTTTTCAGTGTGCCATTAAAGCGCCCGGCGCGGCTTCTAGGGTGATTTTGCCTCCCGGTGCGCCTCGTGTGCCCGTCCGCACACTGCGGCTCTACCGTACGCCGGGAGGTGTTCTGCGCCTCGGCCCGATCATCGGCATCATTACATTGTTCCGTCGGACGCGGAACGGATTGGTCGGTTCTCAAATTCCCACATACGTAGAAGTGATGCGCCGGGTACGCGAAGCCGGCGGATTCGCCTTTCTGTTTCGCCCGGCTGCGATTGCCCGGGGAAGGCGCCGCCTGCAAGGGTGGACGCGGATCCGGCGGCGTTGGGTGGCCTGCCGCATGCCCATTCCGGATGTCGTTTACAACCGCGTACAAAGCCGGCCGGCAGAACGCAGGATACGTTCCCGCGGCTTGCTGCTGCGTCTCCAAAAAGGCGGTGCGGTTGTTTTCAACCCGCATTACCTCAACAAATGGTCGGTTTACCGTCACCTCGTGCAAGATCCTGAAGTGCAGCCGTTTTTGCCGGAAACGAGGCGTTATAGATCGAGTCAAGATGCTGCCATCCTTCTCAATCGATATGGGCGCATATTCCTCAAGCCTTCGGGGGGAAGCCTCGGACTCGGTGCGGCCCAAGTCGTACGTGGACAGGGCGGCTTGAGCTATCGCATGAACACGATGTCGGGGCGCAGCAGTCAAGGAAGGCTGCGGAGCGTCCGGCAGCTCAGCCGTGTGCTGCCGTCGCGCCGCGACTACTTGGTGCAGCGGGGGATTCGGCTTGCCCGTGTTGCAGGACGTCCGTACGACGTGCGTGCATTGGTGCAAAAGGACGCTGACGGCGAGTGGCGCTTTACCGGCGCGGCGGCCCGAATTGCCGGGCGGGGCCGGATTACGACGCACGTTCCGCGGGGCGGCAGTCGGCGCCCGTTGAAAGAAGTGCTGCTTGAGACGTTTGGTCCGGAGCGCGTCCAGGAAATCACCGACAAACTGCAAGAAGCGTGTCTCAAAGCGGCCCACGGCTTGGAACGTGCAACGGGCCGCATGTTCGGTGAACTTTCACTCGACGTCGGCATCGACCGGGACGGTGAGGTTTGGATCTTGGAGATCAATGCGAAGCCTTTCCGTTTTGATGAGGTCCATTTGCGGCTCCGGGCACAGCAGCGCCTTGTCCGATTTGCAAGCGCATTGGCCGGATACATCATGGAAATACCCGATGAGAGTGAGGCGGCGATTGTGCCGTTTCGTCCACGTGGACTCCCGGCGCCGGTACGGCCGGCGACCACGGTGCGCTTCGTGCCGTAGGCGCGGGCTGTGTAGGCCCGGTGTGGACGCGGAGGTGTGGGGTGGGCGGATGCGGAGCGGCGTGTGGGGTGTGGGGCGTGGGGTGTGGGGGGCGCGTACTGTAACATAGACATAAGGTGGCAGGCGGTGCGTACTATAACTGCACCAGCAGCGTCCCACGACTGCGTACCATAACTGCATGCAGGAGATGTTGGTGTGCCGATCACACCGATCTGGTGATGCGTTTTTCAAGTTCGCAAGAAAAAGAGGCTGTCTTGAAAAGACAGCCTCAGTGTTTTGCTCATGATCTGGGGTAGGTGGAGGACGGTGCAGCGCATTGCGAGCCAGCCTGAGGTGTTAACCGGTCGTATCGTGCTTGTGCGTGATGTAAACTGCTTTCAGGAAAGCGAGGGCCCCGAGATTCAGATAAAGGTATTTCGAAGGCAGAGCATTTTGTGATCTTTCTCAAACGCGCTTTTGCGCTATGTGAATCACCCGATCCGCGTCGACAGCACAAATTTGGGTCGTCAGAGCGGCTTAAAGGTCTTGAGCTTGCCCCGATCCAGTGGACACCCTTTATTGGGATTAGTAATCTATTAGTAATCAAGAGAGGGTGTCTCAAACATGGTAGGAAGAAAAGGATATCCAAGGGAATTTCGCCAGGAGGCTGTTCGCCTCGTTCGAGAGAGCGGCAAGCCTCTCAAGAACATTGCCAAAGACCTTGGGATCGGGGCAGAAACATTGCGCCTGTGGGTTCGTAAGGCAGAACAGGATGAGGCCAGCGGGCTGACCCTTGCTGAGCGAGAAGAGCTTATTCGACTCCGGCGAGAAGTGAAAATCCTTCGCGAAGAGCGGGAAATCTTAAAAAAAGCCGCGGCCTTCTTCGCCAAGGAGACCGAATAGTGCCCAGTGTGGCATTCAAGTTTGTTGAGCGTGAGAAGGTGAATCATAGCGTCGTCACACTGTGCCGAGTACTGGGTGTCTCCACCAGTGGCTACTATGCATGGCGACAAAGTAAACCCTCACGAAGGGCGCGTGAGGATGAGCGGCTCAAGGCGCGCATCATGGAGATTTATACCGAAAGCCGCGGTACTTATGGCGCACCACGAATCAAGGCGGTACTGGCTAGAGAACAAACACCATGTGCCCGAAAGCGAGTAGCTCGCCTAATGAAAGAGTTAGGTATTCAGGGCATCTCTCGGCGTAGAACCAAGGGGTGCACGCGCCGCAATCCCAACGCAAGTCTTTACCCGGATCTCGTGAAGCGTCGTTTTGTCGCCGACAGACCGGGGCAACTGTGGGTGGCAGACATCACTCAGCATCCTACTGATGAAGGATGGCTTTATATTGCGGCAGTTGTTGATGCGTTTTCACGTCGCGTCGTCGGTTGGTCCATGGGAGAACGAGCCACTGCAGA
>CALKAQ010000138.1 GCA_937983075.1 uncultured bacterium | reverse complement strand
GCTTTTTCCTTGGTGGGTCCGCTGGGACTCGAACCCAGGACACCCGGATTAAAAGTCCGGTGCTCTAACCAACTGAGCTACGGACCCACTCATGTGTACGTGGGCGTTGCTGCGAAAGTATAAATGTAAGCCGGATTCTGTCGCGGATGGTCATCTATCTCACTGAAGCAGAGCTTCAGCGGCCCCGAAGGGCTGCCCCTACCATAATTTGGGTTGCTCGGTGATGGGGGTTACCACGTTCCACCACTGTTGTTGCCAACAGTGCTCGTCTCTATGGCCCTTTTATAGCTACTACAGACCCGGAGGGCCTGCCTCGCATCCGTCGGATCGCTCCGCCCCGCCTTTCGGCGGGCATCAACTTTCTGTTTGCCGAAGCAAACAGCCGAGTCCGGACTTTCCTCTAGCAAAGCCGTACGGCCTTGCCAGCGACCATCCTTTATACTTTCACATTCGCCCGTGCCTCAATCAAGGCACAGCACATTATCGCATGGAAACGCGCCTGCTGTCAAGAGGCAGCTGCTGCCTGAGCAGCAAAAAATTAAAATCGCACTTGAACTTGTGCCCGAGCCAGAGCGTCACGCAGTTCTTGGTTGCCTTCAAGATCGCGGAAGTTCAAAAAGCGATACCCGGCGGATACCGATGCCTTGCCGAACAAATCGACTACAAACTCCGCTTCCAACGTGCCGCTCAGCGGATCTCGCGCTTCACTGCCGCCGGCCGGCTCATAGCCGATGCGGAGTGATCCCCGACGGCCGACCGCAATTTCATGCTCCCACCCTGGCTCGCTTCGGGTGTCATCGCCTCGTTCATCGGCTCCTTCACCCGACTGCAGGCGCCGGCGAATTTGTTCGAGATCGATGCGCTCACTGCGAGGCGAAATGCCGGACGTGACGCTGATTGCCGTAGAATCGGCATCGGCTTCGTTGGATCGGGGCGTGGAAAGCTCGAAATCCGCACCGGATTCCACACTCGGTCCATGCGGAGCGCTGGGGAATGATAACGTGGGGTCCTCATGCGCCGCCTCCTCCGACGGCTCCCCTTGTACACCGACGTCTCCCACCTGCGTTTCCGTGCTGTCCTGGGTCGTCGGCGGCTCATCCTCCAAGCCGATCATCAGCCCGGGTTGTTCCCGTTCACCTTCGGATAAAATGGCTCCCGGCCCAAGAAAAAGCAACAGCGCAACGCCCACGACCGCAAGAGTACCGGCGAGCCGGCGAATCCAAACGATATGCCGCTTTGTTCCACCGTTCCTCTTCGGTCGTCTCATCGGCTATTCGCTCCCTCAACTTGGATCGAAACCTTGAGCGGACCTCGCGTGATCCACGTGTCGACCGCGGCTCTCACCTGAACCTTGGCCGGTCCCCCCATGCGGCGCAACTGCACGACCGCATCGACGAACTGCTCACTCGGCAGCTCACCGACACTGCCGTCTTCTCCCGTAATCATCCCTTCCTGCAGCACAATTTGATTGACTTCCTCGAGCAGCTGCAACACTTGCCCTTCGACGTCGCGCTTGCCGCCGTCAATCACCTTTTCCGCAATGATGTCGCCGCGGCGATAAAGCGGTTCCGTCTCCGGGAACAAATGAAAGTGAATCAAAAGCGGCTCTCCTGCCACGGTGTTTTGGGTCGCGACGGCACGTACAACCCAGCGTCCCCCGCTTTCGGTCAGTACATCGACCGTTTGGAAAAAGTGCTCTTCAGCCGCAAGCTCAATCGCGCTGTTTTTGCCATCGATGATCGCGCCCCGGGCAATTGCAGCCTCATCGGCTCGTTCGAGAAATTCCAGCAGGCGGGCTTCTACCTCAGCACGGGGACCGTCCACTTCGAACACTTGCGCATAGACGATGTCATCCTTGAGGAAGGCAAACTGCCCTTGCCGCATCCGGCCTTCAAGCTGCACGAGTTCCTGCGTCAACATGGCAATTTGACGCTGCATCTCGTCGCGGGTGGCCTCCATCTTCAAAATGTCGTCAGCGAGCTCTTCACTCTGCCGCTGCAAAATGGTGACCTGCCGCTTCCAGTTTTCGAGGTCGTGATGCGCCTGGGCGAGATCGTCTTCGAGCATGGCGTTTTCAATTTGCAGGCGTCTGGTTTCGGCGGCCGCAGCATCGCGTGCCGCGATGATTTCCTGCAGATATTCTTCATGGTGCTCGACGCGGTAGCGAAGCTCTTCGAGCTGCGCTCGACTTTCTTCGTACGCCGCCAAACTCTCTGCATACGCGTCTTGAATTTCACGCATGTGAAAGAGAGCTGTGCGCACGTCGTTCGACAGCCACGTCAAAGTCGCGATGGAAGCGGCGACAATGCAAACGCCCGTCACCACGGTGACAATAAACGAAGTGTGACGAGGCCGCAGTCCAAGCAGCGTCAGACGACGCCTGCCGATGTGACGACCAATCTGATCGCCTATATAAGCTATCACACCGCCGACCACAACCAGGACGGCAATGAGGTAGAACCCGTACAAAACATGGTTCCTCCCCTTACCTTCCTTGGCGGATCATGAGAAACACTCCGGTGCCTCCTACTGCGATGTTCTGAATCCAAGCGCCGAGAAGCGGCGGTATGGTGCCTGCCTGTCCCAAAGCGGTGCCCACCGTCATAAGCACGTAATAGATGAAGATGATGACAATGCTCATGCCGAAGCCCGTTGACGTTGACGAACGGTGCGACTGCACCCCCAACGGAGCGGCAATCAGGGCGAAAACCAAACTCGCCGCCGGGAGCGAATACTTGAGGTGAAGCTGCACTTCGAGTTCGCGTACGTCGGCACCTTGCTCCCGCAGTTCAGCGACGTATTCACGCAACTCAACCAAGCTCATTTGGTCGGGATCGCGGTTGCGCAACGCGATTTGCTCGGGCGATTGCCCGATGTCGAGCGGCTGGCGCAGCTCAGAGAACGAAACCGTAATGACGCCGGCATCGCCGCCAAACAGGTAGCTCTCGGCACCTTCCATGTACCACATGTCGTTGTCCCAGACAGCCCGCTTCGCCGCCGTCGTCTCAACGGGGCGACCGCCCGACAGCCGCGTGAACACGAGGTTTTCCATGATCTGCTCTCGACTGTCGAACCGCTGGGCGTACAGCGTCCAGACGCCGTGCGTCGAATCTCGGCCCCACATTTGCAAGTTGTTCTGGGTGGACGGCAGCGGGCGACCGCGTACCTCTTCGGCCATGACGCGCTCGGCTTCCAGGTTGCTTTTTGGCACAATCCACTCGTTGACCCCGAACGCCACCACGCTGACGCAAGCGGCAATGACGAAGATGGGGGCCGTGTAGCGCCAAAAGCTCAGCCCGCCGGCACGCATGGCGACGATTTCGCTTGTCGCCGAAAGCCGACTGAGGGCGAGCAGCGTCGCCAACAGCACCGACATGGGCAGCGTCAAGACGATCACTTGGGGCAGCTGAAGAAAAAAGACCCGCGCCACCGCCCCTACCGGAGCTCCCAGCTCGACGACCATGCCGGCCAGCCGCAACAAATCGCTGCTGACGAACAAACACGTGAAAGCGGCGACGCCGAACAAAAACGGCATGAGCATCTGAGCAGCAACATAACGGTCAAGGATCTTCATACAAGGTACCTCACGGCATCGACCTCACAACGAAAAGCGTTCGCCGAGGTAAAAGCGGCGGGCCTGTTCGTCATTGGCGATCGTATGCGAAGGACCGGACACCAAAATGCGTCCTTCATGCAAAATATAAGCTCGGTCGGTGATCGCTAACGTCTCGCGTACGCTGTGATCGGTAATGAGTACACCGATGTTCTTCGACTTCATATAAGCGACGATTTCCTGAATGTCCGCCACCGCTATCGGGTCGACACCGGCGAACGGTTCGTCCAGCAGCATGAACGAAGGCTGTGTGGCAAGCGCCCGGGCAATTTCGACGCGCCTGCGCTCGCCGCCCGACAGCACGTATCCTTTTTGATGCCGTACCCGAGCGATGTCGAACTCTTCGAGCAAAGACTCGAGCCGCCGCTTGCGTTCGGCCGGATCGCGGCAGACCACTTCGAGCACGGCCGCGATATTTTGCTCGACCGTCAGCTTGCGAAAAATGGACGGTTCCTGCGCAAGATATCCGATTCCGGCCCTGGCCCGTCGATGCATGGGCCACCGAGTGACGTCCTTGCCGTCCAAGGTGATTCGACCGCCATCGGCACGTTCCAGCCCGACGATCATGTAAAACGTCGTCGTCTTTCCCGCCCCGTTGGGCCCGAGCAAGCCAACGACTTCGCCACGGTCGACACGAAGCGATACTTCATTGACAACTCGGCGACCGCCGTACGTTTTCACTAGGCCTTCTGCCACAATGCTCATGCGTCCCGCACAACCTCCGAACCGTCCGTGAACCGTGTACGATTGACCGGCACGACACCTCGTGCTTCAGCGGGTCGATCTCGCGGCGTATACTTGAAACATTCGCTCCGCAGCAAGGCGGCGCCTGCTTGAAATGCTTGGGGAGACTGGGAGCCCCAGTTTCTCCACCGTATTTTTGCCTAGCCGGAAACCGCCTCCTGCGCCCAATCGGCTTCCGTTTCCATTTCTGCAAACAGCCGCCGGTACAAGCCCGGAACGGCAATGAGCTCGGCATGTCGGCCGTCTTGGACGATCCGCCCCTGATCGAGCACGACCACGCGGTCGGCCAGCCGAATCGTCGCCGCCCGGTGAGCGATGACGACGGCGGTGCGTCCCGCTTTCGAACGCAAAAACGCCTCTTGAATCAGCTGCTCCGACTCCGGATCGAGGTTCGACGTCGCCTCGTCGAAAATCAAAATGCGCGGATCCCCCAAAAGAGCCCGGGCGATGGCGAGCCGCTGCCGTTGTCCGCCGGAGAGTGACGTGCCGGATTCGCCCAACACGGTGTCGTACCCTTGCGGCAGCTGCTGAATGAACTCGTGTGCATGAGCCTGGCGGGCCGCTCGTTCGATGTCCTCGTCGGTATATCCGCTGCGGCCGGCCAAAATGTTTTCGCGCACCGTACCGGCAAAAAGCACGGTGTCTTGCGGCACCAGTCCGATTTGGCGCCGCAGCGACTCCAGCGTCACCTGGCTGATGTCATGCCCGTCGATTTCGATGGTGCCGCCGGTCGGCTGATAAAAGCGGGGAATCAAAGCGGCCAACGTGCTTTTTCCCGCCCCGCTGGGGCCGACCAGGGCAACCGTTTCGCCCGGCTGAATTTCAAGATTGATGCCTTTTAAGACGTCGCCCGCTTCTCTATCATACGCAAACGTCACGTTGCGAAAAGCGATGTGACCGCGGATCCGCGGCAACGGTCGGCTGCCCGGTGCATCCGACGCTTCAGGCTCCTCGGCGAGCACGGCGAAAACCCGCTCACCGGCCGCCACGGCCTGCTGCAGCAAAGACGCACTGCGAGTCAGCAGACCGACCGGATGCGTCGCCATGCCGGCCAGCGCCATAAACGCCACCAAATCCCCCAACGAAAGCCTGCCTTCAACGACTTCGATGCCGCCGACCAGCACGATCATGACCATGCCGACAACGACAATGATTTCGACAATGGGCCGCATGGTCGCCGTCGCCTTGAGCGACTTCATGCTCGCCTGAAAACCGCGTTCGTTTTCTCGGGTGAATTTTTCGCCACGGCTCGCTTCCATCGTAAACGCTTTGACAACGCGTATGCCGGCGAGCGATTCGCTCAGCAGCGTCGTGAGGCTGGCGATGCGGTCGTTCAACTGATGCGTCTGCTTGCGAATTCGGTTGCCGAATGTCGAAACCGCCCATGCAACCAACGGCAAAACAATCAACGAAACGAGTGCCAACTTCCAATTTAAAAACACAATGAGCACGATGATGCCGATCAACGTCAAGCCTTGTTGAATGATGTCGGCAATGCCCGCGCTGAGCGCGTTTTGAATGATGGCGATGTCGTTGGTTGCCCTGGATACGATGTCGCTGCGGCCTTCCCGATCAAAATAAGCAACCGGCAAGCGCAGCAAATGATTGAACAGCCGGGAGCGCAAGTTGTGCAAACTGCGCTGGCCGACATAACCGGCAAAGTACACCTGACCGAAGTTGAACAAACCTTTAATGGCCATCAAAACGACGACACCGAACGCCAAAAGGCCGAGCAGCTTGATATCCCCGTCGCCGAGCAAGGCTTGATCGATCACGCCGCGTCCAAAATACAGCGGAAACGCCAAATCGACGAGGGTGACGACGAGAATGCAGAAGAGGCCCCCGAATACGGCGCCTTTGTACGGTTTCAACAGCTGCAGCATGGGACGCAGCTTATTGAAATTTCCCATCGCTTCTCGAATCACTCCCTCGTCACGGCGGGGACACTGCGCGCAAAAGAGCGGCCGCAATGCGCTGCGATGCGCCCGCGCTGCCCACCACCGATTTTAATTCAATTCCCATCCTCTCTCTTACATCATCCTGCATCAGGAGATCGTATGCAACCGTCGTAACATCCCAAGGCTGTAAATCTTCTCCCCGCAGCTCCGGCGCAATTTGGCGGCCGGCCCAAGCGTTGGGCAAGGCGATAAAAGGAACGCGCTGACTGAAACGCAAAACGGCCGCCCGTTTGAGCGGTTTGCCGATCAATGGAATCGAGCCGATCAATCCCGGCAAGCCGTCGAGCGGAATCAGTTCCGGCCGGTGCAGCGGTGCGGCGACGATCATGGGCCGCCCGAGCGCGGCGATTTCCACAGTGTTGCTGCCCGGCAGCGTCAACACGAGGTCGGCGGCAAATACGGCAGCTGCCGTTTGGTCGTTCACCGCCAGCATGCGCTCACCTTCAACCGTCACCCAGCGTTGCAATTCCCCGCCGGGGAACCACGTCGCACGCAGCTCCCCGGCAAAAGCCGACACGGCGATGATCGCCTGCATGTCGGGGATGCGCCGGCGCAGCTCACGGATGACCGCCGCAAAAAAAGGCAGTGCGATTTCCCACTCGTGAAGGCGGCTGCCCGGCAGCACAGCCACTGTGGGAGGCCCAACGGACAAGCCCAAATGACGCAGCGCTTGCGATGGGCTTGACCATGGCGTGTCAATCGCATCGACCATCAAGTTGCCGATGATTTCGACACGCTCAGGAGGCGCACCGCAGCGAGCCGCCTTGTCCGCAGCCCGCTGATGCGGCACGAAGATGCGCTGAAACGCCGACACGCTGTTGACAAAGCCTTCGGTATAAAGAAACGCAGGCACGTTGAGCCGGCGCGCCAACCACGCCGACAACGTGATCTCGCCGCCGAGATGCAGCAGCGCCCCCTTTTTGTGGTTCCGCCGACGGAGCGCTTGGGGGCGCCGCCCCAAAAGCGCGAACCGCACCGTTTCCCACGGAGTGATCACCGTGTCGACACCTGGGATTTCCTGCGCCACACGAGCCTCGCTGCCGGTAGCGTAGACACACGGATTCAAAAAGACGACGATCCCCTCCGGGGCAGGCGCTTGTCCGCCCGCTCCCGCCAGCAACGCTTTGACCGTCGGACGGAGCCACGTACTCACTTCCCCCGGGCTGTTCGTCGTCAAGTATATCGTCGTCATTTTGTGGCCTCCGCCGAAACGCCGCGTGTAGGACATACGTCTCCCCGTCCCACTGCAAGCACGACTTGGGCGGCCCGGTTGACGGCCCCCGCTCCGCCCAAGCGCTTGACTATGTCTTGATAGGCGTTTTGCATTCGACCGCGCTCGTCGGGGTCGTTCAACAGGGCGAGCAAGTGCCGAGCGATATTCGGTCCGTTGACGGCGTCTTGCAGCAATTCGGGGACGACGGCACGTTGGGCGACAATGTTGGGCAGCGCAACGTGTGGAATGCGGATCAGGCGTTTGGCGATCTGATAGGTCAACGCCGACGTTTTGTAGATGACGACTTGCGGCGTCCCGATCATGGCGGCTTCCAACGTCGCCGTTCCGGATGCGACGACGGCAACGTCAGAGGCGGCGAGCACGCGCTGTGCTTCACCTTCGACGACGACCACGTGGTGTGCCGATGCGAAGTCGTCGAGTTGGACGTGCTTCACCGTGTGTGAGCGCGGCAGCACGGCCTGCACCTGGGGATGTTCAGCCTGAACGAGCGCCAACGCCTCGCCCATGGGCGGAAGCAGACGCTCGAGCTCCTGCTTGCGGCTGCCGGGCAGCAGCGCGATCACCGGAAGGTTCGGATCCAAATTCAACTCGCGGCGAATTTCCGCCTGGGTTGCGTCGACTTGCACGCTGTCGAGCAACGGATGGCCGACAAACGTCACCTTGGCGCCCGCTTCGCGGTAAACATCGGCTTCAAACGGGAAAACGGCACAAACGTGCGCTCCGGAGCGTGCAACGCGCCGCGCTCGTCCCTTTCCCCAGGCCCAAGCTGAAGGACTGAAGTAGTAGACGGCCGGAATGCCGAGCCGCCGGGCGGCCTCGACCAAACGCATGTTGAAGGCAGGCAAATCGATGGCGACGAGGACGTCAACCGCTTCCCGCCGCATTGCTTCGGTGAGCAGCGCCAGCACGCGCCGCATTTGGCGCACTTGCACGATCGCTTCGGTAAAACCGACGGCGCTCACCTGCGTGGGATCAAAGTGCAGCCGCACGCCGGCTTCGGCCATCAGCGGCCCGCCCATGCCGCTCAACTCCACCGCGGGTTCCTGCTGCCGCAGGGCTTGGGCGAGATGGGCACCGTGAAAATCCCCCGACGCTTCGCCGGCCGAAAGCATCACCCGCATGTGGTTCCTCCTCACTCCTGCCCTTCTTCCGGGTGCCACGCGACGACGGCAATGCCCGCTGCATCGGCGTCTCGTATCACGCGTTCGCGATCGATGACAAACGTGCGTCCGGCTTCAAACGCCAACGCGGCGACCCCCGCGGCGTGCATCGCCGCGATGGTGCTCGGGCCGACGGTCGGCATGTCGAAACGAGGATCTTGCTGCGGCCGGGCAACCTTCACCGCAACCGCTCCGCCTTGCGCTAACTGACCGCCCCGAACGATCGCCGCATCGGTTCCTTCCATCGCCTCGACGGCCAGCACAGCCTTGTCCTTGACGACGACGGTCTGGCCGATCTCCAATGCACTCGTCGACTTTGCCAAACGGAATCCGAAGGCGATGTCCCGCCATTCCTGCTCGGTGGGGCTGCGCTGCGTCAGTACCCCCGGACCGGGAAAGAGCTCGGGCAGCAGCGCGGGTTGCTCGCAGATGTGCAGCCCTTCCCGCGCCAAGTCGGCCGCAAACGCGAGGAGCAGTTCGAGATCCGATCCGTCTTGCGCCTGTGCGATAACACGGCGAAAACGGTCGTCCCAAGCACCTTGGGCGAACAACACCGACTTCGAGACTCGGCCGAAGACGAAGACATGCTTCGACCCGCTCAGCCGCAGCTCACGAATCACATGGCCCCATTGCGTGAGAGGCACATAAGCGAAGCGAGCCACTTCATCTTTTAAGCGCGGGTCGACGTCGGGTGCAACCGCAACGGCCGCGACGCCAATGCCGCGTCGCTTGGCGGCACGTGCAAATTCCAGCGGCAATTCGCCCGCGCCGGCCAGCAGGGCAACTTGATCATCCGTCAATGCTTCCACCATTCCCATCGCCTGCCCGGCGTCTACGACTGTCGGCAAATGCCCCGTTCGGCCTGGCGCACAAAGCGCAGCAAATGCTCGATTTCTTGGATGCCGGTGAGCTCACGTTCCATTTGTTCCAATGCTTGTGACACATTGTAGCCCGCTCGGTAAAGGATTTTATAAGCACGCTGGATCTCGCGCCGGACTTCAGGGGGAACGTTGTTGCGCCGCAGACCGGTAATGTTGACACCGTACACATGCGCCGGATTGCCCGTCACGAGAAGATAGGGCGGGACATCTTTGTTGACGTAGCTGTGTGCGCCGACCATGGCCATCGTCCCGACACGTGTAAACTGGTGGATGCCCACCAACCCGCCGATGGTCGCTCGGTCTTCGATTACAACGTGGCCCGCCAGGCCCGTTGCGTGCGTGAGAATGACGCCGTTGCCGATGTGGACGTCGTGGCCGATATGAACATTGGTCATGATCATGTTGTCGTTTCCGATGCGTGTTTCACCGCCGCCGGCCACCGTGCCCCGACACAACGTGGCGTATTCGCGAATGATGTTGTTGTCGCCGATGATCAACGTGGTGTCCTCGCCCCGGTAATTTAAATGCTGCGGTTCGATGCCGAGACAAGCGCCCGCGTAAATGCGGTTGTTCCTGCCGATCGTCGTCCGGCCTTCAATGACGACATGCGGACCGATAATGCAGCCGTCGCCAATCTCGACGTGTTCCCCGATCACTGCGAAGGGCCCGATTTTCACATTGGATCCAATGCGAGCTTTCGGATGGACGATCGCGGTGGGGTGAATGTCGGTACGCATCGGCACGACGTTTTCCGAGTACCAGGGATTTTGCTTTGACATCCATTGACGCCCCCGTTTTTGATTAAGTGGACGAGCGGAGTTCACTCGCCGGGCGCAAGGCAAACATCAGTGTTCCCTCACAAACCACTTCGCCGTCAACTGTCGCTTTGGCCGCAATTTTTGCCATGCCGCGTCGAAACCGCAGCACTTCCGTCTCGATGCGCAGCTGATCGCCCGGCACGACAATGCGGCGGAACCGCATATCATCGATGCCGACGAACAAAGGCAGCATTCGGTCGGCAGCCGCATCGGAGCCGTTGGACGCGGAAGCGTCCTTGGCCAACTCATCGCCGATAGCCAATCCGCCCACTTGAGCCATTGCTTCTGCTATCAATACGCCCGGCATAATGGGTTGTTCCGGGTAGTGTCCGTTGAAAAACGGTTCGTTCACCGTTACATTTTTGATTCCGACCGCGCGCTTGCCGGGTTCCCATTCGACGACACGGTCGACCATCAAAAACGGATAACGATGAGGCAGTCGTTGCTTGATCGCCAATATGTCTAACACTACGTGCCCTCCCTGTGCAACGTCAAATTTCATTGAAAACAGCCGCCAGCGCACGAGCCAATTGATTGTTCATGCGATGTGAAGGCCGAATGGCGACGACATGCGCCCTGAGATGCCCGACAAGCGCCAAATCGCCGACAAGATCGAGCACCTTGTGCCGCACCGGTTCATCCGCAAACCTCGGCGGTGTGACGATTTCGTTTTCACCAAAAACAATTGCGGCGTCCATGCTGCCGCCCAAAGCCAGACCGCGCCGCCGCAAGGCCTCGACTTCATGCAAAAAAGCAATCGTGCGTGCCGCCGCGATTTCGGTCAAAAAAGTATCCGGCGTGATTTCCCACTGACCGAATTGGTCGGACAAGGCCGGATGCGCCCAATCGTTAACGAATGTGCAGCTGATGGTCAGCGTATCGGCGGGCAAAGCGACCAACAAGCTGTTTTCATCTTCAACGGCCACGGGTGCAGACAATTTGCGGACTTCCCGCGGCGCCTCAAGCGTCGATATGCCCGCCTGCCGAATAGCTTCGGCAAACGGCAGCGCACTGCCGTCCGCCAGAGGCGCTTCAGGACCGTCGCAATCGACGATGCAGTTGTCGATTTCCATGGCGCGCAGCGCCGCCATAACGTGTTCAACCGTTTGTACCGTCGCCTCACCGACGCCAAGCATCGTGCAGCGGTCGGTGGACACGACGTTTTCCGCTCGTGCGGCAATGCTCGGTGCTCCGGGCAAATCGATGCGCCGCCAGACAATGCCTTGGCCAGCCTCGCTTGGCCGCAACGTGATGCTTACCGGCTCGCCGCTGTGGAGGCCGGTACCGCGAATGGTGACCGGAGCAGCGATGGTTCGCTGCTGTTCGCTGGCCATGGACATGCACCTTCCTCACCTGCGTTCGAGTGCCGCTGGGATTCCTGTTGTTGTTCGGCAAAAACAGCCATGTTCCTCTTACGCCGCCGGGAAGGCTCCATCCGTTGCGACAACAGCTTAGCGTAGGCACGTCCGACTTCCGATCGCGGCGAAGCCATCACTGCCGCAGGATCGCCGGCTTCGACAATCCGCCCCCCGTCCATCAACAGCAGGCGATCGGCAACCCGCAGGGCAAAGGGAATTTCATGCGTGACGATAATCATCGCTGCGCTGGTTTCGAGCGCCAGCCGTTCCATTACTTCCAAGACTTCTTGGGTGCGGATGGGATCGAGCGATGCCGTCGGCTCGTCCCACAACAGCAAATCAGGTTCGTTCATTAAAGCACGGGCGATTCCGACACGCTGCTGCTGGCCGCCGGAAAGCTCATCGGGCCGATGCTCGACTACATCGGCCAAACCGACCCGCTCAAGCAAGTCGAGCGCGCGTTGGCGGGCGACGTTTTCAGGCACGCCTTGCATGATCGCGGCGAAGGCCACGTTCTCCCACACAGTCAGTCGGCGGATGAGGTTGAAATGCTGAAAGACAAATCCGATCCGCCGCCGCATGGCCAGCAGTTCTTCCGCGGACGCCTGAATGACTGAGCGCCCTTCGAAGAGAATCTCGCCGGCATCAGGCTCGACCAAGCGATTGATGCAGCGGATCAAAGTCGATTTGCCGCAGCCGCTCGGCCCCATGATGGCAACGATTTCGCCTCGTTCCACCGTCAAATGGACTCCTTGCAGCACCGGCCGGCCGTCGTACGACTTGTGCAAATCCCGTATCTCCAGCATCCAGCCACCTCCTCCCAACGGCCTCCTGCCGCAGCGAGCGTCGCTGCGTTGCGCCATTACGCAAAACGCTGCCTGCGCCGGTTCAACCAAACCAACAAGCCAGGGCGAGCCGCCGGAATGACAATCTCCCGCATCACCTGAGCGTAGTGCAGACCAAGCGCTTCACCAGCCACAACTTCATCCCAATTGACCGGATTGATGCGACGAGCAACCAACGCCACAACCAAGCCCATGACGGCTCCGACCAACGTGAGTCCCCACAACCCGACATACGGCAGGCGAGCTCCGCTGAGCAGCCCGATCACGGTGAGCAGCAGGGCTCCCGTGCCGGCACCGAGCCAGCGCGCCGTACGCTGCCGACGAATGGCCTCGCGGCGCCCCGCCCGCGGGGTTTGCAGCACACTGAGCAAAGCGGAATGGTCCAGCAGCAAGGTCAGCAAAACAACCCCAATGGCGACCAACGCCGCCACCACCTGGCGCATCTGGCCCAAAATTTGTGTCAGGGCGGCGCGGGCATTCGGCGTCACCACTCCGGCGGAGGTTTGGTAGACTCGCACGCCGTCGCTTTCCATCACCGTGCGCACCACGGCCTCGGCTTCCTCACGGGACGGCCCCGGTACCGTGACGAGGCTGATCCGGTCGCCAGCGATGGTGCTGCCGTCCAAATTGCGATCGATCAAATCGATCGATCGTGCGATATCGCCGTCATTGAGATGGGGCAGTGCTCGCTGGACCTGCTCAATCTGACGGACGACTGCCGAGACGTCGAGATTGGCGAGCTCGTCGAACCGGCCCGCCAGAAGCTGCAGCGTCCGGTAAATCGACGACACATCGAGCCCACCGAGCTGCTGCTCCGCTTGTTCCAACGGTGACGCTGCAGAAGCCTCCGCATGATTGCGCTCAAGCCAATGGCTCAACAAGAGCGGCAGCAAGATCTCCGTGGCATTGACGGGTCCGTCGCCCCCTGCCCCCGCGATGGCACGTTCCAAAGCGTTCACCTGCTCGCTGAGTCCGGCCAGCCGCTGCAGCGCCGCTTCAAACGAATCGAGCAAAGCTTGGGCCTGGCTGACACCTTCCCGTGCTTCGTCCGCGAACTGGGCCAGTTCATTCAAAAGCTGTACGCTTTCGGCCAACGTGGCTTCCAGTTCCCCTTGTTCGTTGGTGAAAACGGCGGTGCCAATGGGCGCCCCGGCGCTCCCGTCCGGCAGCCGCTCAAACGCCGTCCAAGCGCCGGCCGTATCAGGCATATAGGTGCCGGAGACAATATAGCCCCACGCGCTGGTGCCATCGTCGCTCACACCTTCCAAACGCACGGTCAGCACGTCACCGGCTTCGTGCCCAACCGGAGCTGCCGGCATGACGACGACCTCGGATCCGACGCGGCCCGCAGCGCCGGACACCTCAACCCGCGTGGCGTAGCTCAAAAGAAAGCTGCGCATTTCACGCAATGTCGCGACGAAAGCGTCGACATCGTCGTCCGAATCGTCCGCTCCGGTGGCCAAAACAAAGTTCGGACCCCACGCTTCTTCCAGAGCGGCTTTCAATTCGGCGGCCGTCGCTTCCGGATGTGGCAAGGTCACACCCAATGGCATGCGAACTTCCAATATTTCGCGTTCCGCCAAAAAGGCTTCGACTTGCTGCGTGACCCGCTGCATGGCGTCTGCATGGTGCAACACGATTTGCAGCCCGTCACCTTTGTGAAAGACAAAATCGACATCAGGATGCTTCGCCATCTCAGCTGCAAGCTCCCGAGCAACGGCCGAATGGGCTACGGTCACCGAAATGCTCGGCTCGACCATGTACGTCAAGCCAATGTAACCGGGGATGTCCTGAAACATGTCGCGCAAGGCGGTGAACGTTTCCGCATCCCGCAATTCACGCGGGAGGCGCAAGAGAACGTGCGACTGACCGGCAAAACTGACCGCTTTTTGCAGCTGCGCTCCGGGCAAGGATTCGGCCACGCGGTGCTGCAACGCTTCCAGCGGCGCCTCGTCGTGGTTGTCGCGAATTTGAATTAAAGCGTCGTATTCTCCCGCCTCACCGACGAGATTTTGGATCGCATCGCCAAAAAAAGCGTCGACTCCCCAGCCAACGCTCCAAGCGACAGCGGATCCGAGCAATACGGTTGCGACGAGCAGTACGACGACGTCGCGCCAAAAACCATCCCGAAGCAGGACGGTCATCGCATCACCCCCTTGCAGCCCGCGCTCCGTTCCGATGCAATGGGCTTCACAGGCTCATTGTAACATGCGTTCACGAGGATTCGAGAAGGGATCTTCGAACATACGAGCGGTTACATAACAAAACGACCAGCCTCCGGCAAACCCGCCAAAGACTGGTCGCTTGCAAGTGGTCCAGCTGATTTCGCTGTTCTACAAATCACGCAGGATGATGCGGCCTGCGCCGTAGCCGACGAAGTTGTTGTCGTTGAGATCGATGACGAACCGCTCAAATTCCGACTCGCTCCGCTCTTCGGTTACCTTGACGCTGCCGGAGAGCACGAGCCGATCCGCTGCCCTTTCATATTCCAAGCGATGGGCCGTTGCCGTACGATCGGCATCCTGCAACTTCACATTGCCTTGTGCAATCAAATCGTCGGTTTCCGTATGGATTTCGAGCACGTCCGCCCAAATTTCAATCTCTTGCTCGCCGGTCAGCTGCAGATAAACCTCGTCTTCAAAGTAAAAACGATCGTCGTCGAAGTGAAGCTCAGCTTTGCCGGCGGAAATAATTGCATCGTCCCGGTGCACCTGCACAGCACCCGACAGACGCGCCCAGTTTTCTTCCGTGTGGAAAATCACCTTCTGTGCGTAAATGAGCGTCCCCTCGTGAACAATTCGAACCGGCTGTCCGTCCCACCCTTCGATGGTCAATAAATCGCCTTCCCACCTAAACGACTCAAAATCGTCGGGCGTTCCTTCCGGAGTCTCGATGCATGTCGCGCCTTCCGGACAGCCGAACGCACCGTTGCCTGCCTCTTGCCCGAATACGCCCCCGCCGAGCATGGCGCAAATGAGCAGGGTGAGTATCCCCCCTCGGAGCACAAACCGCCGCTTCATTATGTACAATCCCCTTTCTTAAAACTCGAGTCGCACAGGGCCGAGCCCGATCAGGTCACCGCCATCAAGATCATACTCGAGGCGAGATGACAACGAAAAGCGAAGTCCGCCGCTCGTTTCGACCTTCACACCGTCTTCGAAAATGAGCCTGCCTTTATCCATTTCTCCCCGCATGCGCTGCGCTTCGATCCGGGTGCCTTCGTGCCGCACCTCCACAGGACTGTCGGCAATCAACAGCTCCGATGCAGAGCGCCACTGAAGACTGTCTGTAGCTAATATTTGCTCACCCTCCTGATAAACCTTCACATTGCCCAACAAATGCAAGTCTTCTGTACGACGGTGCCATATACCCCGCTCCGCGGTGAATTCCAAATAGGCCTCTCCGTCGCGATACAGCACGCCTTGCGCAATGCCCACCAGGTGAACTTGCCCATCCTGGTCATGCACGGATTCGGCTTCGAGCCGCCACTGACGCACGCCGTCCCGCGTGCCGACAATCGTCGTTTGATAGGCGATGAACGTCGGCGGCGCTTCGTCGGACCACACATCGGTTGTTCCGGTGGGCTCCGGATCTTGTAGTGTGAGGGTGACCGCATAGATCACCCCACCGAACAGCGCCAATGCCAACAACCACAATAGGATTGACCGCATGCTGCGCATCACGAGCCGATCAGCTCTTCCCAACCCTCAATGTCGAACATCAGACCGTCTTCATGAGCACCGAGACGCAGTCCGGCAGCCGGAAACGCCGTGATGCGGTATTCCAACCATACTTCACCCTCCGCTTGATCATACGAAAAACCGATTTCACGGCATTCATCCAAGATCCGCATCAAGGTGAGCATACCTTGTTCCAAACGGTCTTCCAACACGTTGTACCGCGCCGCGTAGCCGAAGCTCCAATCGGCGTACTGCCAGCTCAAACTGACATCGACACGGTCGAACTGCGTCTTTCGGAAATCATAGCGGCTGCCGAGCTTGAGCGAAAAGCTTTCCGAAGAACCAATTTCCGTCGTGCCCGCGACGTACTTGGGCTCTTGATTCTTCAAATCGTAAGCCGCCTGAAGGCGCATGGAAAACGCCTTGCTCGGAGCAGCGGTGACGGACAACACAAGGTCTTCAAAACCGACGTTGGCCGCTTGCTCGGCCCGCAAGTTGTATCCAGTGGACAGCGTTGCCTGAACGACATCCGTACGGTAGCGCAGCGTGCCGCGCAACCGGTCGAGCAGCTGCACCCGATCCGAATAAAACGGTGACTGATCGCCGAACGGCTCTCGGTATTCGTAGCGGCCTTCAAGCGTCAGGGCGTTCGTCAACCGCAAGTCGCCGCGCACATCGGAGCGAACGACCAGCCGGTTCAAACCGCCGTCATATCGTGTTCCTTCCAGACTGCCCGAAAACTCAAAGTCTAGCCGCGGTCCCGCCGGAATACGCAGGCGACGGATCCCCGCCAATAAACCGACACGGCTCCCGACGTCCTGAACCGTATGTTGATCTTCTTCAAGGCGCGTTTCAGTCAGACGACCGTATTCAGCGCCAAATTCCAACGGAAACGTGAGACCGAAAAGCGACATCTCAGGACGGGTATTGAGGCGAATTTCCGGCATTTTCCCCGCCGTCAGCCACGCCGGTTTGCCGGCGCTGGCACTTTGGAGTGCCGGGTTGACCCGCTGCTCAGTCAAAACCGTCCAGCCTACCGGACCTAACCTCCCGCTGAGCTCAGCGCTGTACCCATAATATTGACGATTGACGTTCGTGTTGCGTATTTGCGGCGCAGTGGCCGTCAACCTCAGTTCCGTGCCGGAACTGAATCGCTGCGTATGGGCAAAATCGCCGGTCAATTCGTCGGTGGGTTCTTGGCCCGGTTTGATTTCGCGTGAGCCGTTTAACCGCAGCGTCGTCTGGCCGTTTTCACCTTGACGCCGCGCCGAAAAGTCGCCGATCAACAGCTGTCGCCGCAAGCCGTCGGGTCCGTACATCTCCCATTCGGCATCCCAATTGACATCCCACGGGCCCGATTTCCAGCTGCCGGTCCAGCTTGCCTGGTATTCGGTGCGGAACGGATTGATGATGGTGTAGGCTCGCAATACGCCTTCACCTGAATCGTCCTGACGGTACGTGTGCGTTACGCCCAAACCGATGCCTCTGCGCTGCATCCAGTCGAGATGCAGCACGCCCCCACCGGCACCGGCGGGTCCATAGCCGAAGTTCGTGCGTACATACCAACCGTCAACGGAGTTGTAGCCAATGCGAGGCAGCAGCTGGGCGGCATTCAAGGGCCGATCCAGCGGAATGGTAAAGCGCGGCCAATAAAACAGCGTCACGCCGAACTCGACAAAGCGAACGTGATATAAAACAATGCGATCGCCTGGATAGATTTCCATACGCTGACCGGCGAGATAATAGCCTCGTTCGGTACATTCGCACGTGGTGAAACGCCCTTGTTCGAGCACCATGCGATCGCCTTCGTTGCGGAGCGATGCTCCCTCAAAGCGAATCGGCTCTTCAGACGCCTCGGTGTTCAATACACCCCGCGGATTGACCATGAGGCTTGTCCCATCCGGCAGATGGTAAGTAAACGAATCGCCCGAGAAGCCTTGCTCACCCATGAGCACTTGCACATTGCCGACGAACTCGGCGACTTCGCCGTTCCAGTCAATGCTCAGCTTGTCGGAATGTATGACAATATCACCGTAGGTAAACTTGACATTGCCTTCGATATCGAGCCGTTCGGGTCCGCCGACAGCCAGACCGTCGTATTCAATCACGGCCTCTTCGATATCAGCGGCGGACGCCGCCGAGAATGAGCAGATGACCAGCACCATGCAGGCTGCCAGCCAGAGCAAACGCAGCGGGAGGTTCCATACCGGTCCGATTGTTGTCGTGCGGTCAATCTTGCCCATGATGTCTTCACCTGCATTTGCATTCCACACAATGAGAGACGTCCCCTTGTGGGAGTTGTTGTTCGTATGGCAGCCGGCTCATATACGATCCGACCGGGCGAGCAGCACAAAACCGATAAAAGCGAAGATGAGCGTCGTTGCCCAAGCGGCAATCGCCGGAGAAACGATGCCGTTCCCTCCGAGCGAGCGGAACACTGCTGTCGAAACGTAATACGCAAACACAATGACGATGGCGAGCACAATACCGAAGAAACGCCCGCTGCGTGGAGCTTTCAACGACAAGGGCGCACCGATCAATACCCACAAAAAACTGGCGAATGGCGTAGCCAAACGAAGGTGATATTCAACTTCGAAACTGCTTAAGTCGATACCGCTGCGGGAAAAAAGGCGTATGTGCTCGGCAAGCTCCTGACGAGTCATTTCAGGCGGTGTTTTTTGCGTGCCGAACATGGCTGTTGTGACATCGGGAGTATAGTACTCGAGCTCACTCCACCGGACTTCGTGCACCGTGAATCCTTCCTCGTCCAGGTGACGAGTGATGCCCTCTTCCAAATACCACATCCCGTCGCTGTACGTGCCCCGCTGAGCCGTAATCATGTTCGGAAAGCCGTTCTGTTGAGGTTCGTAAATGAAAATCCGTTCCAGCGTGTTGTTTCGTTCGTTGACGCGCCCGATATAAAAATGCCGGCCTTCGGGGCCGCGAAAGAAGACGTCCTGGCGAATGCCCGGCATCGCGTCGCGCAGCATGCTTTCGCGAAACAGATTGGCCGCGCGGTGATTCGCTTCCGGCACGATTTCCTCGTGCATGACAAAGCTGATGCAACTGATGATGACTCCGACAACCAGCACAGGAACGGCGAGACGATAAAACGGAATGCCGGCTGAACGCATCGCGGCGAGTTCAGAATCCCGGGTTAACCGTCCCAGCGAAAGAAGCGTGGCAAATAGGACACCAATGGGTATGGTCAGGGCAATGACTTCGGGCAGTTTATAAAGCAACAGTTTGCCGGCGACCGCAACGGGCATGCGGTTGTCAAAAATGTAGTCAGAAATTTCGTACAAAATGCCCGACAAGAGCATGACCGTGAATCCGCACACGCTTGCGAGAAACGGTGGAATGAATTCCTTCACGGTATAGCGATCGAGAATTAAGCGCATAGGCTCCCCCAGGTGACATCCTAGACCAGGTCAGGCGACTTAAAACTGCCACGATGCACCAATCGCCAACCGATCAAAGTCGACCCATGTCACGTAAGCGTCCAGATGATCCGTGAATGTGAACTGCGTGCCGACGTTGAACTCACCGTGATCGTATTCTGCCAACAATGTCATGCGCGGCATCGTGAACTCTCCAGGGCGCGTCACGACGACCGGATTCACCAAATACGAAAGACCGGCGAAGACGCCTTGTTTTGAACCCAAACCCACGTGGGCACGCAGCCGCGGGGCAATTTGTTTGCTCATGACACCGTAAAACGAATCGTCGACGAAACCGACCGCGACCGCAGGCCTGTCAACGGTCTCGGTGAAGATACGACCTTTCACGGCCCCCGTCAATCGGGCTTGATTCGGCCGGTAAAAACCGACCAGCGCGATCTCCACATCCGGATACACGCCATAACCAATGGAAGCTGTATGGGTCATCCCGAAACCATACGCGCCGACACGAAGCGCTTCTTCGTGCAACACGTCCGCCGTGGGAATTCGGAACAAACCCGTACTCCCGTACCACGAAGCCGCCAGGATGTCGGACGTGGCCGAGGCAACCATAAGCACCACGGCAACAAATACAAGCGCACTGCGTTTGAAAAACATGAGACGCTTCTACCCCTCAAACCACTGGTGTCATGGTGTCATCTATTTCGGCATTGCAACAGTGATCCCCTTTTGGCAGCTATGGGCAGTGGCGGCATCGTTTTTTCAAATGAGAATCGCCGCGGCGAGTCCAACAAGAACAACTGCAGCCTTTCCCAGATTTCGACATGCATAGCAACCCCTGCTTCTCGAAGGATTTTCACTTCTCACCGGGGCCGAATGAGCTCTGCTCGCTCAGCGGGGATCAGCCCTCTGGCCTCATCCTATTCTGCCTTGCAAACCCACAGGCGCAGTATTTTTGCCCCGGGACGGTTTAGCTGCACAGTTGGTTGGCAAATAGACATTTGGGGAGAAGACAGTCATTTGTTAACAGCCGAAGCTTGGATCTCCGGATATTGGTGGTAGAAGTAGGCATCTCAGGGAAGGCGTCAATATGCCGCCTTCCCTGAGATGGGCAAGGGATTTGGTTGCTAATGTAACTTTTAGACTCTAAGATGTATATAATAAACCTATCATCAGACGAGAGGGGCTTTGGTACGCGATCGACAAATACTGTAGTATCAGCAATAATCATGACATGCCTGGCGATTATTGCAGTATCAGCAATTGCCCTCGAGCGAGATGCAAACAACGGCGAATGGACTTTCACAAATGAATGGAGCTCTACGACAGTGAGGGTACACGAAGGCGGTTGGAGTGCCAGTGGAACCATAAGCATTTCAACCGAACAAACAAACCGAGGCGTCAGAGTTTCATTGGACGAGAATCATAAACCTCTCCGGAAAGCTCTTGAGGAATAACACCAGGTAATCTTATTCCCGGTCCCTCTCATAGTCCAACCAGGCTCTGCACTCGCATGCCAGCGGGGTGAGATGAGGGGCAAAAAAACCCCTCATGCTTTCCCCCATCATTTTGTTAAGGCGTCACAATACGTTTGAAGACCAACGATCCTCTCACTCGGAACGGTGTCATATTGTCGATTTCCCATCCTTCGGACAAGCCGGCGTTCGATGCTCCTCATCACTGATGCAGAGGAGCATCGAACGTCTCGATCGATTCCGCAGGGTTCGCACCGAACCATTTCGCATAGATCGTCCGGTACGTTCCGTCAACAAGCATTTTCCGCAGCATCTGGTTCAGTTCATCGACGAACTCTTCGTTCCCCTTCTTCACTGCGATACCGGCGTCCTCTTCCTCAAGGACCGTGGGAACAATTTGCAAGGGCAACCCTAGCTGATGGATGTAGTATGCAACAGTAAATTCATCCTCAATAATGACGTCGACGGTGCCGGCTAAGAGCGCCTCGATGGATGCTTGGGAGTATCCATAGGTATAAACGATAACACCTTCCACACTTCTGGCAAGAGCCTCGAAGGTTGTCTCTTCCAGGACACCGACTTTGGCTCCCGCAATATCGCCAAGTTGCGAAAACCGGCCATCACCCGGTCGGGTCACGAGCACCGTACGGCCTGTTATGTAAGGTACGGTAAAATCAACCTTTTGCATTCGCTCCTCGGTAATGCTCATTTGGGAAATGATGACGTCGATTTGGTCGGCCTGCAGCGCGGGAATGAGCGCCGTCCACTCCATGGGCACGAATTCCACCTTGACTGCAGTGGACCCCATCGTCAAGACACAAAATCGAGGATTCTTAAGTTACACCCTC
>CALKAQ010000137.1 GCA_937983075.1 uncultured bacterium | reverse complement strand
CCGGATGCCCTTAACCCCAGCTCGCCAGCGGCACTTTTAATGTCGCACACGTGCAGACCGCCACCGGCCGGGGAGTGAAAGACCCGCCACAGGATGTCATCGTATAGGGCTTCGGCGGTAAGGCCAGTTTCACGCACGTACGGGAAGCGCCCGGCGAACAGGTCTATCCCATCTGGCGTACTCAGACCGCTTTTTCCCGCCAGCAGTTCACTGATGCCTTTGACCGCCCAGTCGCGGTTTGCCAGTACACGATGGAGAAAACGCGCCACAGTTAGCACGTCACTGCGCTTCTGTTTTTTCTCGCTATAGACAGCGTTGACCGTGCTACCGACAAACACCCAGAGCGGCTTTTCCAAATTGTATGGGCGCAGGACCTCGGCTTGTTCGTCAAACAGGCGCTGCTGCTCATAGAAAGAGAGCAGGTTGCCCAGAAGGAGCAGATCGGTTTTATCCTCGTCGGTCTCATCCTGCAGGTTGAGGATGCGAAAGTCCTTGCCGTAGCCATCCCCGTAAAAGTAGCGGTAGGAGTAGTCAAAGACGATGGCCTTGCCGTATTCGGCAGTAAGCGGATCGTTGCGCGCCGCCGAGAGAGCCTGCCCAAAGGTAGCGCTGTATTCAAAGGTGAAACCTGTTTCGCCAAGCGCATCGCGGTACTTGCGCCAGGCTTCGCCGCCGGAGCCTTTGTGCCCTTCGTCCACAAAGATCAGATTACGGCCCTCGAATGCCTCTACCGGCACGCTAACCCCACCACCGCGCTTTTCTTCTACCAGTTTAGTGATTTCGATAACCTGTACGGTGTGTTTACTGTCGCGCCACAAGCCGCCGTGGTTGAGGTCGAAGCGGCGGGCGGGAATGCCGGAAGCGGCAAGTTCGGCCAGGTGTTGCTCGCTCAGGCCCTCGTTGGGCGTGACCAGGAGGATGTTGTCGAGCGGCTCCTTGTTGTAATGCAGGAATTGATAGTAGTTAAGGTGCAGGATCAGCGTCTTGCCGCTGCCCGTAGCCATCCAGTAAGCCAGCTTGGTCAGGTCAGCTTCGGTGAAGGGCTCGTCCTGCGGTTCGCCGGGCAATTTCTTTGCGTTGCGCTGGCACACAAAGGCGTTCAGATCGGCCAGGAGTTGTGCTTTGTGGTTGAACAGGCGGTCGAGGACGATTTCCGTGTAGAGCGCTGCCAGGTATTGAAAATAGCGGAGGGTGATGGGCTGGGTGCGGCGGGCGTTAATGACTGCCAGGTGGGCGCGAATGTTGTCGTCATAGCGTGCAAGGTCATCGGCAGAGATTTTGAGCTTGCTGCCGCGCGAGATAAGGCGGTAGTAAATATGGCTGCGTCCCTGCGCATCAAAACCTTCCTCAGCCTGTTTCATGTCCTCCAGCAGTTCACGGTTTTTCTCGTAACCCAGCAGGCTGTTGAGCCAGGAAAGCAGGAGCAGGCGATTTTCAAGTTTTTGGTATTGGGTTGATCCGTTGCTCATGCGCCAACCACCAACCTCTCAAAACCGGATTTTATAATAAGAGCAATTCGTCTCCTTCGTTCTTTGAGGAAATCCTTGTAATCAAGTTCGTACCAGTTTGAAGGCAATCCATGCCAATCATACATCTGTTGAAGTTCATCGGAAGCAAAGCGTTCTTCTAATTCCGGCACATAGTCCCTGGGAGCTCTGTCGGAAATCTTGATATTGTCGCTCCATTCCACCAAAGCATAGTTTGCTACCTGGTTAATGAGACGCTTTTCTCGAACCCCTATTCGTTGCAAGTATTTGCGGGGGAACAGATGATGACGTTCCAAAGCAGTCTTTTTGGCCTTCGTGGTAGGATCCAGCAACTCGGACACCTTCATCTTCGAATACAAGACCCGCGCTTCCAACAGACAAAGCGTGGCATAGTAGGCAAATTGTGCAGTGTTCCTGGCAGCAGCGGTTTCCAATTCGTTGGGTAAAGTTACTTCCCAATAGTCTTTTGTCAAGACGGCGCTAATTTGCTCATCTAGAATGCGGACAAAGTCATCGGCTCTGTTTGCGCCGCGCAGTAGGGCCATATCCTGTTCAAACCGCGCTTCGGGCGAACCTGTATAACGCCCCGTGAGCGTTGCCATAAAGAACCAGCGCGCCATCACTTCACGCAAGCGGTACAAATCTACTTTGAAGTCTCGCTTTCCTATGAGCCACAATGCATAGGTGTAAAGAACAGCCATTTGCGAGGAGATGAGTTGATCGGAGGGGTATCCTGCCCTTTTCAGCACCTTGAAGAACTCATGCCAGTTTTGAAGGTCCAAAACATATGCCTGAGCCTCTTGCAATAAGGCAAACTGCTTTACGCGCTGTTCATCGGAGAATTGCCGCGTTTCCAGGTCCTTCCCTCGAAGCAGGGAATAAACATGCTCTAAGCGTGCGCGGCGAAACCCCAGTGCCACGCTTACGCGCAGCAGCTGGTCAGGATTTGGGCGCAAATAATGATTAAAAGGTGAAGGACTGCCATCCGGGGAGGGTGCTTTGCTGCGCCGACAAAATTCTTCCAGCTCTTTGCGACCCTCGTCCCAGAATACGGACATCAAGGTAAGAATAAAATTGGCCTGATTTAGAGGTGTCCCTTTACTATTGATACGCACAAAGATCTCTGAAACCTTGTCTTCGTCAACGGAAGAGGAGATCTCCAGCGCGGTGAGTGGATATTCTTCCAGTTTGATCAGTCGGTCAATTCTCTCATGAATTATATCTTCTTCTTCGACGGTCAAGGGGCGCCGTTTTCCTAATTTCTCAAGGAATTTTCTCTTGAAAGCATGCGGTTTCGTATCGGGTTGCCATAAAATGCTAATGTCAGGAATCCACTCTACGTCCTTCTCAATCGCTGCATTAGAGACTTCAAATTTCTCACTCAGCGGATGAAAAGCTATTTTTATCCGCTGGGACTTGAAGTCTTTTGTAATCACGGGCACGGCTTTCATGACTGCGTATAATGAGGTCAACCGTTGCTGGCCATCTACGATGAGCAGACGCGCCACCTTTTGTTTCGGACCAGCACCAATCGTTCGGTGGGTATCAGAAGAACCATTTTCCCAGAAGAGAAGATAGCCAATGGGAAAGCCGCGATACATCGAGTCAAACAAATCACGTACCTTGGTCATCGGCCAAACAAAGGGACGCTGAATATCAGGAAGCCCGATTTCTCCCATAGATATATCTTCAACCAGTTTCTTAAGGATATAATCAACCTTCTTGAAAAGTACTTCTGCCATACCTATCCCTCCACGCCTGCAAACATTTTTGCCTTGAACACACCTTCCAGCGCCTGAGCACCGGGGATGAGCGAATCGCCGTTAACATAGATAACGTCCGCACCCTCGGTAAATTTGTGCTTGGCCACAAAGTCACGGTCGCGTTTGTAATCTTCCTCTGTCCAGCCTGCGGTTTCGCGCCAGATGACCACGGTGCTCTTGCCTTCGCGCGTCGCGCCGCGATAAATCAGGTAGTAACGGCCGTTATTGTCCAGCACCTGCCGCTTTGCCACGTCCAGCCCGATGAGATAGTTGAAAGTCTCGGGAAGGTCCACTTTCTGGACACGAGTCTCGCCATCGCGATAAATGTGCAAACAGTAATCAAAGGGCTTGCTGAGTTTTTCTACGTTGAGCAGAGTTTCACTTTTGCGCGTTTCCCACTGGAGCATGTACTTGAGTAAGTAGTCCTCGAACTGCAACACCACCTGTCCGGCGCTTTCGTCGAAGGACAGGTTGTTGAGGGCGTCTTCGTAGGATTCCAAGCGTATTACCTTGATGATACGCGGACCCCGCTCGGCTTCTTCTGCCGTAGCCACACGTTTGGGCTTGCCTTCCTTCCACTCCGGCGAGAAGGTGACTTTCTTCAAGCGCGGCAGGAGAACGGTATCAAAGTAATCCGCCATCTCCACCAAGATAAACTTGCGCCGCCCGCCATCCTCGCGATTGAGGTTAATGACGGCGTGGCCGGTGGTGCCGGATCCGGCAAAGTAGTCGAGGACTGTATCGGATCCAATCGTCGACATTCGGGCAATCCTGCTGATTAGACGGCTAGGCTTCGGGTTAGAATACATATTTGCCTCTCCGAAGAGGTTTTCAAGTTCAGAAGAAGCTTCTTGATTGCTTCCATAGTCATCGTGACTCCAGAAGTTATGCGGCGACTGCCCTTTCTGCCTTTCGCTTAGATAGTATTTCTTGCGAGGTAGACCATGCCCTCCCTTGGGGAAATAGATGATACCTTGGGAAAGATACTCTTTAAACGTTTCTTCAGAGCCCAGCCATTCT
>CALKAQ010000136.1 GCA_937983075.1 uncultured bacterium | reverse complement strand
GGCTTTAGGATGTCTCGGCGTCAGCGAAACATGGTAGGAGCCTTTTGGTAAGTGCGTGGCGGCAAGGGGGTAGCGTGTGGGAGGCTTCGCGATGTGATCTTGACAGGAGCCGTCATCCTGTTATAATGAAAGTGCTCGTCTCCATGGAACAGTGGATACGAGCCATTTTTCTCTTGATCATGATTCACACCGTCACTTTGCCTTCAAGTTTGCCGTGCTAGGCGGGGCGTTAGCGGTGCCCTGTACCCGCAAGCCGCTATAGCGGGGCTGAATTCCCGCCCGAGGGTCATTCCTTGTAAGGTCTGCCCCTGGTGAGCTGATGTTGACAATCGGGTCTTACGCAACAGGTCTTCGTGAACCCCGTCAGGTCCGGAAGGAAGCAGCGGTAAGCGAAATCACCTGTGTGCCGTAAGGTAGCCTGGTTCGAGTCGGCAGCCAGGGTAACGCTTGGAAGGGTTTCTCGACGGCGGGTGCACGGTAATTTTAACCCACGGGATTTTCCCGTGGGTTTTTTGGTGCAAATGTTGTCCGGAGAGTCGATATATTATCCGCCGGCCTTGCCGGCGTCACGCCTGAAACGATGCATCACCGGCCTTGCAGGCCCACAGCTCCCAACACCTTTTTCGCAGCCGCCGGTACGCGATACGGCTTTGCGCGCAAACTAGGTGAAGGGGGCGAAGCGAGATGCGCTGGTGGAAGTGGGCTGCTATGGTTTTGCTGTCGGTCGTCATCATTTTAGGCGTAGCTGGTTTTCGGCGGGTCATGGCGCCGCCGGCATTGGCCGATTCGCTTCGCATGGTTGTGCCGCTATCGGGGCGGGCAGGAATCAACTTCATTCAAGCCGAAGAAAGGTAGGTCATTCCCTCAGGAGGGTCGTCAAATGGCCTACCTCTCTTTGTACCGCAAGTGGCGTCCCCAACGGTTTGAAGATGTTGTCGGGCAAACCCATGTCGTGCGCACGTTGATCAACGCTTTGGAAGCGAGGCGTGTGGCGCATGCGTATATGTTTTGCGGCCCGCGGGGCACCGGCAAAACAACAGTAGCCCGTTTGCTCGCCAAAGGCTTAAACTGCGAGCAGGGCCCCACCGGGCATGTATGCAATACGTGCGAAAACTGTCAACGCATTGCCAACGGCACTTCGCTCGACGTCATCGAAATCGACGGTGCATCCAACCGCGGCATCGACGAAATACGTGAGATCCGCGAACGGGTGCATTATGCACCGGCGCATGCTTCGCACAAGGTGTATATTGTCGATGAAGTTCATATGCTCACTCAAGAGGCGTTCAATGCCCTCTTGAAAATGCTCGAAGAACCTCCAAGCCATGTGGTTTTCATTTTCGCCACGACCGAAGCGCAAAAGGTTCCGGCAACCATTCTTTCGCGTTGCCAAAAGTTCGATTTTCGGCGCTTCGCTCCCGCCGACCTTGTATTCCAATTGAAGCGGGTGTTGGATGGAGAGGGAATCGAATATGAACCCGAAGCGCTCGACTGGATTGCTCGCCACGCAGAAGGTGGCATGCGCGACGCCTTGGGCATTTTGGACCAGTGTATCGCCTACCATCCGGAGAAGGTTCGCGTTTCTACGGTCCAAGAAGTGTTGGGAACGGCGCCGCGCCAAAAGGTGACGGCTTTTGTGGCGGGGTTGGGCGCAGGGAACGTCGGAGATGCTTTTGGCATCATTCGTGAAGTCGAAAGCACCATGGGCGATTTGCGCCAGTTCGCTCGGGATGTCGTCGGCTTTTTGCGAGACCTGATGATCCTCAAGACGGCCGGATCCGAAGCGGATCGGCTCGTCAGCTTGCCGCATTCCGAATTGGCTGCTGCGCGTGAGTTGGCCGCAAGCATGGGAATCGACATGATTTTGCGTGCGATCGAGGAGTTTGGGGCGGCCGAAGCTGACATGCGTTGGTCGCCAACGCCCGCGCTCAATCTTGAAATGGCGGTCGTCCGTTTGACGCACGAAACGAAAGTCAGCGCTGCGGAGAAAAGTGTTGTGCAGCAAGCTTCTCCGCCCGATCCGGCGGCCAAGCACGTTGGCGAGCAGGCGGTGCTGCGGCAGGCCGAACCGCAATGGCAGCCGCGGGCGGCCGAAGTTCAACCACCACGCCAAACGCAGCCACAGCCGCATGTACAACCACAGGAACCGGCGGCGGGTGAAGCGAAGCCGAAACCCAACGTGGCCGCTCAGACCGCACCGGCGGTTTCGGCTGCAGCTGAGGGGAATGACAGTGGCCGAAAGGAGCTTCCGGCTGGGGGCAAGGAAGCTGCCGTGTTGACTCAGGGCGGATGGAATCAACTGCTCGAGCAGCTGCGGGCGGAACGCTACCGGCAAATCGAGGCGTTTTTGCGCGAGGGGCGACCGGTTCGCTGGAAAGGTGATACGCTGATCGTGCGGTTTCCCGAGAACCGCTCGTTCCACTACGCCAACATGCAAAAACACGATCATCGCCAGCCGGTTGAACGCCTGCTCGGTCGAATGATCGGCAAGCCCGTCAAGCTGGAAGTCATTTTAAGTGATGATGAGGAGCGGCCCGAGCCGGCAAACAACTCGCCGGAGCAGGTTGGTCAGGAGCTTGCCGCCGGATCCGAAGAAACCTACGAGCCGGCGCTCCGGGCAGCATTGGAAATTTTTCAGGGCACCATCGTTGGAAAGCGTGAGGAGGAAGCGCCATGATGAACATGCACAAAATGATGAAGCAGGTGCAGAAAATGCAGGCCGAGATGCTCAGGGTGCAGGAAGCTCTCGGTCAAATGACCGTCGAGGCGACGGCTGGGGGCGGAGTGGTTACCGTCGTCGCCAACGGTCACCAAGAAATTCAAAGCATCCAAATAGCCCCGGAGGCCGTTGATCCGGAAGATACTGAAATGCTGCAGGATCTCATTCTCGCCGCGGTCAACGAAGCGCTTCGCAAAGCCAAAGAGTTGTCGGCTGAAGAAATGGCCAAGGTTACCGGCGGCCTCAATATTCCTGGTCTTCCCGGCCTCTAATGGCATGACACAAGCAAACCGCGATTGGGTACGATGTTTCCCGGGAAGGATGCGTCATGTATCAATTTGCTCGTCCGATTGCACGGTTAATTGAGGATCTGACCCGGCTGCCTGGTGTGGGACCGAAAACCGCTCAGCGTCTTGCTTTCCATATTTTGAGCACGAGCCGGGCCGAGGCGCTGAGTTTAGCCCAGGCGATCGTGGAAGCACGGGATAAGCTGAGGCACTGCTCGGTCTGTTGCAACATAACGGACGTTGATCCTTGTGCGTTGTGTGCAAGCGACAAGCGCGATCCGACGATGATTTGTGTTGTTGAAGAGCCGCAAGACATTTTGGCGCTTGAGCGAACCCGGGAATTCCGTGGCCGCTACCACGTGCTGCACGGTGCGATATCGCCGATTGAAGGCATCGGACCGGAAGATCTCCGCATTAAAGAATTGCTTCAGCGGCTCAACGGTGAAGTTCAGGAAGTCATCTTGGCCACCAATCCAAATGTCGAAGGCGAAGCGACAGCCGCTTATTTGGCGCGCTTGATTAAACCGCTGGGAATTCGTGTGACACGTATGGCCCACGGCGTGCCCGTTGGGGGCGATTTGGAGTATATTGACGAACTCACGCTGAGCCGAGCCCTCGAAGGACGACGGGATCTTTAGCTTCGTTTCAACTGTTGGCATATCGCGTGCTCTCCCACACTATACTTCTATTGAAAATGGAAGCAGTCGGTGGGAGGGATTTTCCGGTGACTCCATGGTGGAGCCGGTTGGTGAAACGTTTGAGTAGACAAGCGGGCAACGGAGAATCCAAAACGATTTCTCCCAAAGACCCGGCTTTCGATAAAGTGGTCGATGATGCACGCAAAGCCTGGCTGCAGGCGCGGCACCATTTCGATAACGTCACCGATCCCGATCTAATTGACCACGCGATCTATGAAATTGTCGCAGCCGAACGGAAGTACATGTACTTGCTGCGCTTAGTTCGCGAAGAGCGAAGCGCGGTTGAAGCGGAAGCGAAGCCGGAGCCGGTCGAAACAAGCGACATCGATCAGGCGGGATCGGTTGAAGAGCCTTCCTTGCAAGTTGCTCAGCTGGAGTCAGCCGGACCGTCTTCATAAATTTAAGGGAATACTCGTCCTCCTTTTCGCATATGCATTGGCAAAGGCGAAAGGAGCCATATTCCCGTGGACCTCCACATCGTTGCGGCGTATCTTTTTGGTCTGATCTTGCTCTTCGTTTTGGCGCGACTGCTGTACGTTCCTCTGCGTTTCATCGGCCGTTTATTGATTAATGCGCTCATCGGACTTTTTCTCCTCGTGCTTTTCAACGCCATCGGCGGCTTGGTTGGCCTGCACATAGCGCTCAACCCGGTGACGGCCCTGGTTGTCGGATTTCTAGGGATTCCAGGTGTTGTCGTCCTGTTTGTCATCCGCCACATGGTGCTCGGTGTTTGAATGACATTTTGCCTCTTGCATTTAGACAATCCCTCCGTTATACTGATAAACGCTCCACGTGATCAGCGTTGACTTACAACTTCAACTGCTTGTTAGAAATTGGTTTTCAACAAGTGTTGACTTAGTCAACTACACGTGGTAGGATGGAGTTTGCCGCCGCTGAGGCGAGCCGGTCAGGCAGCCGGAGCGGCGATGAGAATCACAGGTCCTTGAAAACTGAACAACATGCGTGAACTTGTCGCGGTGGAAACC
>CALKAQ010000135.1 GCA_937983075.1 uncultured bacterium | reverse complement strand
GCGTCCCAAATTTGACATCGTGGCCGCAATGACCAACATCGCCAAAGGTGATGAGGACATTTCCGGCGACTCCGCCAATGTTGTCCGGTTGCCTGACGGACGCGTCATTTATATGCTCAGTGACGGCATGGGTTCGGGACATCGCGCCGCCATCGAATCGCAGTCTGCGGTACAGATGATGGCCAGGCTGTTGGAGGCGGGATTTGACTTGGCCGGCGCCATCCAAAGCGTCAACTCCTTCTTGCTGCTGCGGTCAACCGAGACGAGTTTCGCTACCCTCGACGTCGTTGTGGTGGATCAGTTTACCGGTGAGGTCGACTTTCTGAAAGTCGGTTCGTCACCGAGCTTCATTCGGGGCAAGACCGAAGTCAATGTGGTGCGTTCCGCCACCGCACCGATCGGCATTTTGGCCGGCGTCGATGTTCGGCCGCAGAAGCGGCGCTTGGAGCCTGGCGATATGGTGGTCATGATGACCGACGGCGTCTTGGACAGCATCGATCGGTCCATCGATCGGGAGGAGTGGATTGCACGGCTGCTGCGCCGGTGCGAAGCCAACGGTCCGGAGGACCTCATGGAGAGCTTGCTTGAACGAGTACAAGAAATCACCGGTGAATCGCTGGTCGACGATGTCAGCATGATCGTTTTGCAAATGGTGGAGCTGCGCGACGAGTTGTCCCGGCTCGACAGTGACGTCGATCCGTTGCCGGTTTATCGCCAAACCGAGGTGGCGAGCGAAAGCAGCTTCACGTATAATTGAGGCATGATTGTCGACGAAATTTACAACCGAGTCCGGCAGACAGTGCAGCAATATGAACTGTTTCAAGGCGGGGAATCGGTGTTGGTGGCTCTTTCAGGAGGGCCCGATTCGATGACTCTGCTCAAGGTTCTTGCAGACCTTTCTGCGGAATATCGGTTGGAGCTTGTCGCCATGCATATTGACCACGGCTTGCGAAGTGAGTCTGCAGCCGAGGCCGAACTTGTGCGAGCTTGGTGTGCCGACTTCGGCATCCCGTGTGAAATTCGTCGCATTGATGTTCATGCTCAACGGCAGTTGACCGGCGAGTCGATTCAAGAAGCGGCTCGAACCTTGCGCTACAGCGTTTTGCACGAGGCCGTCGAATCATTTGCGGACGTCCAGGGGCCTCGCACGTGGCGTATCGCTGTCGGACATACCGCTGATGACCAGGCAGAGACGGTTTTGTATCGTCTGCTGCGAGGCACCGGGCCAAGCGGCTTGGTGGGTATGGCGCCGCGGCGCGACTTGATTGTGCGCCCGCTCATTGGCGTGTGGCGTGAAGAAGTGCTGGCGTTTTGCCGCGAACTCAACCTGCCCTATATTACCGATGCCAGCAACGCCTCGGTGAAGTATGTCCGCAACCGCATTCGCCACGAGCTCATCCCGCAAATCGAATCTGTCTATAATCCACGCTTCCGCCATGCTCTTGTGCGTTTGGCGGAATTGCTTCAAGCTGACGAAACCGTATTGGAAGCGTTGGCCCACAATGCGTTTTATTCGCCGGAGCTCGCTGGAGAGAAAGGAACCGGGTGGGCAAGAGCTCGGGCCGCCGGCTTGGATGCCTTGCCGGTGAGCATAGCTCGGCGGGTATTCAGGCTGATGTTTCACCACGCTACGGGGCGGATGGGACCGTCGTTTGAACGGCTTGAAGCGGCGCGGGTCCTGGCGAGAAAAGGGGCACGGGGCGGCTCCGTCATCGAGCTGGGAGGACACGCCATTGCCGTTCGCAAAGGGCCGTGGATTGAAGTTTGGCAGCAATAGGTTCTTCTCAAGGAGAGCGTATGTTGCGTATCGATAGCAGGCACAAGCTGTCGCTATGCCATAAAAACACCAAGCCGGCCGCCGCGCGTCGCGATGTGAATCGCGTTGTATTTGGCCTGTCCCTGTGCTATAATAGCACCAGTAATAGTGGGCTCAGGCCTTGACTTTTTTCTTTTGCCCGCTTGGGCTGTCTCTTGAGGGCCGTGTAAAAAAGAGCCCCTTTCTTTTTGTCTGCGCAAGCAAGTTTGGATGACCAAGGCCAGCATCAAAGCAACACCGGCCGTGCATCGGGGTTCCGGTTCTTCTTGAAGCCCGCAACGGTCACGAAACACAGTCTCTGTAGAACCAGATTCTCGGAAACAAAAAGCCCGAGGGGAGGGCAAATATTGAATCGATTCCTCAGGGGTGTCAGTCTCTACCTGCTCATTGCCATACTGGCGGTCGCGACCATCACCGCGCTTTTCCGGCCGCCGACGGACGCACCGAGAAATGTCGATTTCGGTGAGTTCCTCGATTTGGTTGAAGCAGGTGAGGTCAAGAGTGCCCGTTTTTTGAACGATTACGAGCTTAGCGGAACTTTGGCGGATGGCAGCAAAATTATCGTTGTCATCCCTCGGGATACGGTGAATCTCAGCCTAGAGCTTCGTGAAGCCGGTGTGCACGTTGCGGCAGACCCGCAAACGCAGCCTCCATGGTGGATCACGTTTCTGCCGCACATCATCACACTCGTAATCTTCATCGGCATTTGGCTCTTTATCATGAACCAAATGCAAGGCGGCTCCAACCGAGCGATGTCGTTCGGAAAGAGCCGGGCCAAACTGCACACCGAAGATAAGGTCAAAGTTCGGTTCGACGATGTCGCCGGGTTGGATGAGGCGAAGCAGGAACTCGTTGAAATCGTCGAGTTCTTAAAGCATCCGAAGCGTTTTGTCGAGCTGGGTGCCAGAATTCCGAAAGGGGTTCTGCTTTCGGGTCCTCCCGGAACCGGCAAGACGCTGCTGGCCCGAGCCGTTGCTGGCGAGGCCGGAGTTCCGTTTTTCAGCATCTCAGGTTCGGATTTTGTCGAAATGTTTGTCGGCGTCGGTGCTTCGCGTGTGCGCGACTTGTTTGACACGGCGAAGAAAAACGCGCCATGCATCGTGTTCATCGACGAGCTGGACGCCGTCGGGCGCCAGCGTGGTGCCGGATTGGGCGGCGGACACGATGAGCGTGAACAGACGTTGAACCAGCTTTTGGTCGAAATGGACGGTTTTGAGCCGAACAGCGGGATTATTGTCATGGCTGCTACGAACCGTCCGGATGTTCTTGACCCGGCACTCCTGCGTCCGGGGCGGTTTGACCGCAAGATCATCGTCGACCGACCGGATGTTCAGGGTAGGGAAGAGATTCTCGCGATTCACGCTCGAAACAAGCCGCTTGCCGACGATGTCGATCTTGCCGTTTTGGCCCGACGAACGCCCGGTTTCTCAGGAGCGGATTTGGCCAACGTCATGAACGAGGCGGCGATTCTTGCGGCCCGTCGCGGGAAGAAAGTCATTTCGATGGATGAGTGTGAAGAAGCCATCGACCGCGTGCTCATGGGCCCCGAGCGGAAGCGCCGCATCATCACGGAACAAGACCGTGAAGTGTTCGCATACCACGAGGCCGGTCACGCAGTCGTCGCACACTTTCTCGAGCACTGCGACCCCGTCCACAAGGTGACGATCGTCGGACGCGGGCAGGCCGGCGGTTATACCATGATGCTGCCGGAGGAGGAACGGGCCGTCCGTACCCGGGCCGAACTGGAAGACATTATTGCCAACATGCTCGGCGGCCGTGCAGCGGAAGAAATCAAGTACAACCGGGACAAAGTGACCACCGGTGCTCAAAACGATCTCGAGCGCGTGACGAAGCTCGCTCGCACGATGATCACCGAATGGGGCATGAACGAAGATTTGGGTCTTCTGACCTTCGGAAGCTCTCGCGGCGAAAATGTCTTCTTGGGCCGCGATTTCGGCCGGGAGCGCGACTATTCCGAGGAAGTGGCGGCCCAAATCGACCGGGAAGTCCGTGCGCTTATCGAACGAGGCCATCAGCGTGCCCGTGATATTCTCGAGAAGCACTGGGATAAAGTCGAACTGGTCGTCAAATACCTCCTCGAGAAGGAGACGATCAACCGCGACGAATTTGAACGCTTGATGAATGAGGGCGAACAGGCGGAGGGCAATGAGGGCGGCGCAGCTGCGGCTGGAATCACGGAGGCAAGCGGGGATACGCAGCGGACCGTCACCGGCGATGCGGCGAAGGAGTCCGGAGCTCCGGAAGGCCTCGGCTTGAAAAAGGCGCCGAAACCTGCAATGGGTCTTGAGTGATCCGGCGCAGGCGGAGGCTTTGTGTGGGCATTTTTGGACCATCGCTGCGCTGCCGTCTGCAGCGTGTGAGGCCGTTGGGGAGAGGCATTCCCGGCGGCCTCATTTGATTTTTGGGCTGCATTGCCGCATGGAGGATGATTGAATGCGTGATTGGATTCGATTGCGTGGCATGACGTTTTATGCGTACCACGGCGTGCTGGCTTCGGAACAAGAGTTGGGACAACGATTTGAAGTCGACGTTGAGATGCGGCTGAACCTAAAGCCGGCCGGCCAAAGCGATAATCTTGATGCAACGGTCGACTATACTCGGGTCTATCAAATTGTCCGGGAAATCGTACAGGGTCAATCATTCAAGCTGCTGGAGCGTCTCGCGGAAACCATCGCCAACGCGATAAGGGCGGATTTCCCGTTGGAACAGGTGATTGTGCGTGTGCGCAAGCCGCACGTGAGCCTCGGCGGCCTGTTGGATACGGTGGAAATTGAGATTACACGCGAACGGCACGACGTGTGAAGGTGGAGACCCGGATGCGAGCGAAGATACTGCAGGCATTTTCTGAAGCGTCGGGGGGCTACATTTCCGGCGGCGAACTCGCCCAGCGGCTGGACGTGAGTCGAACGGCGGTGTGGAAGCAAATTGTCGCTTTGCGAGAGCTCGGTTACGTTGTCGAGGCCGCACCGCGCAAAGGCTACCGTTTGGTCGAACGGCCGGACCGGTTGTATCCGTGGGAACTTCAAGCACGTCTGCAGACGAACATCGTCGGGCGGGAAATCGCGTACTATGAGCGAGTCGGCTCTACCAATGATCTGGCTCGGGAAATGGCACGCCATGGTGCGCCTGAGGGAACCATGGTTGTCGCTGAAGAGCAGACTGCAGGGAAGGGACGCAGGGGGCGGAGCTGGACATCGCCATTCGCCGAAGGGATTTTCGCTTCGCTGATCTTGCGTCCAACCATGTCTCCGTTTGAAGCGCCCAAGCTCACGCTGCTCGCCGCAGTGGCGGTTTGCCAGGCGATTCGAGCGGCGTGCGGCCTCGAGGCGGTGCTCAAGTGGCCGAATGATGTACAGGTAGAAGGGAAAAAGGTTTGCGGCATTTTGGTTGAAATGAGTGCCGAATTGGACCGTGTGAATTACGCGGTCATCGGATCCGGCATCAACGCCAACGTCCGTCCGGAAAGCTTTCCACCGGAGGTTCAGAACTCCGCCGGGAGCTTAAAAGAGTTTACGGGCAGCCACGTCGACCGCGTTGTGCTTCTCGTCGAATATTTGCAGCATCTTGAGCGCTTGTATCAGCAAGGCTTGGAAGATCAGTTTCAGACGCTTATCGATGAAGTCCGCAGACTTTGCATCACGACAGGGAAATGGGTTGCTGTGCATACCAACGAAGAGGTTTGGGAAGGCCGAGCGGTCGCCATAGACGATGCGGGGGCGCTGGTTGTCGTCGACACCCAGGGCAGAGAGCACCATCTGCATTCCGGTGAAGTGAGCATACGCCATAGCAAATAAAGTTCTCGGGCGTCTCCCGCGCAAGCTGTAGCACGTGCGGGAGATTTCTTTTAGAATGAATGTCAACCTACATGAGAAGGAAAGGTTGACAATTGTGGCGAACTGCTTTAGGGCAGAAATCATAATACATGAGGTGATAGGTTTGCAGGCGAGAAAGAGCAAAGAAATCGCATTGGTCGGCTTGTTTGCCGCGCTTACAGCGGTTGGCGCTGTATTTTCCATTCCGGTCGGACCCGTTCCGTTCACGCTTCAGCTGTTGTTCACGCTATTGGCCGGTGCCATGCTTGGCAGTCGGTTAGGGGCTTTGAGTCAAATTACATATGTCCTCATCGGACTTGCCGGCTTGCCGGTGTTTTCGGGACGCGGCGCGGGGTTGGGGCATTTGCTCGGCACTACGGGAGGGTTTCTCATCGGTTTCATTGCCGGCGCTTGGCTGACCGGCTGGGTGCTCGAACGCTTTCACCGTGGGCCGGGCAAACCCGCCTTGTGGATCACCGCGCTCGCAATGGCAGCGGGGATCGTCGTCGTCTACGTATTTGGACTCGGTTGGCTGGGATGGCATCTGGGTGGCCTCGCTCCCGCGGTGAGCGTCATGGTGCCGTTTATGTTTGTCGACGCGGTGAAAGCGCTCATGGGGATCGCTCTCGTACAAGCTCTCGCGATACGAGGAATACGTCCGGCTGCGGGAGCTTCCGGTGACTCTTCCCTGTGATCCGTCGTCTTCTTTCGTCTGGCAAAGTTCAGTGAGTGTACAGCCAGCAGCGTCCACTTGTGTTACAATGTAACAGGTCAGGATGAAATCGTACGTTCAAGAAGTTGCAGTTGCCCTGGTGCGTTTGCGGTCCACTGCACATATGAAATATGGAAGCAGGGTTCATTTGCACCCGAGCCGCAGGTTTTCTTGTGCTCATTCGAGAAGAAGTATTGGGCTTCGGCTATTGCCTTGAACTGATAAACTGATTCTTGGCAACAGGAAAATGGGGTTCAAACTTCGCTCAGCGCATCGGCGACGAGAGCTTACCCGTCTGAGCTTGCATGCGGTTCAGCGCAGACTGCAAAGAGGCAATGCCGCGCCGTTTGGCCTCGGGTGTCAAATCGGTCCGGGAAGCCAAGGCGAGCATCGCCTGTTGAATGGTTTGCAAGTTGAACGGGCTTTGAACGGAATCGGCGGTATGCATATCGACACCTCGCAAAAGCATCTTATGGAAAGTATGGTTTGCCGAGCCACCCAATATGCAATCACCGGGATAGAAAGAGGGTAGTTTCGCCGTGAGAAAATTGCGTGTTGCAATTGTAGGAGCGACGGGGATGGCGGGTCAGCAGTTCATCCCTGCACTCGCAAATCACCCTTGGTTTGAGATTGTCAAACTAGCTGCTTCAGAGCGGTCTGCGGGCAAGACATATCGCGAGGCTCTTACAGACGCGTCGGGGAATTTCAAATACCTTGTCGGCACGCCGCCCGGACCCGAGATCATGGATCTTGTCGTTGAAAACGCGGCGACCATGCGGGCTGATGATGTCGATATCGTATTTGCAGCGGTAGAATCGGACGCAGCTCGGGAACTGGAACCGCGCTATGCCGAAACGACACCGGTTATCAGTACGGCGTCGGCGTTTCGTTACGAAGATGACACTCCCATTCTGGTCGCAGGCGTGAACATGGATCATGCCGAGCTCCTCAAGGTCCAGCAAAAACGCAGGGGCTGGCGGGGGTTCATCGCGCCGATTCCCAACTGCACCGTAACCGGGTTGACGATCACGCTGAAGCCCCTGCACGACGCCTTCGGAATCCGCAGTGCCATCATCACTTCCATGCAGGCGCTTTCGGGAGCCGGCCGTTCACCGGGTGTTCCGGGCATGGACATTATTGACAACGTCATTCCGCACATTCCCGGTGAAGAAGGCAAGGTGGAGCGTGAAGGACAGAAAATTCTCGGACGCTTTGTCGGAGAAGCCATTGAGCCTCTGACGCTGCCCGTCAGCGCCACGTGTACCCGGGTGCCCGTTCTCGATGGTCACACCGAAGCCGTGTTTGTTTCGTTGGAGAAGCCGGCTTCGCCGGATGAAGTCGCCGGGGTCATGCGCGAGTTCGGCAAATCATTCGTCGAGTTGGGGTTGCCTTCGGCGCCGCCTGAGCTGATTCATGTGACGGACGATCCGTTCCGGCCGCAACCGCGTTTGGACCGTGAACGCGGCGATGGCATGACCACGACGGTTGGACGCCTGCGCGCCGACCATGTCATGGAGAACGGCATCAAGTACGTACTCGTAACGCACAACACCAAGATGGGAGCGGCCAAAGGCGCCGTGCTCAGCGCGGAATATTTGGTTCACGCGGGGTACATCGAGCGCAAGTAACGGGGGCGGTGGTCACCGCCAGCCGTAAGGGGGGGTGATGCAGGCGAACCCGGAGCGCCTGGACGGGATCATCGCGGCCTTCGCACGCCACCCAACTTGTCGCCGACGTTCTGAGAAAAAAGGGTTCGCGTTGAGCAGAAAGGTTCGGGCGAGTTAGGGACGTTCGTCCCTGCTCGGCTAGCGACAACTGTCTCTTACAATAATTCGCTCTCAATTTTACAATAGGCGTGCAGCTACGCTTTGAAATTCAACAAGGAGTGAATGGCTTCATGCGATTCAAGCGGAATTGGATATTTACTGCATTGGTCATCGTGCTCGCACTCGTCGTCGCGGCGTGCGGCGGCAAGAAGTCGGACAATACAACCGCTTCGAACAATACGGCGAGCAACAACCAGGTCGCATCGAACACCAGCAGCAGCACTTCAACCGGAAGCACTTCCACCGGCAGCGGTGCGGCCAGCGGCGAAGGGCAGACCATTGTCATCTCCATGGAAATGATGGCGTACAGCCCGAAGGAAGTCGTCATTCCGCCGGGAACCACGGTTCGCTGGGTAAACAATGAACCGTCGGGGCTTACAATGCCTCATGACGTTGTACAGGGAACCGTTGACGAGCTTCAGGACTTTCTGAATGGAAACCACCAGCCGCTCTTCCAGTCGCCGGTGTTGAATCCTGGAGACTACTGGGAGTATACGTTCACTGAAGAAGGCGAATACATCTACGGCTGCACGCAGCTGATGCACTTCTTGGCAGGCATGACCGGTAAGATCACCGTCAGGGCCGGTGCCGAAGTGCCGCAAGAACTGGTGCTTTAATCACGTCAACCTCAGCTTGCAGCAGCTGTGAAGACGGTCGAAAATGGGCTGTCCCTCTGTGGGGCAGCCCATTTTCGATTTTTGCGCCCGGCATCGCGGCGGCTGACTTCCTGGTGCAGCACCCGCATACATTGTCCCGAGGGTGCGCTGACCGCAGAAAATTACATTCCGCATGTGTCATGAGGACCCGTGTCCTATTTTGTTGAGTAATAAAGACACTTGTCCCTAGTTGACTCAGGCACAGCGAAGTATGATGGAGAGGACATAGCGATGTGCGGGCTTGTACGTCGATCACTTGACGGCTCCGACGACGTTAGGACAAATGTCGCTGTTGGCTCGTGAAGCGGACCGAGTAGGATGAAGCGCCGAGAACAGCGAATAAGAAACCAGTATCGGCACAAGTTCGCCAAGATGCTTCTATAGACGGCTATTGCCCGTTCTGGTAAACTAGGCGGAGGAATTGTGTCCGGATCGAAAACATTTCTATTTCGATCATGAGGGGAGTTATATGAACGATAAAAAGCTAAGCGGCTTGGACGCTGCAGCAGCACTCGAAGGAAGCGCTGAAAAGCGCCAGCGCAACATTATGCTGATCGCTTCGGTTGCGGTTTTCAGTGTTCTCGCTTTTCTCATCGGCAGTGCCTTCATCAAGGACAAAGGCTTGAGCTTCACTTATTACTATCTTGAAGTCGATGAAGTGCTGGCCATGTCACCGGAGGAACTGCAAGACCGGGTGATTCGCATTGCGGGTGACGTCGACGTCGACAGCATCCGGTGGGATCCCGTGAACATGATCTTGACGATGGACGTCGTCAAAGGCGATGCACGCATCAGTACGTGGTATCACGGCATCAAGCCGGATAACCTTGAAAATGAAGACGCATCGGTTGTGGTGATGGGCAAGTTCCGGGAAGACGGCGTCTTCGAAGTGAAGCAGCTTTTGGTGCAATGTCCGTCGAAATACGAGGCGGCCGATGTCAGCGAATACAAGTAAGCTGCCTGCCAACGGTTTGAGTGCCGTCCGTGTGACGAAGCGCATCGATTTGAAAACGATTCTCGACAACGTATCGGCAACTTTTGAAGAAGGCACGCTCACGTTGCTTTTGGGGCGCAACGGCGCCGGGAAAACGTCGCTGCTCAAAGCGTTGGCTACGCTCTCTTCCGTAACCGAAGGGGTCATTGCGTATCGGGGCGCCAACGTCCTCGACTACGGAAAGGCTTATCGGCGCGAGCTCGGATTAGTTCTCGACGAGTCGCTGTTGTATCCGGATCTTACGGCACGCGAAAATCTACGGTTTTATGCTCGTTTGTACGGCGTAGAGAAGGAACAGGTGGAAGCACTGCTGGAAGCGGTTGGGCTTCGCCTTTTCGCCCATGAGCATGTTAGTCGGTTTTCACGGGGAATGGTGCAGCGATTGGCTGTAGCACGAAGCTTGATTCATCAACCGTCCATTTTGCTTTGGGACGAGCCGCTTACAGCCATCGACGCATTTTATATACCCAAAATCGTTCGCCTTCTTGCGGATCATGTCCGAGCAGGGGCTCTGGCCGTCGTGGTGACACATGACGTTTCGCATTTTTGGGATGTTGCCGATCGTGTCGTTTTCATGCGTGCCGGCCGTATTGCACTCGATGTGAAACCAGATGAAACGAGCCCGGCTGAGGTTGCCGCTTGGATTCAAAATGAAGGCGGACCATCTGCGACGGGTAGACGGGGGTAGCATGAGGCTGTTTGCCGCTGCATGGGCCATATTGCTTAAAGACATTCGGAATGAGGCTCGGGCACCGAAAGTCGTCGCTCCGATGTTTCTGTTTGCGTTTATCGTTTTGCTCGTTTTTGTCTTCGCAATTGACCCGTTGAACATGGACGTTCTGCCCGTATTTCCGGGAATCCTGTGGACGGGTGTCTTCTTTGCAGGTGCGATTGGCATGGCACGGATGTTTTCCGGCGAAATGAGCCGAGGATCGCTACAAGGATTGGTGGCTGCCCCGATCGACCGGGCCGCCATTTATTTTGGAAAATTCGGCGGCGGTTTAGTCTTCGTCGGATTGACGGCCGGCACGATGACTCCGCTGCTCTTTTTGTTTTTTCGCCAGAATATCACCGGGCCTTGGTGGCAGCTGGCAAGCGTTTTGCTTTTGGTGAACGTCGGCTTTGTTGCCGTCGGTACGCTTGTAGCGGCGATTACGGCACAGACCGGTCAAAGTGAAGTGCTGCTGCCCATCTTGCTGTTCCCCTTGTCGATTCCGCTGGTGCTCGGGGCGGTCGAACTCACGGCGGGCTTGCTGGAAAACGGCAGCTTCGCGGACAACGCGCATTGGATTTGGCTGCTCGCTTTTTACGATTTGTTGTTTATCGTTCTCGGCCCCTTGTTGTTCGATTATGTCGTGGAGGTGTCTTGATGGAAGCCCGGCTTCTGCGCAGTCTTTCCCAAATATTAGGACCACTTGCTCTCGTCGGCATGCTCGCTGCCATGTATGCTGCATTCATTCACGCCCCGCGGGAAGCGACGATGGGCGATGTGTATCGGATCTTCTTCATTCACGTGCCGACAGCCATCAACGCCTATCTTGCGTTCGGGCTCGTGTTTGTCGGCAGCGTTCTGTATTTGTTCCGCCGCAAGTTTCGCTGGGATACGCTTGCGGAAATCGCCGCCCAGCAAGGCGTGCTTTTCACCACCCTGGCCATGGTGACCGGCTCATTTTGGGCGCGCCCGGTTTGGAATACGTGGTGGACCGGCGACCCGCAGCTGACGACGACGCTTATCATGTGGTTCATGTATGTCGGTTATTTGATCGTACGCGGAGCGCTGCAGCCCGGTGAGCAGCGAGCCAGGCTCGCGGCTGTTTTTGGCATTGTTGCGGTCGTGACGTTGCCTTTGGCTCATTTCGCGGTCGAGTTGTGGCGTGGCTTGCATCCGGGGCGCGGTGGCATGGACATCACCGTTGAAATGCGCCAGGCGCTGATGATTTCCATGCTCGCCGTCACCTTGTTGAACGGCTATTTGCTTGTCAAGCGCCTCCAGTTTGCGCAGCTGAGGCGACGTGCCGAAATGCTGCGGGAGCAGCTTCGTCAAATCCGTGGTTGATTGTACAGCTTAAGGAGCGTGTATCGCGCAATGAACAACATGTTTTATTTAGCTGCTGCTTATGGTCTCTTTTGGTTGGGCATCTTCGCTTATACACTCAAAATTCAACGGGACCACCGACGTTTGGAGCAGCAAATTGCCACATTGGAAGCGGTAGTTGATGACTTGCGCAACGAGAAAGAATGATCCCGGCCAGCCGGGTTCCAGGTTTTAGCGAGGGGAGGGTGTGCAGTGGAGAGGCTGCAGCAGCGCAAAGGATTAAATACGCTTCTCTTGTCACTGGTCATTTTAGCGGTTGCCGCTCTATGGGGCTACATGACCATGCGCGACACGGTTTCCACGGGAATACCGATGGGGGCCATGGCACCAGTATTAAACCTTCCCGACCTCGACGGCCGTGTTTGGAATTGGGATGATTTTGCCGGCACTCCCGTTGTTCTGAGGTTCTCGTCACGTACGTGTACGTATTGTCACGATGACTTCGATCGTCTCGAGGCGTTGCAGGCAGCGTACGGCGGTCAATTGCAGGTCGTCGCGATTGAGCTCAACGCTCCCCCCGAATTGGTAGCAAGCGCCGTAGGCAGAAAGCTGGAAGGCGTGCCCGTCCTTGTCGATCCAACCGGCGCTGTCGGCGTCCGCTATCGCCTCGACGCCTTGCCGATCCTTTACTTTGTTGACGCCAACGGCAGGCTGGCCAGCCGGGCGTATGGCGAGTTGGGTGAAGTGAACCTGGAGCCTCATCTTGCGGCCATTCTCGGGCCGCCGACGGGCTACTATCCGGAGCGGGAAGCGGAATTTGAGGCGATTGCCCGTCAGCTGCAGTGCCTGGAATGCAGCGGACGGTCCGTATGGGAGTCGATGTCCCCGTCGGCATGGGACCTGCGTGAAGAAATCTACGCTCTGCTTCAGCAAGGGAAAACCCGCCAGGAAATCCTGGACTACTTTGAAGCGGAATACGGTCCGTGGGTGTTGATGAGCCCTCCGCGTAAAGGGACGAACTATTTGGCCTATGTGACGCCGTTTTTGTTCCTCGGCGCGGGCGGCCTCGCCGTGCAGTGGTTCCTTTTGCGCCGTCGCCGAGAAAGCACGCACGCGGAGCACAAGGCACTCGGCAAGACGGTGGACGAAGCGACGGAGGCCGCGGTCAACCGGCGACTCAAAGAACTGATGTAATGGGCCTTAGGGAGGCATTCGCATGGCAACGCTCGGTCATATGCTCACAATCGCCGCTTTGGTGTTGAGTCTAGCGGCAGTCGTGATATTCGTTCTTGCCGTTCGTCAGCGGGAAGTGCGGTGGGCTCGGCTGGGCAGATGGGCGGTCTTAGCGGTCTTCGCTTGTACGACGGCGGCTGCCGCCATTCTTCTGCGCGCCTTGTTGACCGATGATTTCAGCTTTGCGTACGTCGTACAGCAGTCAAACATCGATTTGGCGACCATTTATAAAATCTCGGCTTGGTGGTCGGGGCAGCAAGGCTCGCTCCTGTTTTGGCTGTGGATATTGACCACGTTCATTGCGGTCATCGCCCGTTCCGAGCGGAACATGGCCAATCCGCTGTGGCCGGCGGCATTGGGCATTTTGGCGACGATCGCCGCCTTTTTCGCCGCGTTGGTCGTATTCCTGGCAAGCCCGTTCGAGGCGCTTTCTTCGCCACCTCCCGACGGTCGGGGCCTGCAGCCTTTGCTGCAGAGCTATTGGATGATTTCCCACCCTGTCGCTTTGTATTTGGGTTTTGTCGGGTTTTCCGTACCGTTCGCCTTTGCCATGGGTGCCTTGATCACTCGGCAACCCGGCGATGAATGGATCCATATTACCAAAAGGTGGAGTCTCGTCGCTTGGCTTTTCTTGAGCTTGGGCATGCTGCTCGGAGCGCGTTGGGCTTACGAAGAGCTCGGCTGGGGAGGATATTGGGGCTGGGATCCGGTTGAAAACGCCTCTATGATTCCTTGGCTTACTGCAACGGCGTACATTCATTCCGTCATCATCACCGAGCGCCGCGGTATGTTGAGACGCTGGACGGTGCTGCTTGTCCTGCTCACCTTTTTGTTGACCATTTTTGGAACGTTTCTCACCCGCAGCGGCATCTTGGCATCGGTGCATTCGTTTGTCGAATCCGATATCGGCACATGGTTTATCGTTTTTCTCGGGCTCATGCTCGGGGGCGGTTTGTATCTGATGACTTCCCGCCGGGAGATGCTGCAGGACGAGCGTTTGATACAGTCTTACGCCTCAAAGGAATTCAGCTTTCTGCTGAACAATTTGCTTTTTATCGGCCTTGCCTTCGCCGTCTTTTGGGGGACGGTGTATCCACTCGTCTCGCGGCTGTTTGGCGTGGAGATTACGGTAGGCGCGCCGTACTTCGACCGCATCACCGCACCCATGTTCATCGGCATCGTTCTGTTGATGGGCATCGGCCCGATGCTCGCCTGGCGGCGGGCTACGTGGGCCAACGTGCGCAGCAATCTGCTCATTCCCCTGATCAACGGCGTCATCGTCGTGCTCCTGCTGCTGTTCATTGGGGTCCGTGAATTCGGGATTCTCGTCGCCTTTGGCAGCGGCGTCTTCGTCGCGACAACCATTCTGCTCGAAATCCTCAAGGGCGTATGGGCCCGTTTGCGCTTTACGGACGACTCGCCTTGGCTGGTTTTGCCGCGGCTGTTCAACCGCAATCCCCGCCGCTACGGCGGCTACATTGTGCATCTCGGCGTCGTGCTGATTGTGCTCGGCATCGCAGGGCACCAGTATTATCACACCGAAACCCTGCGCAGCATGAATGTCGGCGCGCGGGAGCAAGTAGGGCCGTACACCGTCGTATTTGAAGGGCTTGAGCGCGGCGAACGCCAGGGCGTGCCGTATACCGCAGCCAATCTGCTCGTTCTCAAGGACGGCAGAACGCTCGGCTATTTGCGGCCCATGAAGCTGGAGTACCCCGGCTTTTTTGAAATGCAGGGAGCTCAGACCGAAGTTGCAATTTACAGCACCTGGATGGGCGACCTTTACGCCGTGTTGGCCGGATGGACACCTTATGGATCGCTCGTCGGCTTCCAATTTTTCTGGAATCCGTTTGTCGGCTGGATTTGGGCGGGAGGCGTCGTGCTGTTGGCGGGAGCGGTTTTTGCCGCCTGGCCGCGGCGGCAGCGATCGCCCGCTCCGTCCCGAAGGGCGCTGGAGGCCTTGCGGGAACTCGAGTACGATTTTGCGATGCAAAAAGTGGCGCGACGTGAATATGAAGAGCTGCGGGCCGAACTGATGGCTGCAGCCGGACAAGCCGTTGACGAAGAAGAGCTGATCCGGTCCGCCGTGGAGCGTGAGCTGAAGGAAGGTCTGCAAGAGCGCTTGGGACGGATGCGCGGCATAGGGCCGGCCGAATCGTGATGAAGGGGTTGCTTGTCATGCGAAGAAGGCGTTGGGGCGTACGTTGCCTGATCTTGTGCCAATTGGTGTTGTGGATAAGCTTCGGCGCCGCCACGCATCAGGCGGCGGCACAGATCGAAATCGTCAGTGACCAGATGTTTTTGATCGCCAGCGAGCAAGGCCCCGACATGCACGTATTGCATTTGCTCACCGTCCGAAACGTCGGTTTCGACGAGGTGCAGGAAATTCTGCTTCCGGTGCCGCTGCAGGCGACTGAAATCGTTGCCAACAACGTGCCGCCGGAATCACTCGGACTGGAAGCGACGCGTGTGGTCGATCAACGTCCCATCGCTCCCGGAGAGAGCAGGAATTACGTGCTTCAATATGAGCTGCCCGTTCGTTCGATACCTTTCGCTTTGCAGCGCAATATGCCGTATCCTGCCGACCTTGTCACGCTGTGGGTGGACTCCGGCCGGTACCGTGCCATGGGGGTCGGCCCCGGTGAAGGGCCCAGGGGAGCGTTGAGGTTTTTCGGCTACGAAACGTTGGAAGGCGTGACATTTGGTGTTTACCAAATGGAAGGCGTACCTGCCGTCGACGTGTGGCAAGTCGTGCTCGAGCCGGTAAATCGGCGGGAAAACATGAGGCTGCTCAACAACCATCTCATTCACGGTGATCCGGGCACCTTTTTTGCTTCGCTCAAAGACCGGGTGACCCCATGGCTGTTTCCGTGGGGGCTCGTTCTCGTCGGCGGCGTGGTCGGCGTCTTGTTGATGATGCGGCGACGAGCAGGTTCAGCAGGGCGACCTGCCGAATTGCCCGCCTTACGGACGCTCAAGGATTCGCTTGTCGATTTGGATATGCGATTTCGGCGCCGAGAAATCGATGAAATCGCTTATCGAGAAATGCGGAGCCGGTTAAAAGAAGAGGCGCTTGCGCTGATGGAAAGAGAGGCCCGACGTACGCAGCATTCCGAACGCAGTGAGGCAGGTGTGAAAAACGGTGTCTGAATCGATGAAGCGTGCGAGATGGACCCGTGCATGGCCGCTCCTTCTCATCGTGGTTGGCGTTGTCGTCGCTCTCGTTTACAATGCTTCACTCGACAGTCGTGCCGAGGTGGGCAAGGCAGCACCCGACTTTACTCTGCTCACACCCGACGGCCAGGAACTGAGCTTGAGCGATTTGCGCGGCAAGCCGGTGTTCCTCCATTTTTGGGCAACGTGGTGTCCGACGTGCGTAGAGGCCGTTCCGGCTTGGCAAGCCTTTGAAGAACGTTACGGGGATCGAGCGACGATACTCAACGTCAACGTGCGTGAAGGTACGAACTTGATTCGACGCTATCACGAGAATTTTGCCGCCAAGGGCCTTGAACTGACGATGACCGTCGTGCGCGACCAGACCGGTCGCGTGGCCGATCAATATCGCCTGTGGGCCATTCCGGAATCATGGGTGATCGATCCGAACGGAGTGGCTCGGGAATATTTGCGCGGTGCGTTTTTCTTCGAGGATTTGCAGCGGATGTACGAACTCGCCACCGGCGTACCCATTGATGCCGGTGGTGTCGGTCCCGTACCAGAAGGCGGTACGTTGTATCGGGTGGATTTTGGCCCGGACGGTTTGTGGACCGCAACATCGGATGGGCTGACGCTGGCGAGCGAACAGCAGGATTCATTGCGGGCAGATGAAACAGCGTGGCCTGAGCTGGCCGGTAAAACCGTCAATGACATCAGCTATGCGAATGGCGCGGTATGGGTTGCCGCGGCCGATCAGGGGTTGTGGCGGTATGCTGACGGAGTGTGGCATCGGGTGCAAGGCTTGCCCGCCGGACACGTGCTTGCCGTGGCAGCTGAGCCGAACGAAGGCCGTGTCATCTACGTATGGATTCCCGGCGCCGGATTGTACCGCTCCGACAACGGCGGCAGTTCATGGAGGTATGCCGGGACCCTCGACAGTCGGCTGCTGGTGCAAGGGCTAGCCGTTGTACCGGGTCAACCGGAGCGCCTGTTTGTGGGGGCGCTCCAAGGCTTGTACGAAAGCCGGGACGGCGGCGCAAGCTGGGAGCGAAAGCCCGCCGTCGAACGCCATGTGTTTGACATCGCGATCGAACGCAGTACGGGGCGCATTTTGCTCGCAACCGATCTCGGTGTGATGGTGAGCCATGACGGAGGGCGCACCGTGGACTATTTGATGTCCGCCCCGAGGCGGCGGCTCCACAGCATTGCGTTGAACCCGAACGATCCAAACCATCTTGTCATCGGCGCACCGAACGGCGACGTCTATCGAAGCGATGACGCCGGTGCGAGCTGGATTTGGTTGCCGTGGTCGTAAAACACCGCTGCCGATTTGGGACATGTCAACGAAGGAAAGGGGCCGCCCGGTGGTCGATTTCGGGACGGCCCCTTTTTGACGGGTTTTTAGAGGGTGATTTCGAAGTCGATGTTGTGATCCTTGAGGAAGAATTCAGCGCTCGCTTCTTGACGAAGCGTGGTGAACAAGTTGCCCACGGCGGCTTGGAACTTCTCGTTTTCAAGCTGAATGCGGAGGTATTCGCGTACCGATTCCTCGTCCATATCGCCGAACCAGGCGCGTTGGAGTTCATAGAGTTCGTCGATTTCGGCGTCGGAGACGGCAATTTCGTCAGCCAAGAGGCGTTCGAGGCCGATTTGGAAGTAGGCTTGGCGCTCGATTTCTCTTACGGCGACCGGGTTGTTCCATGCCGGATCGGCCGGATACAGTCTTCTGAGGTCATCGACGAGAGCTTGGACGTCTTCGTCGGTGACAACGACATTTGCAGCCTCCATAGCCTGCGACAGGAGAAGCTCATCGATCATCTGCTGCAGCGTGGCTTCCCCGTAAAGTTCAATCATACGGTCGACAAACTCGTTTTTCGTGATGGCTTGATTGTTGATGACGGCAATAATCGCTTCATCGCTGCGCTGTGCCGTACCTAGGCGCAAATTGGCAATGACCAAGAGCAGGCTCAGCCCGACGATCGCCAGAACAATCATCAAGGGCCGCTTGCCTGTGCGCACTGCATTTTCGTGTGTAGCGTGCATGGAGTGATCTCTCCTTTAAATGTGATCAGGGCGGGATTGTGAAAAAAATGCGGCTCCACAACCAAATGGACGTTCCGACTAAGATTGCACCGACAAAGTAAAAAAGGAGCTTAGCAGCCAAACCTCCCTTCCGAATGCGTTCCGGATGGATCCATTGTTTATCCTGGGGATGGCGTGCATCGTCATTTCGCACCGACATCGCCCCCCTTTTTACGAAATTGGGAAGCGCTGTTGAAATGCGAGGTCAATTTATACCCAGGTCCCGCGCCATTATACACGAAGTTGAATCTCCTTGCTTGGTTAAGTTTGGATTTGATCGTGATTCTGCCATAGAGGGGATTGCCGTCGGGTGCTGTATTCATTCTAACAACGGCCTGTTTCCGAACTGATTCGTACATATTTCGAAGTGATTAACTCATTTGTCGCAAGGGGGCCGGCTTGTTTTGGCAAGTGAAATTTTAGTGATCGAAGACGAACAAAACGTACGACGCTTGGTTCGCATTGCGCTGCAGCGCGACGGTTTTTCGGTGCTGGAGGCCGAGGACGGCAAAACCGGTCTGCAGTTGTTTGCCGCCGAAAATCCCGATCTCGTCATCTTGGATCTCATGCTGCCGGGCGTCGACGGTTGGGAGGTGTGCCGTGAGATTCGTGCACGCAGCAGTACGCCGTTGATCATGCTCACCGCCCGCGGCGATGAGGTTGACCGCGTGCTCGGGCTGGAAATGGGAGCCGACGACTATGTGGTCAAGCCGTTCAGTCCTCGCGAGCTCGTTGCCCGTGTGAAGGCCGTTTTGCGCCGTCAAGGAGCGCAGGACAACCATGCTGACGAGCCCATCGTCCATCCGGGGCTGGTGATCAATCCAGCCGAACGCACCGTACTGCTCGACGGGCAGCCTATCCGCCTTACGCCGAAGGAATTCGATTTGCTGGCACTTTTGGCGGCACATCCGGGCAAAGTGTTCCCGCGTGAGCGCCTGCTGCAGCGCATATGGGGACACGATTATTGGGGCGATGAACGGACGATCGACGTTCATATCACGCGTTTGCGGGAAAAGTTGGGGAGAAATTCCGGAGCACGTGAGTATATCAGCACGGTATGGGGGATCGGGTACAAATTCGAAGTAGCGGAGCGAAAATAGATGCGCAGTCTCTTTAGCAAACTGTTGCTGTCGTATTTGCTGCTCACCATCGCCGTGCTCGCCGCCGTCGGTCTGGCGACGTCGGTGATGGTTGAACGCCATTTTTACGCGGCGAAGGAGCAAGAACTCATCAATCAGATTTTTTGGCTGGCTGAAGACATCGGTGGGCTGGACGCCCAATTGACCCTCGATCTTTACTACCGGATTCGCTATTTTGAAGCGTTTACGAACAGCATTGTCGTTTTTGTGCTGGCGGACAACACGACTAGAATTTTGAGCCGCGACAGCAGCATTCCGCGCTTTGAACCGTTTGACGTTGAAATCAAATACCCGTTGAAGGGCGAGCCGTGGTCAGCGCGTGGGTACGACGAGCGTTTCGGTGAACACATGCTGGTCATCGGCGTTCCCGTGCCCAAATGGGAGAGCTTGAAAGGCATTGTTGTTTATACGCCCCTTCTCGGTGTTCGGACGACCTTGGCGCGCATTCGGCAAGTCATCTTTCAAATCGGTTTGGCCACATTTTTGCTTGTCATTGTCGTCGGCTACATCATTTCACGTTTTATCACCAAGCCGCTCGAACGGATAACCGATGCGGTCGATCAACTAAGCGAAGGCAATTATTCAGGGCGAATCGAAGCGAGATCGTACGGAGAAATCGGCCGCTTGGCGCACGCTTTCAACCGCTTGAGCCAGCGTTTGGATGAAACCATTGGGCAGCTGGCGCGGGAGAAGGCGCAGCGCGATCTCGTGTTCAACGGCATGCGTGACGCGGTGATTGCGGTTGATCTGGATCGCAGGATTTTCTTGATCAATGAGGCGGCGGAGCGAATTCTCGGCATCAGTCAAGCGGAAGCACAGGGCAAATCGGTGGCTGAAACTTGGCGGGATGTCAACTTGGAAGTCCTGCTCGACGCCTGCTTGACAAGCCGTAAAGCATCGACGCGGGAAATATCCGCGACCGCCGCGGTATACCGTGTCACCGTTTCGCCTCTGGAAGGCGACGAAGGCCTTTGGGGTGCCATGGCGCTGATTCAAGACATCAGCGACAGCCGCCATCTCGAGCGGCTGCGCCGCGAGCTGATTGCAAACGTGTCGCATGAACTGCGTACGCCGATGACAAACATTCAAGGCTACTTGGAGCTCGCTCTTGAACCGGAAACGGATCCCGCCGAAAGCCGTGAATATCTCGAGATCGTCATGGAAGAAACCCAGCGGCTGAATCGCCTCACCTCCGACTTGCTCGATTTAAACCGGCTTGAAAGCGGACGCATCGATCTCAACACGCGCCCAACCGATCTCGGCGTGCTTATCCGACGGGTGTGCAAAAAGATGGGGCCCGCTATTCGAAGCGCAGGCGTGCACGCCCAGATCGCTACCTCCGGCCTTCCGATCCCGGTCGTCCTCGATCCCGACCGCATTGAGCAGCTCCTTTCCAACTTGTTGGACAACGCCATTCGGCACACGCCCGAAGGCGGTACGATCAGCGTGACGGCACGGCAGCAGGGCGAGCACATCGAACTCATCGTTGAAGACACCGGCGAAGGCATTGCCGAAGAAGATTTGCCGTACATCTGGGAGCGGTTTTTCAAAGCGGACAAATCGCGCCACCGTCGTCATGGCAGCGGTCTGGGGCTTGTCATCGCCAAAGAGATCATCGATTGGCACGGGGGACATGTCAATGTGACGAGCCGACCGGGGGAAGGAACGCGATTTACGGTGACGCTGCCCATGCGCCAGACAGACGGGGAAGAGCTGCGGGCGAGCTCGTAGGGGGTGAAAACGCGAAAAGTCGGGAAGGCAGACGCCCTTCCCGACTTCCACCAGGGGGTATGTCCATGCGGTCGCGTCAAGCTTCTTTTCTTGCGAGGGCAGGGGGCTTCGGATACGGAAGCCTGTGCCGGTTGATCTCTTTGCGGATCTCTTTGTTGACGATGCGTATATAGGTACCTTTCATGCCCAGCGAGCGGGATTCAATCACATTGGCTGATGCCAGCTTCCGCAAGGCGTTGACAATGACGGAGCGTGTCATGCCGGCTTCATCGGCAATGCGTGAAGCGACCAGGAGTCCTTCGTCGCCGTCCAGTTCATCAAAAATGAGCTGAATGGCCAATATTTCCGAATAGGAAAGACTTGAGATGGCCAAATGGGCGGCGCGGCGTTCCTCGAGACGGTCTTCTTCTTCGGCGCCGAGCTTTTGGGACAAATACCAGCCGATGGCGGTTGCGGCAAACTCAGCCAAAACAAGGGCGGCGTCGTCGATTTCGGCCGTCGTGATCAATAAGGTTCCGACGCGCTGGCCATCACCGATGATCGGGAAAAGTCCGGCACTGGGCTCGCCGAGAATGCGTTTGGCTTCAACTCCTATCGAAGGAGCGCCGACGGCAAGCATTGCGGTGTTCATCGCCTCAGGCGCGAAACCGTTTTTCAGCCACGCAGCGTCGAACGGCGTGCCGTCAACACCACCCGCAAGCGAAAAGCCTAACACTTTTCCGCTGCGGTTGAATATATACACGCTCGATCCGGGAATGAGTCCTTGCAAGGTCGCTGCCAACGCCATAAAATCAAGCTTTGAACTGCTTCTTTGCAGCAATTGCGTCAGTTTCTGCACTCTCAGGGTCAACATCATCATGACACTCCTTTTCAGGCTTGCGTAATGCACGTGATAATGGGTCGTCGTTGTCTTTAAGGATAAGAAAGAAACATGTCCAATCTGTTAAGGAAGTGTGACATCGGTAATAAAAGAACGCGCGCAGGGCACGCGCGTGACGAAATGAAATCCGCGGGCCCACCGTATATCCCCGTTTGCATAGGGGAATTTTGAATGGTATGGAGCGGAATCAACGAGGAGGGCGGTGGGCCGATGACCTTGAGGACGTCTTGGATACACGGAGGTTTGTTCACAACCGTCTTGTGCGGTATCGCACTAATTGCCCTGTTGGTGTTCAGTGGAGGTGACGTCGCATCTCAAGGAGTCGCGGGAACGCGGAGCGAGGACATCGATCTGTTGGCCCGAGTGATTGAAGCGGAAGCCCAAGGCGAGCCGTATATCGGAAAGGTTGCAGTGGCCGCGGTGATTTTGAACCGGGTACGCCATCCGGAATTTCCTAATACGTTAAGCGGTGTGATTTTTCAGCCGCACGCCTTTGAGTCGGTGACAAACGGACTCATTTGGCGCCGGACGCCGACCGAAGAGTCGCGGCGGGCCGCAATCGACGCGCTCAACGGCTGGGATCCGACGTATGGGAGCATCTTCTTCTGGAACCCGTACAAGCCGGTGAGTCCGTGGATATGGAGCAGACCGGTGGCTGTTCAGTATGGCAATCACGTATTTGCTCACTGAGCAGGGAATGACGGGGCGGTTTCTTCCGGATCCTCTTGATACTCGTGACATTCCTGGTCGAGATCTTCGGTGATTTCCGCGATGTCTTCGCGCTCGACCCATTCATGAATTTCGGTGAGGATATCCAAGTCATCATCGCCCATCATGTACGGACCTCCTTCGGCGGGGTCTTCATCTTTTCGAAGGGAGATGACGCCGGGCGCCGAAACGTTGTGCATAAGTTGTCGGAATAAATCTGAATTTATTCCCGGATAAGGGGATACATAGGTCATATCGCAACCTCCAAGGTGCATGCAGCACGATGAATCGGACAGGAGTACCCAGTCTATCGTCCTTAAGTTTATAAATCGGAGTATTGTCCGTCAAGTCTATGGAATTTAATCCCTCTGCAAGGAGGAGGCAATTCCACCTGGCAACGGTAAACGGAGCTTTTCGGTGTGGCGTACTGCCTCGCCTGGTCTGAAATACCTGCATTGTTTCGTCAGCCCGAAGAGACACTGGATGACGTACCAGGTTATCCAAAGGAGGCAACGCCCATGAGCAGACTCGCAGCGCATGAATTCATTCACCTCCAGGAACACATTCGCAGTGAGTCGGCAAATCTTGTCGCCTATCAAAACATGGCGGAACAGAGCCGTGACCCCGAACTCAAGGAATTCATCGAAAACCAGGCGCGTGAATGTGAGGAGCGCATTAGGCAGCTTTACAGCTTTTTGGAAATGTAAAGGAGGGGAATGAACATGATGTCCGTAGATGCAATTTTGGCGACTAAGTTAAACGACGATCTGAAAGCTTGTGCTAGCGGTTTTGCCCGCTCGGCGACGGAGACAACCATTCCGGAGCTCCGCCAAGCCTTTGCCGAAGCGAGTCAGAGAGCGATCCAAAAGCAGCAGCAGCGTTTTATGCTAATGCAGAAAAGCAGCTGGTACACCCCCCCGGACACAAGCGACGAAGATATTCAGCCTGATT